>CAMLRX010000066.1 GCA_946482545.1 uncultured Flavihumibacter sp. | reverse complement strand
TAACTATGAACTTTTTAGTGACTTATCTTATTACGATTTTCTCCGTGTGGCCATTCCCCTGGAGGTAATAGATTCCGGCGGAGAGGCCTGTGAACTGCTCGTTGTAAGTTCCCGCGGCACGTGTTTTCTTCCACACTTCCTGTCCGGCGCCATTGTAAAGGCGCAGTTGTGTGGCTTCAAAAAGTTGTAACGTTACGCTGCTATTGTTGCCGGTATTGCTCAGCACGCGGAAAGTAACAGGAGCCGTATTCCATTGGATCACTCTGATGGCGCTGTAGCTTGTTTGTCCATCCAGGTCGCGTTGCAGGATTCTGTACTGGTTGTTGCCTGTAGCGGGATGGGAATGGTTGAAGCTGTAGGTTTTCACTGTATTGCTTTCGCCCGCAGCGTTAACAGTACCAAGCTTTGTCCATTCGCCATTGTTGGCTTTATGTTCCAAATCAAAATTGTAGGTATTCTCTTCCCTCGCCGTGCTCCACTGGAGCGTTACTTCAGCACCTTTTTTTGTTGCGGTGAACGACAACCAGGACACTGGCAATGTTTCCGGAGGAATGGCATTGGCCAACCACTTCGCATACAGCGTAAGGTTAGTATTTCCGGTGTAGGAAGCGCCAGCGGCATAATCCGTTCCCGACCCATTGGGGGACGTGTTCCAGCCCGAGAAATCATAGTATGTTCTGGCCAGACTTCCTGTATTACCCGCAATAGTGCCATTTACACCATTGCCATATTGCGCGATCGCTGGAGCCATTCCGCTTGTATTGCTGTTACCGATATAGGTGATGGAATAATTGGAAGAAGTGGCGAAATTAGGCGTAAGTGTAGTATTCTCATTGATGGCAAGACTGAGCGGATTTCCTGAAACAGTTCCTGATCCACCCAGGTTATACGTCCAGTTGGTCAGTTGGTACCCTGTGGAAGGAAGCGCCGTAATGGAAACCGTGGTTCCGGAAGGATACACTTCCCCAAAGATGGAAGCGCCAGACACTGTTCCTCCGGTAGAGTTTTTGATCTTGAAGATCACGTAGTCGTCCACAATTCTTTCCACCGCGCCAACAGTGGGTGTAGTGGCGCGTGCCTGACCGGTCATATCCGAAGTTACCTGGTGGCTGCTGGCAGGACTGCTCAACAGGTTAACCCAAGTGCTGGTAGACATATTCTGATAGCCGATTACCGGCGTACCCGATCCATTTGTAAAGCCTGTATTGCTGCCTCTTCCAACGGCATAACTTCCTGTTTTCAATGTGGGCACCCTATTCCCGTTCACGTTCACGAGGAAAGGACGGAACACGGAAGCCGTACCAAATGGATTTCCGTTCTCATCGGTAATCACATCATACACGCCACCGGTGAAGAGGTCGTTATTTGAACCATCAGCTGCCAATGCGTGCGTATTGTTGCCAATAACTTCTGTATTGGTACCTACGCCTGACCGGATCGTATTGGCTGTGAAAATGCAATAGTACAGGTTAGTGGTACCGCTGTATCCTTCCACATCATTCTGCACATAGCTGGTGGGTGCATTTGTGGGTGAAGATGGCGTGGTTTTACAATAGTTGTAAGCAAAAAGACAGTTTATAAGGTAAGACTGGTTCGATGAATTGTGTGCGTAGGCGCCCCCGCGGTAACTACCATATACCACATTCCCTGTAAAAGATGTATTCACGAAATAAGCGCCGCCCTGGTAGTTATTGAACGCGCCACCCAACTCAGAAGAGGTGTTGTTCGAAAAAATAGAATTGTTTACATAGATGCGTGAAGCAGAAGTATTATTGCTTCCGCCACCGCCGCCGCAGTTTGCGCAAAGACTTCTGTTCTCCACCACGGTACAGTTCTCCATGAACATGTTGGCGTAGTTCAGGAACCCACCCCCGTAACCTGCAGCGTTTCTGGAAATGGTTGTTCTGTACAGATAGCAGTTACCGAAGTTCAATATACCACCGGCGCCGCCACTGGATGGACCACGCGAATTCGAAATCGTACAACGATCGAATATCACTATCGTGCTGGCTGCGATCTGAAGCGCACCTCCGTCCGTTGTGGTGGCACCTCCTTTAATGGTGAGTCTTTCCAGGGTAATTGTTTTTGAAGCGGCGTTGAAATCAAACACCCTGAAGGTGGACGCGTCAGCATTAAAAACACCTGCATCGTTCAGTCCTGTAACAGGCACGGATAATGTAAAACTGTTGCCCTGAAACGTAAGTGCCTTTGTAACACTGATAGTGGCGCTCACCACAATGTTATCCGTAAAATAAATGATGTCGCCATCAGAAGCAGCCGCAATAGCGGCGGTTAAGGTGGCATAAGAATTCACATTGCGTGTAACCGCTTTTGTATGCAGGATAGAACAACAAAGCACCACACAACAAATAAAATACTTAAAGAAGGAAACTTGTTTTGTAAAATTTATCATAGTCAAATTTTAAGCAATAAAATGGCCCGCCCACGCGCAAACCGGCGCGTGGAAACACGCAAAAACAACAGTCTATTGAATGTTGTTACACTATAGTGGAATATGAAGTGGTGAGAACGATAAGACCTGACATGCTACTGGATTTTAATTGGGTTAATGACTACATGAACATCCAAAAGGCCGATTGCCATTGAACACATTTACTATGTAATGATCAATTCAAATGTAACCCCTATTTGAAATAAAAAAATACACCTACGTGTTGTAAGTGTATATTTTGACATTTGTCAAAATGTTAACACAGGTCTATCTATTATGAATAAACGAAAATAATTCAGATTGGTCCGATACTGAAAAGTGGCTTCCAGGAGTTGGATTGCAATTCCCCGTTCCTATTTCTTTCCCAACGCAACCTTATAATCATCAGGGTTTCCCGTGATCCGTACACTCAGGAAAGCCATCTTTTTATCCATATCCCGGTACACGATAGCATCCTCCTGTTCAGGGTCCACTTCTTCCTTCTTTCTTCCTCCAAACAAGGCGCGCCAGCCCACTTGCGTGACCAGTTTGAGTGGCACGCGAACCAGGTATTCCATATTCATATCCAAAGACTGCTTCCCGCCGATCTCCAGAAAACCCAATGAGGAGTTGATGTTCATCAGCGGAATATGCAGCGTGGCATCTTTTAAATGCAGGGTATTTTTCAACGTATCAAAGCGCACCATACGAAGATTCTTATCCTTAAAGTAAGCAGACATCGCCTGCATTGGTGCAAAGTCTACCAGACTCCCATCCGTAACAGAAATATCCAATTCAGCCTCAGATTTTTCAAGAATGGGCACGAGGTCGGGATGCATCAGGAACGTGCTTTTAACTGTGCCGCTCAACATGCCATGAAGGTTCTTGTTCAACTGGTAATCCTGGCCGAAATTATCGAAGCGGAAAAGCGCTTTATCGAGATCAAGGTTGTTGACGGAGATGGTGCTTTTAAAGTAGATATGCGTTGGATCGGAACCGTTGAAATAGCCCTTCGCAGCGAACTGTCCGCCGGTCAGTTTCATGGCGAAGGTATCTACATACAGGTAATGGTTGGGTTGCATGCGCAATGTGGCTTTCAGGTCCTTCAGCCATATTTTGTGGTGGTTCAGCTTTTTGATATCGGCGTCCAGCTTTGCGTAGGTGAACGGGAGTTGGAAGATGTTGAAAGCCGAATCGTGCTGAACTGGTTTTGCAGGTTCTTTGTAATTCATCAACGCGTCCACATCCAGAAAATCGGAGGAGAGTGTGATCTTGTTGTGTTCCTTCATCAGCAGGGAATCTTCACCGAGGTACCAGTCTATATCGGCACGCAGATCGCTCTTGCCCATCTTTCCATAAAAATCGCGTACACGTAACCGTTGTTTTGCGTAAACAACTCTGCCCTGGAAGTCCTCAAATTTCATGGGATGCACTTTCAACTTAGCTTCTGCTTTATTGAAAACCAGGAAAGCCCCCTGGAAGGTTTTGTTGTACTGAATGGCGGCTGCTCCCTTCAGGTGCAGTTCCCGCAATTCCTCGTGGCGGTAATCTTCCGGAACATAGTTTTCGCCATTGTAACTGAAAAGGTTCTCGAGTTTGATCAGATCGCTACGCAGGTCAAATTCAAAACGTGTTCTGCCGTTCTTTTCATCTTTCAGCCACAGTGGATAATTACTGAGTTTTCCGGAGAAATGAAAATCGGATGTATCGATCTGCCCGGTGAAATCTTTTAATTGAAGGATAGAGTCGTTGATGAGTATGTCGGCATGAAAGTCATGGAAAGTATGTGGGTAGTGCTTTAATCTGGCGAAGAAATCTTCGATAAAGAACTCACCCTTTGGTATACCCGAAGAATTCGTAAGATTGGCCACTGAAGTTTTGAAGGCCATTTTCGCGGAGAAGTTACTGATCTCTTCTTTCGAAGCTGGCGAGCTGGAATCGCCAGCCAGCAATTCGTTCAAACGAAGCAGTTTTGATTGCACCAGCAGGCCCATTTCGATGGGTTTTTCCTGGTGGTGGAATATGGCGGGAAGATCACTGAGGAAGCCACTCAGTGCAATGTCCGAAGCGCCCATCTTACAATGGAAAGTATCCACTTCCACCCTGCCGTTGCGCATCTGGGCGTGGAGGTTCAGTTTCTCCACCGGATGCCGGTTTCCTTTCATGTTAAAACTGAAATCGCGGATACGCAATTCGCTGTCGATCCCTTTTTTCAGTTGCACCAGACTGTTTTCCGGCTGTGCGAAATCGACGAGTTCGTTGAAGTCCATATCCAGTAGTACCTGGCCCTTCATACCCTCTAATGCTTCCAGGCCGAGGAATGCTTGCAGGAATTGGAGGTTCAGGTCGGAATGCAGTTTCGCCGCGATATGCGGATCGGAAAAATTCTGAATGGTAAGATCGCCCTGAAAGATGCCCGTGCCTGGTTTGGCGTACATGTTTTCCACTTTCAGTTCGGCGGATGCCCAGGTGCTGTCTTTCCCGTTGGAGAAGCTCCCTTTAAACGCAAGGTCCTCCAGTTTTTTATCGGATACCGTGTTCAGAAAATAACCCTGGTCGCAGCCGAAATTCGCGGTAAGCGCATATTTTTTTCCGGGTGCCAGATGTCCTTTCAGTTGTGCATCGAAAAATACTTTGCCCTGGTTGGCATAAGGCCTGAACAGCTCCCGGATGTTTTCCGGCGCGAATGCAAGGATCAGGTTGAAATCCGGTTTATTGCCCTGCAATGTTATGTCGGTGAAAAGATCATTGTCCGGATCGACTTTTCCGGAGAACCCGAATACGCCGCCATCCATATTCAATGTGCTAGGCGCGATGGAGACCTGTTGTGTGGATTGATCTATAGCTATTTTGGTAGAAAGACTGATCTTCTTGTGTTTAAAGAAACTGGTATCGCCGTTCTGCACCAGGTTCCATTCCATATCTCCATTAAATCCGGCCATAAGATGTGGCTCCTTCATGGAGAAAGAAGCCTTTGCGGAGGAGAAATAGGATTCGAACAACAAACTGTCTTTTTCATTCAGGTAAGTAACATCCATGTTCTTCAACGTCGCCGCTTTCAGTCCGAAATGAAACGTGGAAGTATCCGTGGTTGATTCATTTCCATCCATACCTTTCGCGAGGAGCAGATTGAGTGAACCATCTGCATGCTGCACCAGATCGAGATGACCGTTCTCAATATGCAGGCGCTTCACTTCGTAGTTCCCAGAAAGAATAGACTTTATATTGAAGCCCACATAGAAGTCGGCCACCTCATACATTGGTTTTGCTGAGGTGTCTTTTGAAGCGAAGAAGCGAACATTTTTCAGGTCAACGGAAATATACGGAAACTGGCGGAATGGGGAAATATAACTGTCGCCGACAGCGAAATGCCCTTTAAAGGTTTTGTTCAGTTCGCCCACCACCTGGCTCACGATGGCCTTTTGTTTTTTGTACAGGATATAGGGGGCCGCGCACAACACCAGCGCCAGGAGCAGGAAGATGGCCAGCAAAGCACGCAAGAGTATCTTTTTCAATTTCATAAGCTTGGATTTAGCGGGGCTTTCCTCACCCAAAAACGGAAGGTCGGCCAAAAAATTGCCGGACCGTTCCGCAGGCTGTGAAATTAAATTTAAAATTTGTGCAACGGTTTTTTGCAACACTGTGTCACGCTGGAAACGCTGCGTATGAAAAAAGTTTACTCCCGTTTTTTAGCCCTTTCCCTCATGATGTTTTCACTGATCATGGCGGGATGTTTCCGCCCGGTGAAGCCTCAGATCAGGGCCGAAGCTTATGTTCCGATCTATGGATTTGATGCCGAACTCAGAAAGATAACAGCTTCTGAACCACAACCCACCGTGAACGCAGGCAAGTTGTATGTAGTGGGCAAAACGCTTTTCCAGGTGGAACTCGACAAAGGCATCCATGTGATAGACTATACCGATGAGCAAAATCCAAAAAAACTGGGCTTCATCAACATCGGCGGCTGCAGTGAGGTAGCGGTGAAAAACAATGTCATCTTCACGAATTGCATGAACGATGTGGTATCCATCGACATCAACGACCTCTCCGCGCCCAAAGAGCTGAACCGCGCCGTGAACGCTTTCTCAAGCGATTATTACTACAACGAAATGGCTGCCCGGCAAAAGCCGCCCTATCCCAACGTATACTACAAATGTCCCGATGGATTCCAGGGCGACGTGATCGGCTGGAAACTGGAAAAGAACGTAGAATGGGCCGACTGCCGCACCAATTGACCTCACCCCACAACACTATCAAATGAAAAAGATTATATACGCTTTACTGGTACTCTTTATTACCACCCAATTCTCCTGTACCAAAGCCGACAGTGGCGGACCATCACATGGCGCCGGAGGTTCCACCGCGCGTTACACGGTAGTTGGCAACTACCTCTACCTCGTGGACCATTACGACCTGAAAACATTCGATATTTCCAATCCTTCCAACCTGGTGTTGAAATCCGTTGAAAACCTGGGCTGGAACATCGAAACGATTTATCCGTACAAAGACAAACTTTTTATCGGTTCACAATCCGGCATGTTCGTGTATTCCCTTTCCGATCCCACCAGGCCAAAACGCGAAGGGGCCGTGAACCATGTGCGTGCCTGTGATCCAGTGGTGGCAAACGATACGGTTGCTTATGTAACCCTGCGCAGCTTCGGCACAACGTGTAACGGCACACAGAATGTGCTGAACGTGTACAGTGTGAAACAACCACAGCCCACCCTCGTAAAAACCGTGAACATGACCCTTCCTTATGGACTTGGCATTAAAAACAATGCCCTGTACGTTTGCGAAGGCACCCACGGTCTCGTAGTATTCGACATCAGCAAAGGCTTCGATCCAGTGAAGAAAAAAACACTGAAGGACGAGGAGTATTTTGACGTGATCCCATATGGGGATTTACTCATTTGCCAGGTGAAAAGCGGGATCAGGTTCTATGATATCAGTGATCCGCTGAACCCGGTAAAGGAGGGGTTCGTGGGGAATTAAAAAACTAAATATTTTAGCGATCGACTTATTTTCTGTTACAAAAAATTATACCTTTGCACTTCAGTTATAAATTTTGTAACAAATTGGTGTGTATGAATCAGGATCAGGTGGTGGGAAGGAATATCAAACACTTTCGCGAGCGGATGGGACTTACCCAGGAATCGTTAGCACAGTTTCTCGGGACATCCCGCGAACAGGTTTCCTATTGGGAATCAGGTGCCAGGGCTGTTTCAACCGTTCAGCTTTCAAAATTGGCCGATCTTTTCTGCGTGGAGGATTTCGAATTGTTTGACGAAGATAAAAGCAGGCAGGAAGTAAACCTTGCGTTCGCGTTCA
This sequence comes from uncultured Flavihumibacter sp., assembly GCA_946482545.1. Next base: position 18,409 of record CAMLRX010000066.1, on the reverse strand, counting down.
GGGCCGACGGCATTGATACAACTGACCTGGAAAGCATCGCTGCGTTTAAAAGAATAGTCAAGAACTATTTATCCATGAAAAAAATGCTGCGCGATGACTGATATTCTATTGGAAAAAGCCGCAGCCCAATTCCGGACGGAGCATGGCATCAATCCCCTGGATAACGTCCACTTAAATCGTGTACTTCAGAAATTGAATGTGATCACCGTTTTCAAGCCATTGTCTGAAAATTTCTCAGGAATGGCGCTGAAAACAGAGACGGAAAACGGCATCTTCAGGTTTATGCTGGTCAATTCTTCCCAATCTATAGGAAAGCAAAACTTCACCATTTGCCACGAACTATACCACCTGTATTTCCAGCAAGACTTTACCAGTATGGTTTGCAATGTTGGATTATTTGATAAGAAGCGCGACAAGAATGAATACAATGCAGATGTATTCGCAAGCTACCTCTTACTGCCAAAAGAGGGGTTATTAAACCTTATCTCCAACAAAGAATTAGAAGAAAAAAAAATATCCCTTAGCACAATCGTTTTCCTTGAACAGCTTTATCAATGCAGCAGAAGCGCACTGCTTTACCGGTTAAAAGCACTTGGTCTACTCAATAAAAATGAATACGATGAGTTTGTAAAGCAAGTAAGAAAAACCGCGCTGGAACACGGCTATGACACCTCCTTATACAGACCGGGAAACACAGGGATGGTTATTGGTGATTATGGTTCATCGGCAAAGGAACTTTTTGACAGGGAACGAATTTCTCAAAGCCACTACTTTTCATTACTCTCCGACCTGGGCATAGATATCAGTGAAATTGAAAATCTTAAAGATGGTGAAGAATGATCAAAAGGCAATACTTATAGACGCAGATGTAGTATCACATTTTATTTCGGCGGGAGAAGAGGAGCAACTGAATAAAATATATCCTTTCAAAATACTCATCCTTGACAAAGTTCATGCAGAACTACAAAAATGGCCACATCTTGGCTCAAGAGAAGCTGTAAGCAGGTTATTCCAAAAGAAAATAGTTCACCTTACCCAATTCCCTGAAGAAAACCCTCAAATCAAAAAAGAATATGCATGGATAAAATCTGTATTGTTTAAAGGAGACGGAGAAAGCGCCTGTCTCGCCGTAGCCAGATTCAGCAAGCATATCCTTGCAAGCAGTAATCTAAGAGATATCGCATCCTATTGCTCTATGCACAGTATCAGCTACCTTACAACAATGGACTTCCTCTGCGAAGCATTAAAGAAAGGGATATTCACCATAGAAAGGTGCAACCGGTTTATTGCCGCGGTGATCAATAAAAACGGAAAACTTCCGGTCAAAAAAATGAATGACCACAAATGCCGTGAGGTAGATGTCTAATGAGCGGCTGCAACAGGAAAGAAACCATAGTTGTTAAGGCACTTGTTTACATGTTCAGGAGAAACAAATTCCTGTTCCAGCATAATATTTTCCCGCGCTAATCTTTCTACCACCAATTGTTCCACCGTGGTGAGATGGCTATATACGAATGGCTGAAACTTCTTATAAAATGAAAACGAACTAAACGCATTCAATGTTTCCATGTCCATACAAAAGCTTCTTAGCCGGGGAAACCTTTCCCTTAGTTTCGAAAGTATATGAAAGCCTTCAGCATCAATATCGCCCCAATACCAGATCGCCACATCCTCCAACCATTGTACTTCTTTCAGCACCGATGAAGCATAGCCACTTCCCCAAATCGCTATGGTTCCCGCAACATCTGGAAAACATAAAAATGCCTCCATATTCTCGATGGAAGTTTTGTTCTCAATGATGACCACCGATGAAACCGGAAGTTGCAAGCGTTTGAAAGCATTTAAAGGAATCGAAAGGTCTGATATTCCTGAAAAGAATTTATCCGCAATACGCTGGTCAAGAATCTTGAAGCGCTGCATATACGGACTTTTTTTTAACCCAAACCGCTCCTGAAAATATTCCTTCCCGGAGAAAGTATCATGGATGGTTGTCGGATCAAGTGTAAGATTCAGCAATTCATAGAAAAGGGATTTTCTTTCTTCAATAAATTTCGAGTGCGGTGCAGCCGAAATTTCTCGTATGTAAAAGCCGCGTTCAGCAGTACCAGCTAAAAATGAAAGAACGGCAAGTATATGCTCCCAGTCATTCTGGTGCGCTATTACCTTCCTTGTATTGCTATACATCCACTTTCTGAGTTGGGGAAACTTATCAGCGATCAAAGCTACATTCCGTTTGAAACAAACATATTCCTCTTGCTTTCCCAGGTATAAAAGCAAATCCGTCTCTGTGTTAATGAGAATTTCTTGTGGAACAGACTGAATGCCGTGCTCACGCGTATTTATAGTGGTGTAGCTTATAGAATAGCCGAAGCCTTTATGATCCGAAGAATTGGCAATCAACTCCTCCAGTTGCCCAAACCATTCTGAAAAATGCTTACTCAATTTCTTGTCGGCCCGTATGCTAAAAGGAAAAGCAAGTGGTTCACCAATTGCTACGGCGCGGAGCAACTCCTCATAAAGGCGCTCCATCTTCCGCGAAATTTCATGAACGGTAATCATAAAACCTTATCCTTTTATTTTCTTCAACTCCATCACCGGCATATCATACAACACACTATCTCTGTTGTTTCTCCGTTGCACAAAATGCACCCGCGCAATATACGGCTCCACAATCTTTACCTCTTCCGCTTTCGCGGGCGACACCACCATGATCTGCAAATTCAACTGCTTGCACAAATCCATCAGGTAACGCGCCTTGTCTTCATCCTGCCGACTGAAAGCCTCATCCACACAAATAAAGCGGAACGAGCGCTGGTCGAGTCCTTCCTTGCTGATCCCGAACTGGTAGGCGATGGCCGAACCGAGTATGGTATAAGTAAGCTGGGCCTGCTCCCCCCCCGAGAGCTTTTCGGTACCGGTATAACTTCTGTAGGTGGTATTGTCTTCTTTCAACACCTCGCGGGCCGTGAACTTGAGCCATTGACGCACATCCGTTACCTCACGGCGCCAGACTTCCTTTTCATCCATTTCTTCCAGCAGCGATTTGATGAGGAGATAACTGCTTTCAAGGATGGTCTCGTCTTTGGAACGGTGGTATTCGGCTAAGTTCGGTTTCCAGTTGGTCAACCGGAGCCTGAAATCTTTGATGGAAGGAGCGAAATCTTCTTTCGCGTCCAGTTGAATATAGGTGTCGGGATTTTTTCTGAAATGAATGTTGCGCAGACTTTTATTCAGCGCTTCCACATTGCGTAGAATTTCATTGAGTTGTTCATCCAGCATTTCCTTGAACGAACTCATGCGGTTGATCATCTCTTCGTTCAGGTATTTTTTGAAGCGCTCCTTCTGGTCGGAAAGTTGTTCGCTTTCCAGTTTCTCCAGGAGGTCGATGTATTCACCCGCGTACTCCGCGTTATCGGAGAGGCGATGGGTATCTCCACGCCAGTCTTCGAATTGTTTGAGCAGTTTTTCGTTGGAAGGATTTTTGAACTCCCACATGTTACGCTGGAGAGCGCTTTTTGTTTTCGCGTATTGCTCGCTGAGGGCGTCCATTTTCCGTTGAAGGTTATTGGAAACGAACTTCCTGGTCTTTTCTAGCACATCAAGATCGATCTCATATTCGAGGGGAACAATGTATTCCTGCTGAAAAGCGATGAGCGCGTTTTCAATAGGCAGTCCATCGTAATGAAGAAGCGTTTCATCGCAGGCACGAATTTCCTGTTCACGGTGCGCCATGTCCGCTTTCAATTTCTCCTCTTCCCGGATGCGTTCTTCCTGCTGCGCACGTGCTTTGGAAAGTAACTCCAGGATGTTTTCCTGCTGACGTTTCAGTTCCTGTAAAGCGCCGCTCCCTTTTTCCAGTTTCTTCTTCTCTTTTTCGCGTTGCTCAATCTCACTTACCACAGCTTCCCAGTTCAGTTCCGAGAAAGATTTCACGCGCAATATTTCTTCGAGAGAACGCTGTTGTTCCTCCATCTGCGATACCCTTCCCTTGTGCACGGCCACTTCTTTGCCCAATGCCTGGTACTGTGCTTCCAGTTCGCTCATTTCACGAATCAGGGCACGTATCTTGGCACTGTTGTCCCAACCCAAAACATAATGCTGACGACCTTTTTTATCATGGCGGTCATCCTTTTCGTGGCGGGAACCATTTTTAGAAAGGCCGGAAGAAGTGATGGCGAAATCGGTTTTCCCGAATTCCGTCATGTTATCGGTACAACGGTAATTGTAGTATTTGTTGAGTTGAAGCCGCACCCATCCTGCGTAAGGAGAATTGTCTTTCACGTCCAGTTTGCCGGGCACGGTATCGGCTTCGGTATGGAAGAAATCGTTGAGCGAAGTTTGCTCACGGTAACGTTCGTACACAATACGTCCTTTCAGATCAGTCTGGTTTACGAACTTGTTCACCTGCTTGTAGTATTCATCGGGCACCAGTAAACGAAGCGCGAAATTGTGCAGCAGTTTTTCGATGGCGTATTCCCAGTTTTCTTCTCCAGGCAGCAACTGGATCAGTTCGCCTACAAAGGGAATTTCATCTTCTGTTGCACCGGTGTGTTCGAGTATTTCCCTGCGGATCTGCGCCACGCGCCCGGTAATATTGTTTCTCTGATCCCGGAGTTCAGATATTTCATTATTAATCTTTTCAGACTCAAATAGCACCTCTTGATGCCTTTGCTCACAGGAATATCTTATCCGTCGCTTTTCTTCAAGCTCTACCTGCAATTGCTCCCTTTTCTCCTCCGCTTTCAGACGGTTCTTTTCAAATTCTTTTTCGCCAGGATTTTCATCCCATCCCAAACGTGCTACCCATTGGTTGTATTTTTCTTTTCTCGCGGCTTTCTCTTTGCGTTCTGTTTCAAGTTCACGGATCTTCACATCCAGTTCCTGCAAACGTCTACCGGCATCGCTGCTCCTGATCTGTCCTTCAATCTCATACAGCTCGTTCTGCTGCTCTTCTATCACAGCAGAAATTTCGTTCTTACGGTTTTGGACAGCCGAAATTTGTTGTGCCAGTTCCTGGACCATTTTCAGCAGCAATTGTTTTTGCCGGGTGCTGAACCAGGCGGGCAGCACATCTTTGTGTTTTCTGTAACCCAGGAGATCGCCATCAATATTTTTCAACTGATCCCAGCAATTTTTAACGGGCAGCAGTAACCGAATTTGTTCCTGTGTTTTTTCAATGTTCCGGTGGGCATCACTAAGGGTTTTGAAATGCGCTTTCAGTTTTATGAAAGCATCTTCCATATCCGTTTCTTCCAGCATCTGGTTGCGCACGAATTCATCGAGGTTGCCAAGTATTTTCAGACTGATGGTTTGGTTGAAAAGGGTCTGTGCCTTCTCGGAGCGCATGCCGAATATCATACGGAGCCGGTTGCCATATTCTTTCGGTCCATCAAAAAATTCAATGGTTTCCCGGTGGCCCTGTTTGGGATAAGTTTGTTTGAGTCTTTTCTTCCAGTCGCCCTGCGCATCGAAGTAACGGAAATCCGCTTCGATCCCCAATGATTTGTGGGCAACGATGAATGCTTTCTTTAATTCCGATCCCACGAACCAGCGCACCTGTACCAGCGTCACAAAATAGTCTTCGTTCTTAAACGTGGCCAGCAATACGGAACGCAACCCGGATTTATCTTCTCTCAAACGCTGCACCTTACTGGTTCCTGTGGCGTGGTCCTCCGTGGTGCCGTATTCTCCTGTTACATAACTTTCTTCCGTTCTTTCATTTTTCGTTTTGCCTTCGGCGCTCTGGTTGAAGGAACGCATGCGTTTTTCCGAAGCCAGCAGGGTGAGCAAGGCGTGCACGAAAGTTGTTTTCCCGCTTCCGTTGGCGCCCGTCAGCAGCGAGTTTTCTCCATTGGGATGGATCGAATAAATTTTATCGTGGAAGGTACCCCAGTTCCATATCTCCACTTTATCGAGCCGGAAACCGGCTTGTTCGGGGTTCAGACTAAACAGGCTCAGCATGGTCGTTCTCGGCTTTCAGTTGTTCAAGAAATTGGTGCAGCACATCATCATCGAAACGTGCTTTCAGGATGCGGCGCACTTCAAATGTATCTTCATCATCCACCTGTGCTTCACCGCGTACTTTTTTCAGGTAGCCCAGGTCTTCCACTTCGTTGATGTAGCGGTTCAGTTCACGGATCAGCTTCATACGGTTGGCTTTTTCGCGGAAGAAAGTTTCGAGTTCCGTTCTCAACCCACGCCGGGTAATGTAACAATGTTTGCTGGTGGTATCGTTCAGTTCGAATTCCTCCAGCCATTTCCGGAGGATCACACACAACAGGGTTACTTCATAACTGAGCGGTCGCCGTTGCATCAGTCCGATGGTGTTGCCTTTCTCATCCAGTTCCCATTGCTTCAGGTACGCGTACCCATCTTTGTTGTCTGCAATCAGTTCCACGCCAATCTGTTCAAAGTATTGACTCACCGCCACTTTATGCAGTTGAAGTTGGCTCCAGGCTTCTTCTTCGTCATCAAACAAGGGTCCTTTCAGCAAACGCACCACGGTCTTTGCCCATGGAGCGGGTTTTCTATCCTGCACAATCATCTGGTAAATACAATTTGTGGGGTTCTTAAATATCGGCTCCCGGCGGCATCGTATAGAATGGGTTCGTACTGTTCTCCATCAATCATACATTTGTTGCCGTAGGAACCGGTAATGCTCACGTACGCCAGCAGTTCGGCGAGTCCTCTTTCACAACCGAAGTTTTCCACTATTTCTTTCAGACTTACCTGCGACTTTCGTTTAAGCATAGAAGTGATATTGTCCTTTAGTTGCTGCTTATCTATAAAATCATCTTCCACCAGTTTTTGCAGATCGGATAGATGGGTAAGATCGAGTTCCGCCATTTGGGGCAGCGTGGCGAAATCGTGTACCATGGGCTTTTCCCCGGGCTTTCTTTCGAGGGGAAGAAATATTTCGGGACGATGGTCTACCGTGATAAATGAAACCGCGCGTTCTTCTTTTTCCGAATGTTGTAAGGCCTGTTGTAAAATCTGGTTGATGATAAGCTGCGTTTTTTTCCGGTTTGACCTTTCTTTCTCCACCACGATGCGGCTGAGTTTATAACCCAATAGTTCATTCGTTTCCAACACCTTTCTTCCTGCGGAATGGAGGATCGATTTTAACCTTTTTAAAGAGCGGCTTTCGTATTCAATACCGTGTCCATCCAGGATATCGTACATCTGTTCACACATGCGTGCGAATTGTTCCTGTTGCGTATCGTCCATCAGGAATTCCCAGAAAGCGTAGAAGCTTTTTCCCTGGTCGTTGTTCTTGAGTTCTTCTAGTGCGTCGAAGGTGAGTTTGAGCAGTTGTCCTTTGGAGAGTTGTGCATCCGCGTGCCTTCGGCTGATATGTTTGTAGATTTCTTTGAAGTTCTCTTCCACTTCCCGGAAATCGCCCATCAGTTCACTACTGAGTTTGGAGATATCGCTCCAGCGGCTTTTCACCTGGTAGGTTTCGAGGGTACCGGGGTCCTGTCCTTTTTTGATGGCTTTTATTTCAGCGTCAATTTCTTTTTTCTTTTTCTCTAGTTCGGCCAAACGGAGTTTTGGGTCGGAAGTACTTCTTGTAACGAGTTCCTGCACTTTATCGAAGAGGTCGAGGAATTTACTTTCGGTGGCCACGAATTCGCGGTCCTTCAATACTTCCAACGCCTGGAACACTTTCTCCGAATGTTTGGAAAGTGTAACATAAGGTACGTGGGTCTTTTCATCGAGGTTAATGAGGATGAACCTGCTGTCTTCGCCTGCCCATTTGTTGAGGTATAAGATGGCGCGTTCCTGGTAGTCCTGTCCGAGGTAATCGAGGCCTGTTTCGGCGGCATCGGAATCGAGGTAGTTGAGGGCCACCAGATAATCGGCGAGGGCATAAGAAAGTTCTTCCAGCGGGATGCTGATGCGGTTTTGTTCACGGAACTGCTTGTAAAGGAAGGTGATACACATGGCGGCATTGCCTGAACGCAACAGCTTCAGGGAGAAGGATTGCTGGAGGAATTGCAGCAGTGTATGAAAGGTGAAAAGTGGTTCCATAAAAACGGTGTAAGATACGGTTTTTTGAGGGGGTGGGACGTGAAGAAGCGATACCTTTCACGCAATTGCTTTGTGCTTTGCATTGTATAGCTTCGTTGCACGAATTTGTTTTGGATTCACGCAAAGACGACTGCTTCGTTTCACGCGAAGACGACTGCTTCGTTCCTCGCAGGAGCAAGGACGCAAGGAGCGGTTAGACGTGCTGGCGGATGAAGAAAATTTTCTCGCCACGGCGCGGCGGCGCAACGTGGCTATTTTATGCATAGCGGCCTATATAGTGGGGGCTTTTCTGGTGTAAAAGTGAGGTGGAGTATTTTTCTTGCGGCGACGCGGAGGGCTAATGTATTGTGGAGTTGCGGATTTGTTGGGAAGAGCTATTTCGGCTAAATGATTTACTGATTCAAGTTCTTTTGAAAACTAAATGCAGAAACCCATAAGTAGCAATTCAACCAGGAACTAATGCACTTTATAAAAATGTCTCTATGCGACTCAAAAAAGTCGGTCTTTCTGCCAGCAATTACTCAACAACAAATTAAATCAACCGCTAACGTTGCGCCGTTGCGAGAAATAAAAATTCCTCATAGAACCTGCCCGAATATAATCAACGCCTTGCGTCCTTGCACCCTTGCGTCTTCGCGTGAAACGAAGCACAAAGCAATAGCATGAAACAAAAAACAAAGCAATCGCTTTAAACTACGGCACTGGATCATGCCCATGCCCACCCCAGGGATGGCACCTGCCGATCCGCTTCAACGTTAACCAGAAACCCTTCAGCGGCCCGTATTTTTTAAACGCCTCAATCCCATATTGAGAACACGTTGGCGTGTACCTGCACTTAGGCCCCAGCCATGGCGATATTACGATCTGGTAGAGCCGTATCAGTGCCACAAATGGCCAGGATAATATTTCGCGGAAACGGCTCATGAAAGGCGTTGCTGAAGTTTGTGGAGCAGTATATTCATTTTTTCCTGCACATCGGCAAAGGTAGGAAGTTCGCGGCCCGTAAACTGGAAGAAAAGGTACAATGTAGTTTGTTGCGTGGACACCAGTTCCAGCAAAGGGTGTTTCCGCAAACGGTAGGCTTCGCGCATCAGGCGCTTGATCCTGTTGCGGTGTACCGCTTTCTTAAAGTATTTCTTTCCCGCGCCAACGGCCATCAGTACGTTATTTTCTCCTTCAGCAGGCGGTGTTTTTCCCAGAAGAAAATGTACACGAATGGGTGGCGCAGACAGGTTTTTTCCCTCCCGGAAAATAGCATCCAGGACCTTCCTGCTTTTCAGCATTTCTGCTCTTGAGAGGGAAAACTGTTTCATCGCAATTCGTTGCTGTAACAAAAATAGCCCCGCGTAAGGCGGGGCCAGCTATTTTGAAGCCTGTTAACGGCTTATTTTGCTTTACGCTCGTCGGAAACGGTCAGTTTCTTACGGCCCTTTGCACGACGTGAAGCCAATACTTTACGGCCATTGGCAGTTTGCATACGCTTACGGAAACCGTGAACGGTTTTACGGCGACGTTTGTGCGGTTGAAATGTTCTTTTCATTTTTTTACAGTTTTGCTAACCCAATTAATATGCCTGGGGAGAACCAGGCGGTTTTTTCAACTTCCACACGGGCCACCATGCCCTGATGTGTCGTGAAAGGGACGGCAAAGGTATAAATTTTTGGAAAGATCTGAAAAAGATGTGCGCATTTTTTTTCTGCGGCTCAAGACGCCGTTTCAACGTGTTGGGAATGAACCGCTTTCCCAAAAAATATGCTCGCTTTCCGGTTGAATTCTTCCGCCGAATCGGAGGTATAAAAGCTTTTTGCGCCTCCCCTGCTGAGTTGCTGTTCCATCTCCGGATGCCGTTGCAGGTAATCCTTTAAACTTTCCGCCACAATACTACCCTGGGTAATAATACGGATGCCACCAGGCAGTTGCGCCTTTATTTTAGGCTCCAGCAATGGGTAATGGGTGCAGGCCAACAATAATACGTCTATTTCCGGCGCCAGGTCCAGTAAAACACCGAGGTCCTTTTTGATGAAAAAATCAGCGCCCGCGCCGTTGTGTTCCCCATTTTCCACGAGCGGCACCCACATGGGGCAGGCGTGCTGGTGCACGTTTACTTCCGGGAAGAACTTACTTATTTCCAAAGGATAGGATCCTGAACTCACGGTTCCGTTGGTGGCGAGAATGCCCACCTCTTTGGTTTGGGTATAATTGCCGATCACTTCAGAAGTAGGTCTTATTACGCCGAGTACTCTTTTTTCAGGGCCAAGTCTTTGAAGGTCTTTCTGTTGAATGGAACGGAGCGCCTTGGCCGAAGCGGTATTACAGGCCAGAATCACCAACGGACATCCCTGTTTGAACAGCCACTCCACGCATTCGAGTGTATAGTGGTAAACCGTTTCGAACGAACGGGTGCCATAGGGCGCACGGGCATTGTCGCCAAGGTAGCAGTAATCGTACTGCGGAAGGGCATCCACAATAGAACGAAGTACGGTTAATCCGCCATAACCTGAATCGAAAACGCCGATGGGGTGCGACATGAGGTGATTTTACAAAAAGAAAAGGACGCAATAACTGCGTCCTTTCAAAAGTATAAAACCCGTGGGAATTATTTGATGTTCAGTTTCTTTTTGGCCAGTGCCAGCAGGTCATCGGCGGGTGGTCCTACCATTACTGCTTCTTTGGTGATCACGTAGCTGTAGCCACTTTCTTTAGCGATGGCCTGTACGGTTTCCATTGCTTTCTTTTGAATGGGCGCGATCAGTTCCTGTTGTTTCTGCTGGAACTTTTGTTGAGCGGACTGGTTCTGGTTCTGAATTTTCAGGTACAGTTCACCGAGTTGCTTTCTTTTAATTTCGAGTTGCGCTTTGGTGTAAGAAGCAGTGTCTTTGCTGGAAAGCAGGCTGTCTTTTGTATTGAAGTCCTGCACCATTTCGTTGTACTCTTCTCCGAGTGCTTCCTGGTATTCTTTGAGTGAAGAATCAGCTTTTTTGAATTCTGGCATCAGCACGATCAGCTCTTCGAGGCTTATATAACCGATCTTGGTTTGCGCCTGCAGGTTTCCCGCTGCCATCACGCCCGCAGCCACCAACAAGGTAAATACGAATTTTTTCATCTTCCTTTTTTTAATTGTTTGTTTGGGTTCTGAAATACAAGTTGATTTTGGTTGACAATTGGTTGTAAGCCTGCAATGTTTTTTCGGTTATTTAACACCCAGCGCTTTCAGAATATCCTCGCTTTTGTCCAGCTTGGGGTCGGCAAATATAACGGTAATTCCTTCACTTTTATCCAAAATAAAGTCGTAACTCCGGTCCACCGCCAATTTCTGGATGGCGTTGTAAACTTTGTCCTGGATGGGCTTTATAAGGTCCTGGCGCTTCTTGAAAAGGTCTCCTTCAAATCCAAAACGCTGGCTTTGCAGCATCCGTACTTCCTTTTCGAGGTTGAACAACTGGTCTTCCCGTTTCTTTTTCAGTTCATCACTCAGCATCACCTGCTCCGCGTCAAAGTCCCGGTACATCTTGGTGAGTGTCTGTTGTTTATCGCTGATCTCTTTTTCCCAGGCCTTGCTGATCTCATCCAGTTGTTTCTGGGCAGTGGCGTATTCCGGCATCTTATCAAGGATGTACCTGGTATCCACGATAGCATAGCGTTGTGCATGGGCGCCGGTTATTGCGGCGATGGCAAAGGTGAGTAGCAGGAACAGCTTTTTCATAATCTGCAGGTTTTATTTGTATGAAATTTATTCCGGTTCGAAGCCAAGCATGAAGGTGAACCTTGCCGCGTCGCGGAGTCTTCCATTTGGTGTCATGCGGTCGAAGCCGATACCATAGTCGAAGCCAAGCAATCCGAACATGGGCAGGAAGAAGCGCATACCCACACCAGCCGACCTTCTCAGGCGGAACGGGTTGTACTCTTTAAAGTCGTACCATCCGTTGGCTGCTTCAAAGAAGGTAAGTCCGTAGATAGTACTGCTTGGATTCGTACTGAATGGGAACCGCAGCTCCATCGTGTATTTGTTGAAGATGGTAAAGAACTGCTGCGCGCTCTGCTGGTCGGGGTTCACTTTGGGATCAGAACTTTCATATACCGGATATCCCCTGTGTGCGATGATGTCGTAACCCAGTACACCGAAGTTGTTGGTCAGGCCGGCGTCACCCACCTGGAAGCGTTCGAACGGAGAGAAAGGCATCTTGCTGTTGTACCTTCCCATGAAGCCGTATTTCGCGGCGAACTTCAGTACGAACTGGCGGTTCTTATCCGCGCCCATGGCTTTTCCGATAGGCACGTACCATTCACCATTGAAGCGCCATTTGTGGTATTCCACCAACTTGTAAGGGTCGGCAGATTTTTCCAGGCTCTTGTTGATGAGTGAGTATGGTGGCGTGAATTGTGCACTCAGCATAAAGTTGGAACCACTACGCGGGAACGTGGGCTGGTCCAGGGAATAACGCTGAAGGGTCAGTTTCAGGTTGATGTTGTGCGAGGTCAGGTTGCTCTGTCCTCCGAAACCGAATACCTGGTAGTTCTTCAGTTTGTACTGCGTATAGTTTACGGCAGTGGTTAAACTGAAATAGTCATCGGGCCACTTCAGTTGTTTGCCGAGGGCAACGGTAACACCGGTGTTCTTAAGGTAAGAACTGTCGGAGCGTGCGCGGCTATACGTATACGTGGTATAATCGAATGCGTTCGAGAATTTTGTATTGAAGAAACTGATGGTGAATGGGTTTCTTTTCTTTCCGCCCAACCAGGGTTCGGTGAACGAGAAGTTGTAGGAGCGGAACGCACGTCCGTTAGACTGCACACGAAGACTCAGCTTCTGTCCATCACCTGTTGGCAGCGGATCCCATGACTTCTTATTGAAGATGTTCTTCACGGAGAAGTTGTTGAACGACACCCCAAGTGTACCGGTCAAACCGATACCACCGCCCCAGCCTGCCGAAAGTTCGAGCTGGTCGGAAGATTTTTCTTCCACGGTATAATTGATGTCCACTGTACCATCATCCTGGTTGGGAATGGGCACGATGCCGATATTTTCCTGGTTGAAATAACCGAGGTTGGCGATCTCACGGTTGGAACGGATGAGGTCGGCACGACTGAATTTTTCGCCGGGCACGGTCCTGATTTCCCTGCGGATCACGTATTCTTTTGTTTTATCGTTCCCCGAGATGCGCACGTTCTTAATGGTGGCCTGCGGACCTTCACGCATCATGATCTCGAAGTCGATGGTATCGTTGTAAACCGCAGTCTCTACCGGATCCACACTAAAGAACAGGTAACCATCATCCATATATAGACCGCTGATGTCGCCACCTTCCGGAGACATTTGTTTACCCAGTTTCTTTTCCAGCGTTTCCAGGTTGTACACGTCTCCCTTCTTGATGCCGAGCAGGTAGTTCAGCAGGGAGTCGCTGTATTTGGTGTTGCCTTTCCAGGTTATGTTCCCAAAATAATATTTGTGTCCTTCGTTTACTTTGATGTCTATATTCAGGTTGCCGTTTCCTCCATTGTAGATAGAATCTTTTTCGATGGAGGCATCGCGGAAACCGAGTGAGTTGTAGAAGGTAACCACTTTTTCCTTGTCTTCGCGGTACTTCTGTTCATTGAACTTTGCGGAGCTGAACAGTTTAAAACGGAACCAGGGGTCGAGGAATTCTTTTGTTTTGGAAAGGGAGAGATACCCTTTGTTGTTGAGGTATTGGTTCACATCGGGACGATCGTTCACACCGAAAGTGCTGGAGTCGATTACCGGATACAGCGTGATGCGGGTCATTTCCTTGGTGCCCTTCATCTGCTTTTTGATCTTCAGATCGGAAGCGTTGTCGTTACCGTAAATAGCCACCTGGTTCACTTTCACCTTCCTGCCTTTGTCGATGGTGATCACCACATCATTGGCGTTGTTCATGCCAGCAACGGGTGTTTCATCGATATCGATGGTTACGTTCTGGAAACCTTTTTCCTTATAATATTTACGGATATTCTCTTCTGCCGTGCGTTTCATATTCTCGGTAATGGGTCTTCCCTTTACCATACCTGTTTTTTCCTTCAGTTCATCCGATTCAGATTTCTTAATGCCTTTGAATATATAGTTGTTCAGGCCCGGCCTTTCGGTAACAGCCAGTTCAACATATATCCTGTTGCCCACTACTTTGGTAATGTAAATGCGGATGTTGGCGAAAAGGTTTTGTTTCCAGATGTTCTGGATGGCTTTGCTGAAAGCATCGCCCCCGGGGATCAGAATCTTATCGCCCACATTGATGCCGGCGATGGAAATAACGAGAGAGTTGTCGTAACGTTTGTTTCCCGTAACCACCACTTCAGCAACGGTATATTCCTGGGGGTTCCTGGAGTTGAACAAATCAGGCACTTCCTGTGTAGTAGTATCGGTAACCTGCGCGAACAGCGCCGGGGAGGATAGGAGAGAAAAAACAAAAAGCAGGGCAGCCAGCTTAGATTTCCGTTGCATCAAAATATCGATATTAAGAGGAGCAAATTAAAGGGAATAATTAAAACTCTTTGTTAAAAGGCCATTTACAGGGCATTTGTGTCGGCGGTTTCGGCTTTTACCTGGTCGCCGGTCTTTCCGAAGCGTCTTTCCCGTTGCTGGAAATCGAGGATGGCCTCATAGAGGTTTTCCTTCCTGAAATCGGGCCAGCGCACCTGTGTAAAATATAATTCAGCATAAGCGAGTTGATAAAGCAGGAAATTACTGATCCTGTATTCACCGCTGGTGCGGATCATGAGTTCAGGATCAGGGAACGCACTGGTACACAGTTTGTTCTGTATGGTATCGTGGGTGATGGTCTCGGGATCGAGGCCATTGTTTTTTACTTCTGTGGCGATGGCTTTTACCGCATTCAATAGTTCCCATCGGCTGCTGTAACTGAGTGCCATAATGAGGTTCAGTCCGGTATTGGCGGCGGTCATCTGAAGGGCTTCCTGGAGTTCCTGGCGGGCGTATTCCGGCAGCATGCTCATGTCGCCGATCACGTGCAGTTTAATGTTGTTGCGGTTGAGTGTTTCCACTTCTTTCCGGATGGTATCCACCAGCAGCTCCATGAGACCGGTCACCTCGTACTCGGGACGGTCCCAGTTTTCGGTGGAAAAAGCGTACAGGGTAAGGTAACCTACGCCCAGTTCGGCGCAGCCTTCTACGATGTTCCGCACACTTTCCACGCCATGAAAATGGCCATAAAGGCGGTCCTGTCCTTTTTCTTTGGCCCAGCGCCCGTTTCCATCCATGATGATGGCGATATGGCTGGGCAGCCGGTCTTTGTTGATTTTTTCCTTCAGCGACATATTCGCGTCAAATTTTAACCAGCCTGGAAGAAGTCCGGGCATGGGCGGCGACAAAGATAGGGAATAGCATCGCTACTACCTAACTGGTGGGCAGCGATAAGAGGTGAGGTTGAAGGAAAGCGTAAACTGCGCGGTGATGTACTGGTCCTTCTGTTTGCTCTGCCCGCGCTGACGGCCCGCAACACCAATGGGATCGCCTTTCTCATAGCTTCTGTCCTGAAGCAGGAAAGCCGGGCTCGGGTCGCCGTTGGGCAGGTTCGGGAACGCGTCGGCACCGGCATAAGTAGTGCTTACGTCGTCGAGGTAATCGGTATTCGTAAAACGGTGCACCACTTCAAAGCCAACGTTGATGCCGGGTGTAAGGTTATATTTCACGCCCACGCCGAATGGAATGGCCACCGCCATTGAGCTGTAAGCTTTTCTTTCAGGATAAAGCGCGCTGCCCTGCCCTTCTGTACCGAGCTGGCGCAGGAAATATTTTTCACCGCCGAGGTACGCGTAAGGATCATAATTAAAAATGCCCACACCCAAGGTTACATACGGCGTGAAAGCATGGTCCGGATCACCCGGAACGAATTTATAAAAGTTGAAATCGCCTTGGAGGGCGAGTTCCCAGATGCGGGAGTTGAAACTGAGGTTGCGGCGCTGCTGGTATTCATTCGAGCTGTACACATCGGAATAGCCCACCTGCGCGAACTGGCCGCCAACTCTAAGTCCTATATAATTGCCGAATTGTTTGCGGAAGAATGCGCCGAAGGCGAGTTTGGGCCTGTTCAAACCAGCCCGTGTATTGAGGTCGCCGAAATAATGGGCTGCCCCAAGGGTCACCCCGAATTCCCCTTCCTGAACGGTAGCCTCCGATTGGGCGTGTACGGTCCCCAAGCCGGTTAAAAGGGCAAAAGCCGCAGCCGTGGTAATTTTTTTCAGATTCATGTGCGCACGAATGTGTTAGTGGTTAACGTAAATACCGGCTTTTTAGGATAGAGGATTTGTTAATTTCTTTTATCAAGGCCCCAGGAAAGTTTGGTTCTGAGGGTCTGAAGGAAATTATTTTCGTTGAGGCGTACCAAACTTATGGTAAAGTTCTCCTTTTTTACGGCAAGTTGTATGTCTTTTTCAACAATTTCTCTCCTGGAATCCAGGGCGCAGATGATCTGGTCGCTGCGGCTCTCCACTTCAAAGCTGATAACCGTGTTATCCGGCACCACAATGGGGCGTACGTTCAGGTTGTGTGGCGCAACGGGCGTGATTACGAAACTACCTGAATCAGGAAACACGACGGGGCCGTTACAACTGAGGGAATAACCGGTGGACCCGGTGGGTGTGGCCAGGATCAGCCCGTCGGCATAATAACTATTCAGGAATTCACCGTTGAGGTAGGTATGGATCTTTATCATGGAAGCGATGTCCCGCTTATGAATGGAAAACTCGTTCAGTCCGTAAGGCAGTCCATCAAACAAAGGAATATTGGAATCGAGGTGGATCAGCACCCTTTTGTCCAGCACATAAGTCCGGTTCACGAGTGCGGAAACGGCGCTGGTCAGGTTTTCCTTGCCGATGCTGGCCAGGAAACCCAGCCTTCCGAAGTTGATGCCCATTACGGGGATGTTCTTGTTGCGCACGAGGGTTACCGTATCCAGTAAAGTACCATCGCCACCCAGGCTGATGATACAATCTATTTCTTCCCCCAGTTCGGCTGATTCGGAGAAGGTTTTCCAGCCGGGGAGCAATTCCATGGATTGGCTGATCTGCTGGTAGAAAGGCGCGTAAAAAACGGGTTCTATTTGCTGGGCAACCAGTTCATCGATGAGGAGCTGCACTTCCTGGTACAGGTCCCACTCCAATTTCCGGCTGTAAATAGCAACTTTCATCCGTGTCGTTTTTTGGTGATGCCCGGCATATTCTTACTTCCCGGTACAATAAGGCGGCAAAATACTCAGAAATCGTTTCTGTTGTGTAAAAACAGGCCGTTTTGTCCCAGTTGGTTCAGACTGAATTCAAATCGCATCACAAAATCGTAGATGGTCACCACATCCACGCCCAGCCCGCAGGTGTACAACATCCGGTTCGAAAGCTGGTTGGTAGGCCCGGAATTCCGTGAATATACATAGCCTATATCGGCATACGTTTTCAGGAAAAAACGGAACGGGATGGAACGCAGGTTCGACTTTACGGGGTTGCCAATGGTGAGTTTAAACATTTCCCTCCTTAACGTGGTGCGCAACAAGCCGCCTGCCACGCCATCCACTACATAATATTCCAGTCCGCGCAGGTAATTGTCGCCAAAGCCGAGCAGCCTCCTCGCATAGAAAGGCTGATTGAAAGGAAACTTGACAGAGGCATTCGCCTGAACGGTGTACGACATTTTGGGCGCGAATTTCCTGGAGTAATTCGCTTTCGCCGCAAAAGACCATACATTCAGGTCTTTGTGAAAACCCTGCTTCGCGAAAGTGAAATCTCCCATAAAGCCGTCCTGCGGATAAGGGATATAATCCACAAACTGGTAGTCGAGCGTATAAGATAATTCGGGGAAACGAATGCGGCGCATGCCTGCATTAAAATAGCCGGGGTTCAGTTGCACAACGGTGTCCCCAACTTTTTCGTCGGTATAAATCAGTTTGAAGGTGTGCCGGGTACGCAGGGCAGGGCGGTAAACATATTCCAGGTTTACCTGGAGTTGGTCGCGGATGAAGCCCTCCTGTTTCACGAAAGCCTGTTTGTCATCAATAGTGGCATAGTTCACCTCGCGGTTCTTCAGGTAGGAAATACCAATATTGTAGCCGTGTTTGAGGGATTTATCAGCGTAGGGCTGTTCGTACCGCATCTGTATCTGGCGGTTATAGCCGTTGATGAGCCATAAACGAAGTTTGTCTTTCCGGCCCGTAAAATTGTAATAAGTAAACTTCAAGCCGTAGTTCACCCGCTCAAGACTTTTGTTCTGCTCCACCCACCATTGGTTCAGGTTTCTGTCCACTAACTTAAAGTATGGGATGGGGAAAACATACCACCTTTCTTTCACGTCTACCATCACATCCACATCGTAGCCTTCAAAGCTTTTCACGGCCACCACCACTTCGTGGAAGAGCGCGGT
>CAMLRX010000065.1 GCA_946482545.1 uncultured Flavihumibacter sp. | reverse complement strand
GGTGGAGGGATAAAGGTAAATGGAGGTCATATCCGGCAGGTTGGGCGAGGGGGCTACAGGCAATTGGTATTTGCTCTGATGGGTATAGCCGCTGCAAGGCACTACGGTAAGTGAAAAATTCTTTTTCTTTTTGGCCAGAATCGAGGAATCCAGCCATTTTTCGCCCAGTAACATTTTGCCGTATTCGCCGATGGTCATCCCATAAACAATAGGAATGGGCTGCATGCCAATAAAAGACCGGAAAGGTTTTTCCAATACAGGGCCATCAACATAAAAGCCGTTCGGGTTGGGGCGGTCCAGTATCACCAGTGGTTTATCAAATTCGATGGCCGAAAGCATGTATTCTTCCAGGGAAGAGATATAGGTGTAAAAACGGACACCAACATCCTGGATATCGAACACCATTACATCAATATCCTTCAGATCGGACGCTTCCGGTCTTCTTTTCTTTCCGTACAAGGAAACGATTTTGATGCCGGTCTGGGGATCGATTGCGGTGTCGAATTTCTGCCCTGCGTCCATATCTCCACGGAAACCATGTTCCGGGGCGAAAATGGCCACGATGTTCACTTTGTTCCTTTTGAGCACATCCACGAGGTGCTCTTTTCCGACAGTAGCCGTATGGTTGGCGAAAATGCCTACCCGCTTGTTTTTCAGCAGGTGAAGGTATTTTTCAGGCGTTTCCGCTGCGGCACGGATAGCTGGCTGGGCGGAAACACCGCAGGAATTCAGCACTGCGATCAGAAAAAAGCAACTGGCGAGGCGAAGAAATATGGCTCTTGACATAACGGGAAATTCATCTGGTGTAGCCAAAATTAACTCAAATCTTCCCTAAAAACGGAGAAATGGTGTTACCTTGCCTGCCTGTTTAATATAAATTTTTAGCATGCAACAAGTAAAAAATGGCGACAAGGTTAAAGTGCATTACCATGGCCGCCTCACAGATGGTACTACATTCGATTCTTCAGAAGGCCGCGAGCCGCTGGAGTTTGAAGTAGGCAGCGGAATGGTGATCGCCGGTTTCGATAATGGTGTGATGGGAATGGCTGTAGGAGAGAAGAGAACTATTGAAATTCCTGTGGATGAGGCTTATGGCCCCGCCAATCCGGATATGCTGGTGGAATACCCGCTGAACCAGTTCCCGCCCGATATGAATCCCGAGGCTGGAATGCGTTTGAATATGACCAACGGTGGCGGACAAGTGATCCCCGTTGTGATCAAAGAAGTAAAAGAAGAAGTAGTGGTACTGGATGCCAACCACCCCCTCGCAGGTCAGGACCTCGTGTTCGACCTCGAACTCGTGGAAATCGTTGGCGGATCACTCATTATCACGCCTTAATATTTTTCCTGGGAGAATGGTTTTGGGAACTGGCGCCCTTCAGGGTATAACACGGTTCCGGATCATTCTCCTTTTTTTATTTCATTTTTCCTGTTGACCTATGTTCTCCTCCTACCATTTTACCGTTGCGGAACGGTTCCTCCATTACGTGCAGATAGATACGCAAAGTGATCCGTTTTCTTCTTCTTTCCCTTCTACCGAAAAACAAAAGGACCTTGGTGCCGTACTCGTACAGCAACTAAAGGAAATGGGCATTGAAGATGCTGAAATGGATACTTACGGATATGTATATGCGACTATTCCGTCCAATACAGAAAAGCAGGTGCCCGTCATCTGTTTTTGTGCGCACATGGATACGGCTCCCGATTGTACCGGCGCCAATGTAAAACCTTTGATCCACTGGAATTATGATGGCGGAGATATCGTGCTGCCCGATGATGCCACACAGGTCATCAGTCCGGAGGCGCATCCTTATCTGAAAGAGAAAAAAGGGGAAGACATTATTACGGCTTCCGGTACCACGTTGCTGGGCGCGGACGACAAAGCTGGTGTAGCCATCATTATGGATATGGCGCATTACCTGGTAACGCACCCTGAGGTAAAACATGGGAAAATCAGGTTGTTGTTTACACCGGATGAAGAGGTGGGTCGCGGCGTGGATAAGGTCGATATTAAAAAACTAGGCGCTGATTTTGGCTACACGCTGGATGCAGGAGAACGCGGTGCTTACGAAGATGAAACTTTTTCCGCCGACGGTGTTACCGTTACCATTTACGGCGTGAGTGCACACCCTGGTTATGCGAAAAATAAACTGGTGAATTCGTTGAAAGTGGCGGGCGCATTCCTGTCTGCGCTTCCGAAAGATGGTCTTGCACCTGAGCTTACCGAGGGAAGGGAAGGTTTTTTTCATCCCGTTCATTTTGATGGTATCGCAGAGAAGGCCACACTTCGGTTTATTGTACGCGACTTTATTACAGCGAAATTAGCGGAGCATGAAACCGTGTTGAAAGCATGTCTTGACCAGGCTTTGGCACAATACCCGGGCGCTACCGCTTCTTTTGAGGTGAAGGAGCAATACCGCAACATGAAAGAGATCGTGCAGCAACATCCTGAAGTATCTGCGTATGCGATCGAGGCCATTCTCCGTGCGGGTATCGATGTTAAACCAATGAGTGCCCGTGGCGGAACGGATGGCTCACGCCTTTCGTTTATGGGATTGCCTTGTCCGAATATCTTCACGGGCGAGATGGCTTTTCACGGCAAACATGAATATGTAAGCATCCAGGATATGCAGAAAAGTGTGGAGACGATTGTGCACCTGGCGGCGATTTGGGAAGAAAAACAACCTTCGTGATATGCATGGCTCCTAGCTGCCTGTTGAAGGTTATGCTATTACGGTCCATAGTTTTTTTGGGCAGCGTCTTTTGGCGGTTGTTTTAGCGCAGATCATTTGATTCTACTCCAAAGTTGATCGCTAACTAAAATATTTAGTATTTTAGCGCAATTCTAATTTATGGACAGTGCTCAACAACATTTCCCAGTCATCTTTTATAGCACCCTTGCCGGGGATGTGAAGATTGAAGTTGTCTTTAATGATGAAACCTTTTGGCTCACTCAAAAGCGAATGGCTGAGTTGTTTAGTGTAAAGGTGCCGGCAATCAGTAAGCATTTGTCCAATATTTTTGACACTGGGGAATTGCAGGAGGACGAAGTTGTTTCCATTTTGGAAACAACTGCTGCAGATGGGAAAAAATACAAAACTTCATACTATAATCTCGATGCTATTATTGCAATAGGGTATAGGGTCAATAGTTACCAAGCTACACAATTTCGTATATGGGCTACCCGTACACTGCGCGAATTCATTATCAAAGGGTTTGTCCTGGATGATGAAAGACTTAAGCAGGGCAAATACTTTGGCAAAGATTATTTCGATGAACTTCTAGCGCGCATTCGTGAAATACGTGCCAGCGAACGACGCTTCTACCTCAAAATAACCGATATCTACGAGCAGTGCAGTGTTGATTACAATAAAGATGCTGAACTCACCCAGACCTTTTTCAAAACAGTACAGAATAAGTTGCATTTCGCCATATCCGGGAAAACTGCGGCACAAATTATTGCTGAACGTGCGAACGCCGATAAACCGAATATGGGCCTGACCACCTGGAAGAATGCCCCTGATGGAAAGGTGTTGAAAACAGATATTGGCATAGCCAAAAACTATCTTATTGAAAAGGAAATTAAAGAGCTTGAAAGAATTGTAACCATGTACCTGGACTTTGCCGAACTGCAGGCTTCCCGACAAATACCAATGAAAATGGCAGACTGGATCAGTCGTCTGGATGCCTTTTTGCAGTTTAATGAATACCAGATATTAAAGGATGCCGGTAAAGTAAGTCACGCTGTAGCCATGGAACTTGTTGAAAAAGAATATGAAAAGTTCAGGGTTATTCAGGATCATGATTTTGTGAGCGATTTCGAAAAGGAAACAAAACGATTGGCTCAAAAACGACATGGGAGAAAATAATTTTTTCGATATAACTATTTTCTCTTGAGCTTCAATTAACCAATGATTAGCCGGAAGGCAGCGTAACCGCAGGGTGGAAATCTACATTTACAGCAGCGTCCCGCGTTGATTTTCTTTTTTCAGCACCGCACGCACAATCAAATCTGCGTGTTCCCTTGAATTTTCAATGAACCATACATGGGTGTTTAATCCGCCGCATACCACGCCTGCCAGGAAGATGCCTGGCACATTCGTTTCCATGGTCTCGGGATTGTAAGCTGGTTGTTTTACCCCATCTTCACTCAGTG
This sequence comes from uncultured Flavihumibacter sp., assembly GCA_946482545.1. The sequence goes on along the minus strand of CAMLRX010000065.1, from coordinate 22,138 downwards.
CAATACCTGTTTGTTGCAGCAGTGTAAAATCGGGTTGGTAACCAGTCATAGCGATCACATAATCGTTGGGGATTTCAACACTTCCTTCCGGTGTATTTAACACCACGCTCTTTTCCTGAATCGCTGCGATGGTACTATGGAAATAAGCCTTTATGCTGCCTTCAGCGATCCTGTTTTCTATATCAGGTTTAGCCCAGTATTTCACTCTTTTACCTATTTCGCCTTCGCGGATCACCATGGTCACATGCGCTCCTTTGCGCCAGGTCTCCAAAGCCGCATCCACGGCCGAATTGTTCGCACCCACGACCAGTACATGCTGAAGGGCATAGAAATGTGGGTCCTTATAATAGTGTGTTACCTTGGGAAGGTCTTCACCGGGAACATGCATCTGATAGGGAAGATCATAGAAGCCTGTTGCCAGCACCACGTTTTTGGTGTGGTAAGAATGGTGTTCCGTTGTTACGATGTGGCAGTCGTTTTGTTGCCGGATACCCGTTACTTTTTCCCGTAATTGGATGTTCAGCCTGGCAGAAACGGCTACCCTTCGGTAATATTCCAGTGCTTCGGGGCGGGTGGGCTTCGCGTTGTTGGATACAAATGGCACCCCGCCGATCTCCAGTTTTTCCGAAGTGGAGAAAAAAGTCATGTTCAGCGGATAATTGTACAGGGAATTGACCAGGCATCCTTTTTCGAGGATCAGGTATTGCAGTCCGGCCGCTTTGGCAGCCAAACCGCAAGCAAGTCCGATAGGTCCGCCTCCCGCAATTACAACATCGTACAGCATACGCAAATATACACCGAAGGAATTTGAGTTGTTTTAACTGATTTTCAACTCCTTTTAACAATTATGTTAGAAAATTTTTTAGGGGTCACGGTCGTTTATAGAGGTGAATCTTTACTTTTACGGACCAACATTAAAAAGAACTGAATGGGTATTTTTCTTTTACAGGTGCCTGGCGCCAATACAACGGCTGATACGCTCAGCCAGGTGAATAACGCTGTTACAACCGCGCCGGCCACCAATGAAAGTTTGTTTGATATTCTGTCTAAAGGTGGTGTATTGATGATTCCGCTGGCGCTTTTGCTGGCGGTGGCCATCTATGTATTCATAGAACGTTTGTTGTTCATCAGCAAGGCTACTAAGAGCGATGATAACTTCATGAGCATCATCCGGGACCATATCGTATCCGGAAATGTTTCCGCGGCCAGAAGTCTGACCAAGAATACCAACAGTTCTGTGGCGCGCATTATTGATAAAGGGATTCAGCGCATCGGCAAACCGATTGATGTGATTGAAAGAAGCATGGAAAATATCGGTCGCCTGGAACTGTACAAGATGGAGAAAAACATCGCCATCCTTTCTGTAATTGGTTATATCGCGCCATTGTTCGGGTTCCTCGGCACCATTGTAGGGATGTTCCAATTGTTCTATGGCATCGCTTCCAGCGGCGAGTACACGATTTCCACCATTGCGGGCGGTATTTATGTGAAGATGATTTCTTCGGCAGCGGGTCTGATCATTGGACTTGCAGCCTATATCGGTTACCGGATACTTTCTTCGCAGATCGATAAGGCCACCAACAAAATGGAAGTGGCGAGCGCCGACTTTATAGACGTATTGCAGGAACCAACCCGTTGATCCCATTAAACAGCACGAATGAATTTACGCAGAAAACATAGGGAAGAAGCCGAAGTGCATACCGGACCGCTGAATGATATCCTCTTCATTCTGCTGCTGTTCTTTCTGATCGTTTCCACGCTGGCCAACCCTAATGTGATCAAGCTTTCGCAACCGAAAGCAAAGAGCGATACAAAGGCAAAGCAGACAGTGGTGGTGTCGATAGATATGGACAAGCAATTCTATGTAGGTACCACAAAGGTGTCGATAGAACAATTAAAAGAAACCCTGTTGCCTATTATTCAGAAAGAAACACAGGAGCCCTCCATTGTGATCAACGCCGATAAAACGGTTCCGGTGGAAGATGTGGTGGCCGTGATGCGTGTGGCGCGTGAACTTGGTGCCAAGTCTGTACTGGCGGTGGATAAGAACGGGGTTCAATAAACCGTAACTTTTCTGGCTTTTACCATGCGGTCTTTCCCCTGCATATCTTTTTTTACTTCTATATCAGAGAAGCCTGTTTGTTTGAAGAGATGACGGATATTCTCTCCTGCATCTGCGTGTATTTCCATAAATACTGTTCCCCCCTGCGCGAGTTTTTGTGAAGCAAAAGCCGCGATCAGCCGGTAGAACAGGTATGGATCGTTGTCCGGCACAAACAGGGCCAGGTGCGGTTCCTGGTCCACCACATGCGCCTCCATTTCATTTTTTTCTTCCAGTGGAATATAGGGTGGATTTGAAATAATCATGTCGAATCCGTGGAAAGGTTCCCATTTTTCAGGGTCTGTAAAGTCTGTATGGTGAAACTCAATTTCAACACCAAGTGCCGTTGCATTCCTTCGGGCTACTTTCAGCGCGGCTTCTGAAACATCCAATGCGTGCACTTCCAGACAGGGAAGTTCAAGTTTCAGAGAGATGGGAATACACCCGCTTCCTGTACCGATGTCCATTACACGAAGTGGTTTTCCCGGATCAGCTTCAATGATTTGCGCGATCATCCAGTGCACCAGTTCTTCTGTTTCCGGCCTTGGGATCAGGACATCCTGGTTCACGAAAAAACGACGGTCCATAAACCATGCTTCTTCCAGCACATATTGCACGGGAATGCCACTCAGTAAGCGTTCCGCCATCTCGCTGATGTTGTTTTCCTGTTGAGCGGTTATCTCGGTATGCGTCAGCATCATGCGCTCACTTCTCGATTGGCCGGTGACGTGTTCCATCACCATATCGGCGATGTTTCCTGCTTCCCGGTTGTCGTAACGTGTCTCAAGTTTTTTCCGAAGTTCGTGGAATTGTTGCTGGATGGTCATAGCGCGATAAAGTTAGGATGTTTCGGCGAATAGGAGGGAGTTGGTATATTTGAAAGATGAGGGATGAAGTTTACATGCGCAGGTGTTTTCAACTGGCTGAAACGGCTTTGGGTGAAGTAGCGCCCAATCCTATTGTTGGCGCGGTACTGGTGCACAATGACCGGATCATTGGCGAAGGGTTTCATCGTAAATATGGTGCCGCACATGCGGAGGTGAATGCGATCAATTCCGTGAAAGATGAAGACCGCGCACTTATCCCTTTCGCTACGATGTATGTATCGCTGGAACCCTGTGCGCATTTTGGCAAAACGCCTCCCTGCGCGGCCCTGCTGGTCCGCGAACGTGTAAAACGGGTGGTGATCGCTAACCGCGATCCTTTCCCCGATGTGGATGGAAAAGGAATCGGTAAACTTACAGCCGCAGGTATAGAGGTGACCACAGGTGTATTGGAAGAAGAGGGCTGGTGGCTCAACAGAAGGTTCTTTACTTTTCATACAAAACTGCGTCCATACATCGTGTTGAAGTGGGCACAGACTGCCAACGGCATTATTGGTGTGCCCGGAGAACGACTGCTTATTTCCAATCCATTCACCAATAGGCTGGTACATAGATGGCGTTCGGAAGAAGCGGCGATTCTTGTTGGAAAGAACACCGCGCTGGAAGATGATCCCAGGCTCGATAACCGCTACTGGCAAGGATCGGCTCCGGTAAGAATACTACTGGATCCTGCGCTGGAAGTGCCGGATACGGCTCATATTTACAACAATGCAGCACCTTCAATTATCATCAATCACCAAGCTGAAAGGACCGTGGGCAACATTACCTGGCTGAAAGCGGATGCCTCACGGCCATTGGCAATCGAAGTTTGCAGGCTTCTTTACGAGCAAAAAATCCAGAGCGTACTGATTGAGGGAGGGGCAAAAACCCTCATTGCGTTCCTGGAAGCGGACCTCTACGATGAAGTCAGGGTCATCACCAATGAAAGCCTGACGGTTGCCAATGGAATCAAAGCGCCTGTTCCTGGTAACTTGGTGCACCTGGAAACCCAACATATTGCTTCCGACACGGTAACCGTTTTCCGGCACACCTGATCCACCTTATTTCCCCGCATAAAGAATAAATCGGATATTTGCCGCCCATCATCATGCAGCAGGATTATTATTTCACCATCGAACAGCCCTCCACGGCTGAATTTAAAGACAGGGGCAGCAAGTTCCTCGCCTACGCTTACCCGGTTCAGGAGGTAGCGGATGTCAAGCTGCGCCTGGGCGAACTAAAAAAAGAACATCCCAAAGCAGTGCACCATTGTTTTGCCTACAGGCTCGGCCTTGACGGCACACAGTTCCGCGTAACCGATGATGGAGAACCTGCTGGCTCTGCCGGAAGGCCGATACTCGGCCAGATCGACAGCAAGCAACTGACCAATACCCTCGTGGTAGTGGTGCGGTATTTCGGTGGAACACTGCTTGGTGTTCCCGGACTTATCAATGCGTATAAAACAGCCACTTCCCTGGCTTTACAGGTTACGCCGATCGTTCAGAAGCCTGTGGAAATTAAGTATGTGCTCCACTTCGATTATACCCTCATGAATGAAGTGATGATGGTGGTAAAGCAATCGCAATGCTCCGTGATCGCACAGGAGATGCAGCTTTTTTGCCAGCTTACCATCGGTGTACCCCGCAACAGGCTCGATGAAGTGTTGTACCGCATCAGCGAATTGAGGCATGTGGACATTGCGCCGGTTAAATAACTAATTTCATCTGTCTTTACATTCTTCCTTTTCCCCACTAATATCATCATGCATGTTTCTTGCTTCTTTCAATATTTATGAAACCGCAGGCGGAACCAGAACGCTTTCAGGTAGTGCTGAATAGCAAATAGCCCCCAACGTTTATTGCTTTCCGGAATTGGACGTAATTGTAAAATCATGCCCGTCCAACGCCTTTCAAAGTGCTGTATGTTCTCCCTGTGAATGGCTTTTTCCGGAGGCTCCATCAGCGCTACCTTCTTCCATTTCACTCCATGCAAAACCACATAGTGGATAGTGAGGCCGGACATTACCTGAGCAATGGCTGGAAAATGTGCATATCGCAGGTGCCTGGCGTTCATGCGGCTTATCTCCGTTGTAAATCCGCTTTTTCCGGCGATCTGAGCTATATCGTCCATATTGGTACCATTATTCGCTATGACTTGCATCTGCCGCAGTAACGGAATAGCGATGTATTTGTGGTAAACAGCCACCACAGCACAAAGGCAGGCAATACTATGGTTCTGTTTATAAACTTCCGGTGCATCATTATTTCTGACAATCGTTTTTTGCATTCCAGGATTTTTGGGTTTCATAAAAAATGTGGTGGTTGCTGCACGGTGTAAAAGTACCTTCACCCCATTAGTTGATGTGCATAACAAACGTTTATATACTTGTATAAATGCTTTGGCTGAATTAGCGGGAAATTCCTTTCTTTTGTAGACCCAATTGATTCACCATGAGCAGCATCCTTGTTCCTTTCGACTTCTCCGAAAACGCCATCAGGGCGCTTCAGCAGGCTTATTTACTTGCAGATACCACCGGTTCCACGGTGGAGGTATTACACATTACGAATGTGAATGTGGCCAGGGAGTACCCTAAAAGCTGGGGAGAAGAAAGCATTAGCGAAGCTCAACTGCATGCACATCTTGAAGCAGCGGTCATGGAGCATAAAGGCAATTCAACCGCAGAGATTACGATCACTATCAAAGAGTCCACGCTTGTTTCAGGCGGAATCATCAGTTATCTGCTGGACACCAAACCCACACTGGCAGTTATGGGCACGCATGGGTGGAGTGGACTGGCCGACAAATTATTGGGCAGCAACACTTCCTCCCTCATTACACATGCTATTTTCCCTGTACTGGCCATTCCCCCACATTGGACGCCCGCGCCTTTGACCAAAGGAATTGCCAATGTTGAATTGAAAAACCTGTCCAATTTGCTGCCGGCGCTGGAGCAATGGGCCGCGTTCCTGCACACGCCCGTTGAAGTGATTGAGTTCAGCGCCGTTCCAGAAGTGGAAGAAGATGCAACAGTTACACCAACGCCAGGTTCTGATGTGGTGATCTCCGGAGTGGCAAAACTAATGGATGACCTTACCCTGGCAGAAAACATCGCGCAATACACTTCCGCACAGGATGGCGCTTATGCCATCATGTTCGTACATGAGCGGAAATGGTTCGAGAAGATTTTTTCCGGTAGTATTTCAGAAAAAGTTTCAGGAATTATAGAAGCGCCATTGCTGGCGCTCCCTTTGAACTGATTTAGCGGAGAAAGTATTGGCTTACTTTTAATTCTTTGCTTCCCTTCGTGTATACATAAAACCCTTCCCCGGATTTAACGCCCAGTTTACCGGCAGTTACCATATTCACCAGCAGGGGAGAAGGTGCGTATTTCGGTTGTCCGAAGCCGTTGTACAGCACGTTCAGTATGGAAAGACATACATCCAGCCCGATAAAATCAGCCAGTTGGAGCGGTCCCATCGGGTGCGCCATCCCCAGTTTCATAATCGTATCGATCGATTCAACGGTAGCCACGCCTTCGTGTAAGGTATGAATCGCCTCGTTGATCATGGGCATGAGGATGCGGTTGGCCACAAATCCAGGGTAATCATTGGCCAGCGCTGGTACTTTACCCAATTTTTCACTGAGTGCAAGAATACTGTTGGTTACATCTTCTGAGGTTGCGTATCCGTTGATGACTTCCACGAGTTTCATGACAGGAACGGGATTCATAAAATGCATCCCTATCACTTTTTCGGGGCGCTTCGTGACCGAAGCGATTTTTGTGATGGAAATGGAAGAGGTATTGCTTGCCAGTATGGCGTTTTCGGGCGCATGCCGGTCCAGTTCCCTGAAGATGTCCAGTTTAAGGGAAGTGAGTTCAGTAGCGGCTTCCACGGTAAGATCAATACCCGCTGCACCGGCCTCGATACTGGTAAATGTGGTGATGCCGGACAGTGCGGCTTCTTTTTCTTCGGAAGTAAGTTGTGCTTTAGCGACCTGCCTGTCCATATTGGCGGCGATAGTGGATAGGGCTTTTTCAAGTTGTGCGGCGCTTACGTCAATCAGGTGAACGGAAAATCCATTTTGTGCGAATACATGAGCGATACCATTCCCCATGGTGCCAGCTCCGATAACGGCGATGTTCTTCATATCAGCAAACGTATTTTAGGTTAGAAGCGGGAAGTTATTACATTTCACGAATATAACCGGCTGCTGGCGTTGGGAGGAAAAAGTGTTGTAGCGGAAGCGCTCTTATTTTTTGCTTTTAAAGTCGCCGCGTTTCCAGGCTTTGATGAATTCGTTCCAGGCGAACGGGTTCATGATGTTCATGGGAGGGTTCTGTCCGCGGTAGTACAACTGCTGGTTGGCTTTTTTCATGGAGTAGTTCATGCCTTCTCCTGCATCGGCGGGCAGGGTACGGGCGAGTACGCGCAGTTTCGCGGCTTCCGTGTTCTGGCGGGCAATTTCAAGGTCATCATCGTCCACTTTCAGGTTCACGAAATCCCTTTCAAATTGTTCCCTGGTAGGTTTGGGTTTGATGATGGTAACAGGCAGGTATGTAGTATCTTCTACCAGCAACTGGATGAGACTTTGTTCGTTGCCATCAAGATTCTTGGGAATCTCCGCGAGTTTTGCCTTGTAAGAAACGTGCGAAAATTCAATGATGTCTCCTTTCAGCACCACGATTGAAAAGACACCCTGGTCGTTGGTGAAGGTGCCCTGGTTCCGGCCTTTTACGGTTACACTTACGGCGGGAATGGCTTTCAGACTGTCGGCAGTCATTACCACGCCGTACAATTGTACAACGGAATCCTTGAATGTTTCAAACTGAGCCTGGGCGGCTGCGGGAAGAAATAGGGCCGCAATCAGGAGGTATCGTAAAATTTTCTTCATCCTTTCAAAGATAAGTAGTCAGTACCTAAATCGGTCTGAATGAATCAACAAATTCACGTGGGAAAGGGTTAATTTTGCAGAACTATTCTTTTTTTAACAAAATGTTTTGGGATGACGCAGCAGCAAGTATTAGACGCGTTGAAGAATGTGCAGGAACCCGACCTCGGGCAGGATATCGTTACGCTGAATATGGTGAAAGATATTGAGATTGAAGGGGATAATGTCTCATTCACAGTGGTGCTTACCACACCGGCCTGTCCAATGAAGGACATGATCCGCAATGCCTGCGTGAATGCCGTTCAGATTCTGGTGAACAAACAGGCTCAGGTAACGGTGAATTTCACTTCAAATACAAGTTCACAACGTTCGGGCAACCAGCAGGTGTTGCCGAAGGTGAAAAATATCATCGCAGTGGTTTCTGGTAAAGGTGGTGTGGGCAAATCTACCGTTTCCTCCAACCTGGCCCTCGCATTGAGTCAGGGCGGCGCGAAAGTCGGACTGATGGATGCCGATATTTACGGCCCCAGCCTGCCCATCATGTTTGGTGTACGGGGCGAAAGACCATTGATGCGCGATATTAATGGGAAAGGCATGATCCAGCCGCTCGAGAAGTACGGTATTAAACTGATGAGTATCGGTCTGCTGGTAGATGATAAGAACGCGGTGGTATGGCGCGGACCCATGGCCAGCAGCGCCATCAAACAATTCATCACGGATGTGTTCTGGGATGAACTGGATTACCTCGTAATCGACATGCCGCCCGGTACCGGAGATATTCACCTGACCATTCTGCAAACCGTTCCCGTTACTGGGGTAGTGGTGGTAACCACCCCGCAGGACGTGGCCCTCGCAGATGCCAAAAAAGGGATCGCAATGTTCGGCCAGGCACAAATCAAAGTGCCCATCATCGGATTGGTGGAGAACATGAGTTATTTCACGCCCGCCGAACTGCCTGAAAACAAATACTACATCTTCGGAAAAGAAGGCGGTAAGCGCCTTGCGGAAGAATATGATCTTCCTTTCTTAGGACAAATCCCCATCGTGGAGAGTATCCGTGAAGGTGGTGATAAAGGCGTGCCCGCCGCTGTGGGAGAAAACGAGGTTGCCCGGAAAGCCATCCTCGATTTCGCAGGAAATGCCGTAAGGCAGATCGCTATCCGCAACGCCAGTGTTGCCCCTACAAGAAAAGTGGAAGTAGTATAAACTCTTGAACGTTTTCCCGTAATGAACGGGTCCAAAATATTATGAACAGAAATGAGCTGGTCGCGCAGATACGCGCAAAGAAATCTTACCTCTGTGTAGGACTGGATACTGATATCACCAAGATTCCGAAACACCTGCTTTCCTACGCGGATCCTGTGTTTGAATTCAACCGCAGGATCATTGATGCCACAAAGGACCTGTGTGTTTCCTATAAAATCAACACTGCTTTTTACGAAAGCCGCGGCATGAAAGGATGGGAATCATTGGAACGCACCATCAATTATATTCCCAACACGCATTTTACCATTGCCGACGCCAAAAGGGGAGATATCGGCAATACGTCCGCGCAATATGCGAAAACATTCTTTGAAGCATACCCATTCCATTCTGTAACGGTGGCCCCTTATATGGGCAGTGATTCTGTTTTGCCTTTCCTCGAATACCGCGACAAATGGACCATCCTTTTAGGGCTTACCTCCAACCAGGGAGCCGCAGATTTTGAACTGCTGCAAACCGACGGGGAACGTTTGTATGAAAAAGTGCTGAGAACGGCGTCAGGATGGGGCTCCCCCAATAACCTGATGTTTGTGGTAGGCGCCACGCAGGCTTCGGAATTTGAAAACATCCGCAATATTGTTCCCGATCATTTTTTCCTCGTGCCTGGCGTGGGTGCACAGGGTGGGAGTTTGCGTGAAATTTCAGAGAAGGCCATGAACAAAGAGGTGGGCATTCTCGTCAATGCTTCACGGGCCATTATTTATGTCGGTCACGGCGAGGATTTTGCGGAGGAAGCACGTGCCGTAGCGGCTCAATACCAGCAGGAAATGGCCGGGTACATCCGCAGCTACAGCGCCGTGGTATGATTTTTATAACATTCTGACGGAAAATGTTGTCACAGAATTTATGAACAATTTAAACCGATCAAAATGAAAAAGGTACTTACGGCATTATTCATCCTCATTGGCGGAGCGGGTTACGCTCAAACTTTTCAACTGGGCGTAAAAGGCGGCGTGAACGTCAGCAATTATACCGGTAATTTCAGGCAGATCGATAAGGAAGCGCTGGTGGGTTTTCACATTGGCGGTATGCTGAACTTTAAGCTGGGGAATAATTTCTCTTTAGGACCAGAAGTGCTGTTCTCTTCGCAGGGTGCTAAAATTGATGAAGGAAACGGGCTGCAGGATTACAAAGTCTCATACATCAATGTGCCGGTGATGGCAAGAGTGCGCATGAATGGCGGATTTTATGTTGAAGCTGGCCCACAGGTCGGGTTCAAGTTAACCGAGAATACAGATAATACGCCTATTAATACTTTTGCGAAGAACCTTGATCTTTCCGGTGCGGTAGGGCTTGGTTACCATGGTGCCAGCGGTTTTGGAGTAGGGGTTCGTTATATCGCCGGGCTTTCTAAGGTGGGTGATTTTAATTCACAGAATATTGATCCGGATTTCAAGAATAGTGTGTTGATGGGAAGTGTGTTTTTTACGCTGTTTAATAATAAGTAGTTTTTTCTTTCACGCGAAGACGCAAAGGAGCAAGGACGCAAGGCGTAGGGGAGTTGGCATAGCGTTTATTGGCGTTATAATTGAAAAGGTTAGCATGCATTTGATTGTATGCTAACCTTTTCAGTTTTAGTTGTTCTTATAACCCTCAACCGGCGTTATAAAAATAGTGCTCTCTTTGCGTCTTTGCTCCTTTGCGTCTTCGCGTGGAAACATCCCGTATTACTTAGCATTTCAACAGAAATTTGCTCCTGCGAGATACGAAGTTGTGTGTGAAACTACCTCAAATCAATCACTTCCACTCCCGGATACTTCGCTGTGTTAAACACAAATTGTGCATCCGGAACAGCAGCGGCTCCATTCAACGAAGAAACGGTATAAGTGAACCTGTTCCCGCTTTTTTCCATCACTTTAGTGCTGTAAATCGTTTGTGTGGCTTTATCTACCCAAACCAATACTTTGTGGAAAGGCTTGCTTTTGTCTACGGGAGTAAGTTCGATTTCCTGGAGCGTTTTGGCGCCCTGTTTTTTCTCGCCGTTCATTTTGTAAAGGAAATCTTTATCGTAAAAGTTGGAGAATAATTTCTGGGGCGTGATCATATTTGCCGCGGGATCCACTTTGGAGATTTGTACTTCGTTGGCAGAAGGATCGTAGGTCCAGATGTTTTTGCCATCGCAGAAAATTTCCTGGTCGGTGAGGTTCACGTGGTATTTGGCGCCTTTCATTTCAACGGTGCCTTTTTTGGTGCCCAATACTTTTCCGGAGGCGTTTTCCACCTGGAGGGTGAAGCTGGCCTGAACAGACTTGTATGTTTTAAACTTAGCGGAAACCTTATCCAGTACCACTTTGGCGGAGGGATCATTCTTCGCCGCGCCATTCTGGGCGAAACTTCCTGCGGTTAATGCTAAGAGAAGCGATAATGTAGCTATTCTTTTCATCTTAAAATATTCTTGGTATTTAATTGCGAAAATACGCCGCAAAAGTAGCATAATGCTACATGATTCTAAGACGCCAATAATAATGCTGGGTTTAGCTATCGCTTATATCTTAACATAATGCTAACGGGATTCTTCCAGGAACTGTTCCAGTTCGTATTCGGTTTTAATCAGCACTTCGCGCGCTTTGGAGCCTACGCCGGGGCCAACAATACCTGCCGCCTCCAGTTGGTCCATTAACCTGCCGGCGCGATTGTAGCCGAGTTTCATCCGCCGCTGGATGAGGGAGGTGGAGCCCATCTGGTTGGCTACGATTAAACGGGCGGCATCTTCGAAAAGTTCGTCGCGGTCGCCACCGAGTTGGAAGTCTTTCGCGTCCATTTCTTTCTCATCCACATATTCGGGGAGGAGGAAGGCCTGGGGATAACCGCGCTGGTCGCCGATGAACTCCGTTATTTTATCTACTTCCGGAGTGTCTACGAAAGCACATTGTAAACGGGTGATTTCACCGTTGTAGGAAATGAGCATATCTCCTTTACCGATCAGTTGTTCCGCGCCTCCGGCATCGAGGATGGTACGGGAGTCTATTTTAGAAGAAACCTTGAAGGCGATCCGTGCCGGGAAGTTGGCCTTGATGGTACCCGTGATGATGTTCACCGAAGGACGCTGCGTGGCGATGATGAGGTGAATTCCTACCGCACGGGCCAATTGCGCCAGGCGCGCGATGGGCATTTCCACTTCTTTACCCGCAGTCATGATCAGGTCGGCGAATTCGTCCACCACCAGTACGATGAACGGCAGGAACTGGTGTCCTTTCTGTGGGTTGAGTTTGCGTTTAACGAATTTTTCGTTGTATTCTTTGATGTTGCGGCAACCGGCTTCCTTCAGCAGGTCGTAGCGGTTGTCCATTTCAATACAGAGCGCGTTCAGCGTGGATATTACTTTCTTGGTATCGGTGATGATGGCTTCTTCTTCACCCGGTAGTTTGGCGAGGAAATGTTTTTCGATCATGCGGTACACACTCAGTTCCACTTTCTTTGGATCCACCAGCACCAGCTTGAGTTGGGATGGGTGTTTTTTATAAAGAAGCGAAACCAGGATCGCGTTCAGTCCAACGGATTTACCCTGTCCTGTAGCACCCGCCATCAACAGGTGGGGCATGGAAGCGAGGTCCACGATGAAGTTTTCGTTGTCGATTTTCTTTCCTACGGCGATGGGTAGGCTGAACGCATTGTGCTGGAATTTTTCGGAGGCGAGCAATGTTTTCATGCTCACCACGGTTTTTTTCACGTTCGGCACTTCAATACCGATGGTGCCCTTGCCGGGAATGGGTGCGATGATGCGGATGCCAAGTGCGGCCAGACTCAATGCAATATCATCTTCCAGGTTCTTGATACGGGAGATGCGGACACCTGCCGCCGGAACGATTTCATAAAGCGTAACCGTAGGTCCTACAGTGGCGGATATCTTCTGGATATGGATATCGTAGTTCTTCAGGGTGTTGATGATCTGGTTCTTTTTCGCTTCCAGTTCCGCCGGATCCTGTATGATCTTTTCACTGCCATGCGCTTCCAGCAATTCGAGGTGCGGGTATTTGTAGTCGCGCAGGTCGAGTGTAGGTTCGTAAGGCGCCAGGTGTGCAACAGGATTTTCTTCCGTCTCCGGATCGGGCTCCGGAACGGATTTGATTTCCAGGGCCAGGTCGTTTTGTGGATCAGGTTTTCTCAATCCTTGCTGGTGGAGGTGGAGTGTGGGAATTTCTTCTTCTGGATCAGGCTCGAAAGGAACGAGTTCCTCTTCCGGTTCTTCCTCCAATGCTTCTTCTAATACCTCTTCTTCCTGTTCTTCATTCAATATTTCAAATGCCGGAGCCGTTTCTTCCAAAGGCATTTCTTTTTCAATCAATGTGAGCGGTATTTCAACCGGTTCTTCCATTTTGGGTGGAATCACCACGATGCCGCCTTTTCCTTTCAATTGGTTGCCAGACGGTGTAACAGGTAGAACGGAAAGCACTTCTTTTTCAGTTTCAACTTCGGTTTCAGCCTGTTCCTGCACAACGGGTGACGCAACAGCAGCAGGCACCAGTTTCTTTTCGGGCCAGGCGAAACGGGGATTGAAGCGCCAAACCACATAACAGAATGCCGCCAGCAGAATCACCGCAGCGGTACCGGTTTTTCCGATCAGCGCGTTCAGCCAGTTGCACACCATATCTCCTACGGCACCGCCCCAGGGAAACGCGAAGGATTGACCGATGAATGCCGCCAGCACACTCAGTACCAATAAGCCGGTGATCACATACCTGATGTTGCGCTTCAGCGAAAATACCTGGCGTTCAAACAGCAGGTTTACCCCCAGCATAAAAAAGAACGTACAAAAAAGATAGGAGGCGATGCCAAAACCTTTATAGAAGAAAATATGGGAAATATAAGCGCCCAGCGCGCCCAACAGGTTCGCGATCTTCAGGTCGTTGGGCATCAGGATGCCGGCACCTTCACGGAAAACCTGGTCCTGGTCCACTTCCCAGGTAAACAGGTAAGATGAAAAGGCGAAGAACAGGAAAAATGCGACAAGCAAACAGAACGCGCCCAATATTTTCCGGGTGCGCTCGTCTTTCGCAACTTCTTTCATTTTTACCTCGGGTTCCTTCTCGGGGGTAAGCTGATCGGGATCGGGCGCCTTGTATTTCGATTTCCTCACTTTACTGGCCATAGCAACAAAGATAAAAGAAGGTTTGAACAGCCGTACATACCGGTCGTCAAAACTTTCTTTTCACATATTATAAGTTAATAGTATTTTTCCGCATCATTTGAGCCACCTTATTCCCGCGCTTACCCATGGAGTATCTGATTCGCATTTTTTCTTATTGTTCTTTAAGGGTTCCACTGACCGGATTTTTGTTCCCGGCAGTATTCATTCTTTTTATGCAACAGGGCCGGGCTCAAGCTATCGAAAAAACAGATACCATTTCTGTTCAGAACATCCGGACCGCTTCTTATATAGAAGACTATACTACATTTTATACGCATCCCCGGCAGGAAGAACCGATCCCTTCTATTCAGAATATCCCATTCGTGCCCAGGAAAAACTTTTTGAAGAATACCGTTCTTCCGCCCAAATATGTTGACCGTGATGTGTACCTGAAATTCACGCTCCGCAACCATGCCGATACCAGCGAACGGGTGTATTTCTTTCCAAGTCTATATTACAAAAAGATCGAAGTGTTGCAGGCCGGTTCCAACGGAAACCTCATTCCTATCCCGGATACTGCTTCCCGCCGCGCACCCGATTCTCACCGCGAAGGCTTCAGGCGCATTACCATTCCCGCCGATACCGCCATCACGTATGTGGTCAGGTTACAGGCCGTGCGTACTTCCATCAATACCCTCGATCCCAAACTCGTTGCCAGTCACTATGTACCCGTACTCATCACGCTTTCCAGGCAACAGGGGGGCGACCTCAACATGTTCGGTTACCTGTTTTCCGGGCTGCTGCTTTTAATGGTGCTGTACTCCCTTACAAATTACGTGCAAACTTTTAATCCGGAATTCCTTTCGTACGCGATCTATACGTTTTGTATGGGATTGCTCATGTTTCTCAAAACCTATTTCTATAACTTCTCTCATCCCTTCAATTATTTCTTTGAAGGATACCTCGATTTTATCATTCAGGGCTGCGGCATCCTTTTCTACCTGATGTTCCTGAACCAGTTCCTGCAATCGAAGGAGAAGTATCCTTTGATGTACCGTGTGCTTACTACTGCGCAGGCCGTGATCCTGGTGTCGCTGTTCCTTTTCTCTTATGCCCATTTCAGGATGGATAATTATGAAATGGAATTCAATATCGAGAACGGGATCAAATATATCCTGCTTGGCGTGGGTGTTTTCTTTATTCTTTACGGCTTGCGGGTGAAAGATAAACTGATGCGCTACCTGGTTTGGGGAAACATCGCGCTGATCGTATTCGCCGCTTTCTCCTTACTGATGATCATTTTCAGAATCAATTTCAAAGGTGTGCCGAAGGTATTCAACCAATCGTTGTTTTATTATGAACTGGGATTGGTGATAGAACTGATCTGCTTCCTGGCGGGATTGAGTTATAAGAACAGGAAAGAACTCATCCAGCGTACCCGCGAACGGGAAAAACTTCGGTTGGAAAACGAACGGAAGGAACTTGAAAAACAGATGGCGGTGTACGTGGCGCAACAGGAAGAAAGGAACCGGATTTCCACCGATATGCATGATGAACTGGGCAGTGGTATGACGACCATCCGCCTGCTGAGCGAACTGGCCAAAAACAAGTTAAGGGAGAACCCATTGCCGGAAGTGGAAAAAATCTCCGCTTCAGCCAATGACCTGCTGAATAAAATGAACGCCATCATCTGGAGTATGAACAGCTCGAACGATACGCTCGAGAACCTGGTGGCGTATATCAGGAGTTATTCGCTGGAATATTTTGAAGGCTCTGAAATTGATTGCCATATCTCCACGCCAGTTAGTTTGCCGCAACAGGAGATCAGTGGAGAGAAAAGAAGGAATATATTTCTTTGTGTGAAAGAGTCGCTGCATAATATCATCAAACACGCACAGTGCACGAAGGTAGATATGCAGATCAGCATCAATTCAAACATTCTCATCGTCCAGATTTACGACAATGGCGTGGGTATAGATATGGATAAACTCCGCCAGTTTGGTAACGGACTGGTGAACATGAAACGCCGCATGAACAGCATCTCCGGGCAATATGATATTCAACGGAGAGACGGGACAGTAACCCGGTTGACGCTACCGCTGTAAATGATTTTGAATTACTTCTTCAGTCCCATCGCCAGCAATACCCATCCTGCGATGAAAAATAGTCCACCGATAGGCGTGATGATACCGATGCGTTTCAATCCCACCGATTGGGTATCGTGCAGGAAAGTGAGCACATACAATGATCCTGAGAAAAGAAGAATGCCTGCGATGAAAGCGTAGCCTGCCCACACAATGTTGTTGGTCGGGAATTCTTTATAAAGAATGGCGGCCAGGAAGATGGCGAATGTATGGTAGAACTGGTACTGCACACCGGTTTGAAACGTGCTTACGGTTTCAGCCGGAACAATTTTTTTCAATCCATGTGCGCCGAAGGCACCGAGGGCTACGGAAAGGGCTCCCAGCAAAGATGCCAGGGTGAGAAAGGTTTTATGCATGGTCTGCGGTTTCCAGGAATAATTCTAAACTGATGGCTTCTTCGTTGATCACGAGATCAGCCTTTTCATAATACATTTTTCGTTCACCGAGTTTGCGCTGGATATAGTGCCTGAGGTCGTCGTCACTGATCTCCTGGAGCAGCGGGCGTTTGTTTTTCTCCCGCAGCAGCCGTTGCCAGAGGATATCGATGGGCGGGTTGATCCAGACCACCTTTCCATGTTTTTTCATGTACTCGATGTTGTTGAAAAAGCAGGGCGTTCCGCCGCCGCAGGAAACAACAAAACCTTCTGTTGAATCGGCACGTTCAGTAATATCGTACAGGGTGTTCTTTTCCACGATCCTGAAATATTCTTCTCCTTCTTCCGCAAAAATGCTTTCGATGGAGCGACCTTCTTTTTCAACGATTACTTCGTCGAGGTCGTAAAAAGGAACATTCAGGTATTCCGCCAGCTTCGCCCCCCAATATGATTTGCCTGATCCCATAAAGCCTACCAGGAAAGTTTTCATCCGTGGTTCCATAACATCATCTTTTAAAGTTAGACCATTAATTTCCTTGGAGAGTTGCAGGATAAAGGTAGATAATTTTGGTTTTAACGTACCGGTTTTACAAAGGAGGTTGATAAGTGGTGGAATTATGTGCATGAACTGTATGAATACTCACTTGAAAGCATTGATGCCTGTGATGTCCATACCCGTTATGAGCAGGTGGATATCGTGAGTGCCTTCATAAGTGATCACACTTTCCAGGTTCATGATATGGCGCATCACAGCATATTCCCCTGTAATGCCCATGCCGCCTAAGATCTGTCGTGCCTCACGGGCGATGTTCGCAGCAATTTCGCAGGCGTTCCTTTTGGCCATGGACACCTGTTGCGGTGTAGCGGAACCTTTGTCCATCAGGACGCCGAGCCGCCAGTTCATCAATTGCGCCTTTGTTATCTCCGTAAGCATTTCCGCCAGCTTTTTTTGTTGAAGCTGAAAGCTGGCAATGGGCTTTCCGAATTGAACACGTTCCAGGCTGTATTGCAATGCCGTGTGATAACAATCCATCGCGGCACCCACGGCTCCCCAGGCGATACCATAACGTGCTTTGGTGAGACAGCCCAATGGTCCTTTCAATCCTTTAACACCCGGCAACAGGTTTTCTTTGGGAACGGGCACATTGTCGAATACCAGCTCACCGGTTGCACTGGCGCGAAGGCTCCATTTACCTGTAGTATGTGGTGTGGTAAAACCAGACATGCCGCGTTCCAGGATCAGCCCACGGATTTCACCTGCTTTATCTTTCGCCCAAACAACGGCCACCTGCGCATAAGGCGCATTGCTGATCCACATTTTGGAACCGTTCAGGATATAATGATCGCCTTCTTCCGAAAAATGTGAAAGCATTCCACCCGGATCGCTGCCATGATCGGGTTCTGTTAAGCCAAAACAGCCCAGCCATTCGCCGGAAGCGAGTTTCGGGAGGTATTTTTTCTTTTGTTCTTCCGAGCCATACGCGAAAATGGGGTACATCACCAGTGAGCCCTGAACCGAAGCGGTGGAACGAACACCACTGTCGCCTCTTTCCAGTTCCTGCATCATCAATCCGTAGCTGATATGGTCCAGTCCGCCACCGCCGTACACTTCCGGTATTGTGGGGCCGAAGCAGCCCAACGCGCCCAGTTGCGATACAATAAATTGAGGGAACTCAGCCCTTTGCGCGTATGCTTCTATAATGGGAGATATCTCTTTCTTTACATAATTACGAACCGTTTCACGGATCAGTTTTTGTTCTTCCGTAAAAAGTTCATCTAACGCGAAATAATCGGGGGAGCGGAATTGATCGATAGGCATAGCAGGCAAATTTTCATCCGTTCTCAATGTAAGCAAATTAGCGATGGCAGGCAATATTTGTTTGAACGAAAGGCGGAAATAAGGGTTCGTACATTTCTTGCCCTGCAATTAAGTGATATAAGTAAATTGCCTGCATGAAAACACCATTTGCCCCTACGCGGGAATGTGCCGCTCAACTGGACGCGGCGGATCAACTCGCTGCTTTCAAAAAGGAATTTCTTTTCCCGCAACACAATGGCGCCGATGCCATTTATTTCTGCGGAAATTCACTTGGATTACTGGCCAGGAACGTGTCTGCAGCGATTCAGCAGGAACTGAACGATTGGCAGCAACTCGCCGTGGAAGGTTATTTCCATGCAAAAAATCCATGGTTGTTTTACCATGAACAATTTTCGGAGACGCTCGCCGGTATGATGGGGTGCGGGAAGGATGAGGTCACCGTTATGAATACGCTTACGGTAAACCTCCACCTGATGCTGCAAAGTTTTTACCGTCCAGCTGGTAAACGAAATAAGATCATCATGGAAGCTGGCGCTTTCCCCTCCGATCAATACGCGCTGGAAACCGTGGCGCGGCTGCACCACCTTGATCCTGATACCACGATCGTGGAAATACACCCGCGTTCAGGAGAGAAGCTACTGCGTACGGAAGATATTATTGCCACCATTGAAACACACGGCGATGAACTGGCTTTGTTGCTGATGGGCGGCATCAACTATTACACCGGCCAATTGTACGATATAGCAGCTATTACGGCAGCGGCCCAAAAGCAGGGCGCTTATGCCGGATGGGACCTGGCGCATGTTGCGGGAAATATCCCTATGCAGTTGCACGACTGGAACGTGGACTTCGCGGTATGGTGCTCTTACAAGTACCTGAATGGCGGTCCTGGCGCAGTTGGTGGCGTTTTTGTGCACGAAAAGCATGGTGACGATCCCCGTTTTCCGCGTGCCGCAGGCTGGTGGGGAAATGAGGAACGTACCCGTTTTAAAATGGAAAAGGGTTTCGTGCCTAAAAAAGGCGCTTCAGGCTGGCAAATCAGTACCGCGCAGGTTTTTAATATGGTGAGCCTGAAGGCTTCGCTGGAACATTTTAAGGCCGCGGGCATCGAAAAACTCCGTACCAAAAGTCTGGAACTTACCGCTTACCTCGAATATCTTTTGGGGCAATCTTCTATGCCCTTCGAGATCATAACACCGAAGGAAAAAGAATGGCGCGGCGCACAACTTTCCCTCTATTTTCCGGAAAACGGCAAGGCTATTCATACCCAAATGATGCAGCAGGGCATCATCTGCGATTACCGGGAACCTGGTGTAATACGACTGGCGCCTGCACCACTATATTGTTCGTTCAATGATGTGTATCGTTTTTATGAAGTCCTGAAAAATATGCAACATGCGTTATAACTGGCTTGCCCTGGGCGACTCGTACACCATCGGCGAAGGGGTTCCCCTGTATGAAAGTTATCCTTACCAGGCCCTGGAAATGCTGCGGGCAAGAGGCCTGCCGTTCGATGCTCCGGAGATCATCGCAAAAACAGGTTGGACTACCGGCGAATTGCTGGCGCGACTGAAAAAACAAACCCTTCAACCAGCCTACGATCTCGTTACAATACTCATCGGGGTAAACAACCAATACCGTGGATTGCCCACAAATATTTATGAAGAAGAACTGAAGAAACTTCTGGATCTGGCGAAAGAAAAAGAGGGCAAAATTGCGCTCATCAATATTCCGGATTGGGGAGTGACCCCATTCGCCGAGGGACGCGACCGCGAAAAAATAGCACAGGAACTGGATGTTTACAATGAAATCAATCATCAGATGGCGGAAGAGTATGGTGCGGGATATGTTGATATCACTGGAATTTATAGAGAAAAAGGTGCTTTGGAAGAAATGGTGGTGGAAGATAAACTGCATCCGTCCGGAACCATGTATGCAGTATGGTCTGATGAACTGGTGAAAGTACTTTCAGGATATTTTTAAGGAATGGATAGAGAAAGGGAAGAGTATAAAAGGAAGGGTATAAAAAAAGATCCCGCCTTGCGGCGGGATGCACTAATCAAATACCATTAACCATTAAACCTTATCCTATGAAAACTCAAATATAAGACATCATTGTTCTAACACTGGTTGTACTCCGCCACTTTTTTTACACTTCTTTCACATTCTTGATCTAGGTCAATACGCAAACGTTTGTTTTTCATGCAGTTCAATTCCATGAAGGCTTGAACTGCTTCTGAAAATCAGGAAAACTCATGCGTTTGTAAGCGCCTTCGCCGAAGTATTTTACGATGGGTTCAAATTCTGCGGGCGTAAGGTAACCGGGGATGGCCTGCGGCGCTTCTCCTGGTGGAATAATGATGGTGGTGGGATAGGAAAGGCGTCCATTGGTCCATTCAATGGCGAGGCGGCTTGTTTTGGAAGCCGGGTCCACCGGGTAGGACTTCCCATTCCATACCAGGTTCTCTTTGGTTTCTGCATTCACTTTTATGGCGTGAAACTTCTCGGAAAGGTATTTTATTACCGCCGGATTACTGTAAGTATTTTTGTCCATCACTTTGCACCAGCCGCACCATGTGGTGTACAGGTCGGCCAGTACCGGCCTTGGATCTTCCTTTTTCAGCACTTCCACTTCAGGAAGGGTTTTCCAGTTCATTTGCTCTTTCTGTACCGCACTTCGTGGGGCGCACCCGGCGAGCAAAGCCAGTAAAACCCACGCCATAACCTTTTGCATCTTATTTTTGTTGTTTGGTTTAAAGTTACGATCAACTCATGAATAAAATTGTGGTGGCCATAACCGGGGCAAGCGGTGCCGTATATGCGAAAGTATTGCTGGACAAACTGGAGAAAGCGCAACCCCGTCCCGATGCCGTTGCGGTGGTGATGACGCCCAATGCGCGCCAGGTTTGGGAAACGGAACTGGGAGAGGATTCTTTCACGAAATATTCTTTCTCTTTCTACGAGCAGAACGATTTCAACGCGCCTTTCGCCTCTGGCTCCGGGCAGTTCAACACCATGATCATCGTTCCATGTTCAATGGGCACATTGGGCCGCATCGCCAACGGTATCTCCAACGATCTGATCACCCGCGCCGCGGATGTGGTGCTGAAAGAGCGCCGCAAATTAATATGCGTGGCGCGCGAGACGCCGTATAACCTGGTGCACATCCGCAACATGGAAACCATCACTTTGGCGGGTGGTATCATTTGTCCGGCAACCCCATCTTTTTACAGCATACCAAAAACCATCGAAGAAGTAGCCGCCACCGTGGTGGACAGGGTCCTTGACCTGGCCGGGGTGAAGGTAGATACTTTCCGTTGGGGAAGCGATCAGGAAGACCAAGGGTGAAGTTCTGGAGGAGAAGCCATAGGGTAAACCCAAGCCTGATGGGGGCGATCCACCTGGGAGCCGTAACCGATGTACCCGGTGGCACCGCTATAGCGGCGCCACCGGGTACAGTGTTTCCACACGCCCTTTCCCAGTGATTTTCTATTTTTAAAGTATTGCCGTTTTCTGCAGGTTTGCTGCGTGTTTGCGGTACCCGGTGCCACCGACGTGGCTTTCCCGCTTTTTTACCGTGTTTTTCTATTACAGGAGAAGTTTTTTCCTACTCTTC
>CAMLRX010000064.1 GCA_946482545.1 uncultured Flavihumibacter sp. | reverse complement strand
AAATAACCTTACACCATGAACCGACTCAGCTACCATCTCAGGCAGGAATCTATTGGTACAGGGCTTCTGTTTATAGCAATTTCGCTGCTACTTTTCATCTTCCCCCTATTGTCGGAAGATCCTGGAACAAATAATACAGGGATGTTTTTTGTGAACCATATCCTTACGGCTGTCTTCTTTCTTATCATCTGTTTTAAAGGGCAGGTTTTCATTCGGAACGAAAGTTTTTCCCCTGCATTTTCCTGCCTCACGCTGGCGCTGATCAGTGCGTTTGCCTTAAACAGGGAAATGGCTGTATTTGAAACCACTGTTGTATGGTTTATGGTGCTGCTGTATATCTTTTGCATTAACTTCCTTTGTTTTGAAATAGTACCTTTTCATTCCCGGTTAAAACATGTTCAGTTGTTTATAGCCGGGATCGCGTTTGCAGGTTTTGCCTATTTAAGCATATACCTTCTTCCCATAATGCCGGTAAGTATGTTGCTGGCACTGGTTTTGGGCATCTCCCTCCATACGTTTGTGCCGCTGTTGTTTTGTATTTACATCCTGTTGTTAATCCGAAGGTGTGCTGTAAGGGAAGGACAACGGATTACATGGTTCTATATTGGTTTGGGAAGCGCAGCGCTTGTTGTTATCATTTACAGCATCTGCTGGCGGCTGAAGGTGGAAGAACTGAATAAGATTTCGGATAACACTTCGGCACTTTCTAAAAACGGGCTTCCTACCTGGATCAATGCTGCCAGACAAATACCAGCGCATGATTTTACCGGCCTTGTGCTCCGGTCGGGGTTCAACTATGTTACTGCCGATAAAAGCAGCAACAGTACTTTCTGGCGTGGTTTACCCGGGAGGAATTTTGGAGACAGGATATACCATGATCCATTGATTATGACGGCAAGCTTCTTTTCCCCCGGCCTTCATTTCAGGGAAGAGGAACGGGTTAAAATACTGGAGTCGTTGTTCGATGCAGGGCACCAGGCTGAACAACGGTTGTGGCGTGGAACGGAACTGGTTACGGATCATGTTGCCACTACAACCACCATTTGGCCGAAACTGCGTTTGTGCTATACCGAGAAAACGCTCAGGGTAAAAAATACAAATCATTCCAGGTCTGGTCCACAGGAAGCCATCTATACGTTTCATTTGTCTGAAGGAGCAGTGGTAAGTTCGCTTTCCTTATGGATAAACGGTATTGAAGAAAAAGGCATTCTTACCACAAAAGAAAAAGCCGAAAAGGCGTACAACACCATTGTTGGCGTTGAAAGCAGAGATCCATCTGTGGTGCACTGGCGGGAAGGCAATACGGTTTCCGTAAGGGTGTTCCCTGTGCAGGGCAATACACCCAGAACTTTTAAAATAGGCATTTCAGCGCCATTGTTGCTGAAAGGTGACCGAGTGCAGTTCAGCGACTTTTATTTTGAAGGACCCAAAGCTGCTGGCGCCACCGCTGAACATCTGGTCACATTTGCCACAGCCCCATCTTCCGTTGCCTTCTCCCGAAAATTTTCAACATCCGGCTCAACGGCGCATCGTTTCACGTACAGCGGCAAATACCATCCCGACCTGGAGATCACCATGAAAGCAACGGCTATTGCTGATGATGCGTTTGTTTTTAACGGGAATGAATACAAGGTTATCCCCTATTCCCCTTTCAGGACTATTGCGCCAGCGAGCAACCTGTATGTTGACCTGGATGCAACCTGGACAGCTGAAGAACTGGATTTTATACTTCAAAACTCCGGTCATCGTAAAGTATATGGTATTAATGCACTACAAAAACCGGTTGAAATAACGGCACAAAATAAGTCGGCGTTTTTTAAAGCATCACGCAGGAACAGGTTCAGTCTGTTTCCATTTCATGTCATCAACGACCCGGAAGCCGCCATCGTAATCACCAAAGGTTCTGCCGAAGGACCGGGGTATTCTGCTATAAAAAATTCAGACCAACACCTGGCCCTTCAGCAATATTTCAGCAATGGAAGACAAGTAAAGCTGTTTCATTTCGGCCATCAGCTTTCTCCTTACCTCGAGACCCTGAAATTGTTCCGTGCTTTCCGTTATGAACGGGGTACACTGAAAGACCTGCAAGCACTGCTTGTTGCCGGCAGGTTCGATGCAGGAAAAGAAGATTCCACCATAGTATTCGCTGAGCGGTCTGGTATTGCCTTTACAAAACAGCCACAACTTTCTCTGGAAAAGAAGGGCGCTCCCGATCATCTTGCACGTCTGTTCGCTTACAATTATATGATGAGTGCCGGAGGGCCTGCATTGCTTGCGGGTTCAGACCTTAACCCGGCACTGGTGCAAACGGCGCAGGAAGCGCATATTGTAAGCCCCGTATCCAGCCTGGTGGTCCTGGAAACCCAGGAAGATTACAAACGATTTGATATTGAAGCCAGCAAGAAAAGTCTTCAGAATGCTACCCAGCATTCCAAAGGAGCTGTTCCTGAACCCCACGAATGGGCGTTGATCATTGCCGTGGTTTTAGTGGCATTGTATATGCGGTTCGCCTCTTTCTTACCCAAACTTCAGCGTAAATGAACATTCCTTTAATACGCCTTCCCAGATTTTACCTGCTGGGCATGATCGTATATTCCATAATAGGTTTGTTTTATTTGAAAGCCTACCTTGATCTGAGCCAGTTGAATATTCAATTAGGCCTGATGGCCCTGGTAGTTTCCGTGCGCCCCGACAGCTCCCATAAAGGCAGGAAACTTTTCGGATGGGTGGCAATACTTTCTGCGCTGCTCTGCTTTGTCATCCCTGCCAAAACAGCCCTTTTCATTACCTGTGCAGCAGCCATGATTTTTCTCACTGAAGCATTTGTTGGCAAAATGAATCTTATTCCACTACATGTTGTGGTGTGCATGTCGCCAGTATTTGATTATGTGATGAATTTGTTCAGTTTCCCGATCCGGCTGCAGTTAACCAGAATATCTGCCCTGGTATTAGAACTGCTTGGCACCAAAGCCACCGCCGATGGCAATACAATTGTGATGGCAGGAAAGGAACTTACTGTAGACACGGCCTGTATGGGCCTGAATATGCTCACCGCTTCCCTGCTGGCAGGGCTGATTCTATTGTCGATTCGTGAAAGGAAGTCGGGCAACAGCTACAAACTATGGCAAATAGGATTATTGTTTGTTTCCATTTTGGCGCTCAACATCATCAGCAATTTCCTGCGCATTACCACGCTTTCTTATTTCGGCATACTGCCAGATGACAGCATGCATTATGTTACGGGCTTGATTTTCTTTGTCATTTATATACTGCTTCCGGCGTATTTTATCACGGGTTGGCTACCTGTTGAAAAAGCTGAAAACAAAACTATCCAACCTTCGATTCCCTTCAAATCTCAAAGAATGTTCAATTGTATTGTTGCCACGTTTTTTGTAGCTGCTGCCTGTTATGTGGATGCCCGCCCTTACAGCAGCGGGTTCCCCACCGAACTCAATCTGGCCGGATACAAAACAGATACTGTTTCCGGAAACGTTCTCAAACTAAGCAACAGTTCCGCACTGATGTACATCAAGCCAATTCCTTCCTTTTTTTCTTCAGAACATCATCCCATGATCTGTTGGCGGGGAAGCGGATTTGTTTTCACCAAAGTAAGCACTATAGTTACGGCAGCAGGAACGGTTTACTGTGCACAGCTTGAAAA
Source organism: uncultured Flavihumibacter sp. (assembly GCA_946482545.1). The sequence goes on along the minus strand of CAMLRX010000064.1, from coordinate 22,755 downwards.
AAAGCAGGCAAAATTATTTACAGCATGGTGGTACAGCAATGGGCTGGTGCATACGCACGAGCAACTGGAATGGAGAAAGAATGCCATGGTTTCAGGAAAGCAGTTTTACCTGGTAAACATCACGGCTACTTCAGAAAAATCCCTGTTACGGGAGATAAAACATTTTATGGAGCAGCAACATACAAAGAAGCTTCCCGTTTTGATGTCTGATAATTCAATCCCCTAATTTTTTATTGCTTACCACCAAACCAATACTGCGCCCAACGCCAACACCGCAGGCAAAGCCTGTTTAAAAAATATAGACCTGGATGCTGTGGCTGCACCATACACGCCCGCCACTATTACACATGCAAGAAAAAAGACAGCCACATTCTTTGCCCATTCTTCCGCGCCGATACACAAGCTCCATATCAGGCCTGCAGCCAGGAAACCATTGTACAGCCCCTGGTTGGCAGCCAATGCTTTTGTGGGTTCAAACAAATGCTCCGGGAAAGAACGGAATGTTTTTTTGCCTTTTGTGGTCCACGCGAACATTTCAATCCAGAGGATATAAAGGTGTTCAAGGGCCACCAGTGCAACAAGAACAGACGCGACTATTTTCATGGGAAGTATTTATCCGGGCAATGTAAGAAAATTTTGTTTAAGCGAACCATCAGCTTACCGACCCGCTGTTCCTAGTTTGTGGTTATACTAACAACATACATTCCTGGCATCATTTCACAGTACAGCTTACTGACGGACGTAAGTTTGGAAACGTCCACAGTCTTACCGCGAATGAATTTACCCTGAAAAATGAACACCATACTTACGGTCTTAACCGGCTGGCTGTAAACCGCTTTTAGGCGTATATGCTTTCTGTTGATCAGCCTTTGAGTTTTATTACACCTGTTCTGTATAAGTTCAACGCTTTTTGTAAAATATCCTCAATTGTCTTTACAGGCAAATCCTGGTTTGGATTAACGCGGAAAATTTTCATCCGGGAACGTTTGCCTTTTTCAAGCTCGGGGTGGTCAAGGTATTTCCCTTCTGCCATAAGCATATACGGTTGGTCTGTCTTTTTATCCGTCCACAAATAGCAAAACATTTTTTTCTTATAGCAGAAGCAGGGCATTCCCCACTTCTGCGTTTCAGTAATATTTGTATCCTGGTTAAGAATAATACTTCGCAAGGCAAGCAAGCAACTCTTGTTTGGCTCTTTTTCATTCAAATAGTAGTTATGAAGTGGCTCAACCATTTTACTTATTTTACTGCAATTAAAAAGTCGATTTCTGCATCTGTCGGATTTTGTGCTTTTTCGCCAAAAACTTCATAGTCCGCTGTAAACGCTCTTTTTAAATCCATTTTCCAGATTTCTTTCCATTTGTTCACGATCAGTCCTTTCATTAAATCTCCTTTGGCAGATAGTTTTACATAGTCTCCTCCATCAAACGACCTCCCAATCATTCCGTTGGGAATGTCGTTTAAATTTTCCACGCTGCAACCCTGAATTGTTGTGTATGGTTTTGTGTGGTCGCTTTCGTAATCTTTGTATATGGAATATACCGTGTTGTCAACTTTATTTGGAATTGCTTCCAAACATTTGTCATGCATAACTTACTCCATAAATCCGCTATATCTTTTGCAGCCTGATTGTTTTCGTTTGTGGTTATTACAGAAATGCCAATTACTTTAAAAGGCTCAATTTTTACTTTGTTCATTTTTGAAATATTTTTCAGTACACCACAAAACTAAAATGGCATTGTGACAGCCCTATGTCAAGGGTTGTAAAAAATTTCAAATACTATTTTACATGAATCAAAAATGAAAATTTTTCTCAGTATGGTTTATGCTTATAAAATGCCACCATCTTTTCCTTATGGAATTGAACAGGAACATCATCTTATCTGCGTCAGCTATTCTTCATCAAACTTTTTGTTATGGCCGCAATTGAAACTCAAACAAAACCAGGGCGTACCGGAAAAGGTACTAAAAAGAAAGCATTGCTTGTGGACCTTACCGCCATGGTTGATGTAGGCTTTTTGCTGATCATGTTCTTCATCTTTACGTCGCAACTGGAAGAAAAGAAAGCGATGGATCTTTATGTTCCGAAAGACACGGACCAAATCCGTACCAAGTCTCCGGAATCCGGCACACTCACGCTATTGCTGGGAAAAGAAGGCAGTATTCATTTCTACGAAGGTATTTTCGATGCCGCCCAACCAGGTCAACTTAAAACCGCTCAGGCTTCGGATATACGTGAATACATCATCCGAAAAAAAAGAAATACCGATCCCGAGAAATTAATGATCATCATCAAACCCACCAATGAAGCTACTTATAAGCAGACGGTGGATATATTGGATGAAATGACCATTAACGATATTAAAAGATATGCGCTTACCGATATCAGTGCAGTGGAAGAAGCAGCACTGGCTAAGCTTTAATGCAGGCAAGAGGTAATAGCGTAACCGATTTATTGGAAAATCTATTCCAACAAAAGAGGCGCATCATGATGATACGCCTCTTTAAGACCAAATAAAAACTGCTGTTCGCTAATTGTTCTTTTTATACGGAACAAATATTCTATTTCGGCTGAATATCGTTACCCGTTGTGGCATACAAACCAATCAGCGAGCCGGTAAAACCACCTGCCACATTCGTGGAAAGCACATCACCGGAAACCGTTCCGCCCAGGTTCTGGAAACTGGTGCCATCTGTGGAATAGTTGAACCTGTATTCATCGTGATTGGCCACTACCTGCAAACGAATTGGTTTGCCTGTATCAATTTTTACGCTGGCCACCACAGTGGTTTCCCCCTTGTTGGTTTTGGCGAGTACGAGGAAGTCTTCAGTGCCCTTGCGGGTGATACCGAAAACATAGTTGAACCTTTCGCTCTGGTAACAAACCAGTCCGGCCATATCATTCGCGGAACGGGGCGCATATTTGAGGGTGAAAGCCGCTTCAAAAGCATTGTGTTGCTGGCGGTGAAAAAGTGTGGAGGTTACTTTGTTCGATTTGATGTTCCTTTCGGAAGGCCTGATGCTCAGGCCGTCCTTCGTTTTGGCGATGAATTCCTCGCGGGGACCTCTCACACCGATCCACCTGAAATCGAGGGTGTCTTTGGAGAAATCTTCGTTGAAGGTAAAATTGCCATTCTGGAAATAACCGCCCTGCTCCCATTTCCTCTCTGTTCCTTTCGGCACTTTCAGTTTGGGACGCATAGGGATGAGTCCGTTTTCGAAAACGGGAAATTCACCGGACCAGTCTACGGGCAGCATAAATGTTTCCCTGCCTGCGTTTACCCTGTCCTGGTTGTTGGGACGAATGCCCAGGAAAACGCCGTAGTATTTTCCATCGGGACCTTCAACCAGGTCGGCATGTCCGGCCCAGTCTACTTTGTCTTTTCTGTCTTTAGGAAAATGCCGTTGCGTAAGGATAGGGTTACTTGGCGCTGGCTTGTAAGGTCCCATTGGGTTGTCGCTCACGAAGATCACTTCACTGTGCCAGCCGCCGGTGCCACCTTCAGCGCACATGAGGTAATATTTGCCGTTCTTTTTGTAGAGGTGCGGCCCTTCGATCCAGATGGGTTTTTGGGTAATGTCTACGCCCCCATCCACAATAATTTTATCCGTTCCGGGAATGACCTGGTCTTTTACAAGGTCGTATTCCCAGATTTTGATCACACGGTGGCCATTGTAAAGTGTTTTGCCTCTGTCTGGCGCATCGTTGTGGGTGATATAAGCTTTGCCGTTGTCGTCAAAAAAGATGGAGGGGTCGATACCGTCCACGTTGATTTTATAAGGATCGCTCCATCCTTTCAGCGGATCTTTTGTTTTCACCACCATGTTCCCGATACCGGAAGCGATTTGTGTGGTGATCATATAAAACGTTTCATTATAGGGGTTGTATTTGATATCCGGCGCATAGATGCCTGCGGAAATCCCCGCGCTGTCCACTTTCAACTGGGAGCGGCGGTCCAGCACGTGCCCGATCTGTTTCCAGTTCACCAGGTCGTTGGAATGAAAAATAGGCACGCCGGGAAACATGGAGAAAGAAGAATTGACGAGGTAGTAGTCGTTGCCCTTCTTTGTAATACTGGGATCTGGATAACAGCCCTGCAGAATCGGGTTATAGAACTCATCCGGTTTTAAGGGATTATCAGTATAAATAGCATCGTTGCCTTTGTAACTGAAAGCGGAAAAAACCGGATCGGTTACCAGTTTGCTCTTTTTTTTCTGGGCCTGTGCGATCAGGCCAAAAGGAAAGCAGGCCAGCACGATCAACAGTACATTCTTTTGTCTGAAATTCATAGTACTCGTTCTTATAATTTTAGCATGTTAAGATGAAACAAGGGAAGCGCATCCGTGCAGTGCGGATGGGAATGAATCGGGATTGCGCAGGAAAAACTGGCTTTGGCATAAGCAATGGTTTATTTCTCCTGCAACGTTTTTTAAGGTGCGGGATCAGGGCCAAATCTATGCCGGAAGCCAGGAACGGATGGGAACGAATGACTAATTTATGAGTAAAAATGTCAAAATAAAGGGCATTCAACCTGTTGTTCCGCGTTTCTGGGCCGCGTATTCTGTAGGCGACATGTTGAACTTCAGTTTAAAGGCACGGGCAAAATAATTGGGGCTGGTGAACCCAACTGAATAAGCAATGTCGGCAATCCGCATATCGCTGTGCTCCAACAGTTCCACGGCTTTCTGAAGTTTTACGGAACGGATGAACTCCACTGGTGTTTCCCCGGTCATATCGAGTATCTTATTGTAGAGCGTAGCCCGGCTCATGAACAGGTGCTTGCTGAGTTGTTCCACTGAAAGGCTTTCGTTGTACATATTCTTTTCTATGTACGCCCTGATTTTGATGAGCAGTTTTTCGTTTTCCGACTGCACGGCAGTTTCAGGCACATCCAGCTTCAGTCGTTTACTATAGGTTTTTTTCAACTGTTCGTTCAGCGCCACGAGGTTATGTATTTTTAATTTGAGCACTTCACCGCTGAAAGGCTTGGAAAGATAGTCGCTGGCGCCAGTTTTTAACCCCATCAACTGGTGGGTATCGCCGGTCAATGCCGTGAGCAGAATTACGGGAATATGCGCAGTGCGTTTATCGGACTTGATTTTGTTGCTGAGGTCAATGCCGTTCATGTGTGGCATGCTGATGTCGCTGATGATCACATTCGGGTGGCCTGAAAGCGCTTTCTGCCATCCTTCTTTCCCATCGGCAGCCTCAATAATCCTGTATTCATCTTCCAGGTGACCACGCAGGTAGGCGCGAAAATCATCATCGTCTTCAATGAGCAGGATGGTAAGGCGTTCGCCGGCTTCTTCAGCAACATCACCTGCCGGTTCCGCTGTTTTTTCAACCGAAACCGGGTTAGCCAACTGAGTTTCGGGCACCGCAGTGGTTTCCGGAACTTTCACTTCTTTCAGGGGGAAAATAAGGGTGAAGCTGGTGCCTTTGCCTTTCATACTCTGCACCTGTATATTACCCTCGTGCATCCTAACATATTCCTTCACGATAGAGAGCCCGATACCACTGCCCTGGTTCATGATTTCCGGCGGAGTTTCGGCCTGGAAAAAACGGTCGAATATACGGCTGGATTCTTCGGCCGACATGCCAATGCCATTGTCCGAAATCTCAATAAACACTTCTTCTCCCGGGCGTTCTCCCTGTTTTACATGTACCGTGATTGTTCCGCCCCTGGGCGTGAATTTGAACGCGTTGCTCAACAGGTTGAACAGGATGCGTTCCATTTTATCCTTGTCGAACTGTGTATAATACGCCTCCATAGCGGTGGTGAGCAGGAAGCCGATGCCTTTTCTATTGGAAAGGTCTCTGAAAGACTCGCTGATTTCCTGTACGAATTCAACGATATTACCCGGCTCCGGATTCAGGTGCGATTCTTTGTCTTCCAGCCTTCTGAAATCCAGCAGATGGTTTACGAGGTTGAGCAAACGTCTTGAATTCCGCTTTACCATGGTAAGCTGACCGATCTTTTTGGTATTGGTTTCGCCTTCCAGCAACGACTGAACCGGCCCGGAGATGAGGGAGATCGGGGTCCGGAACTCATGACTGAGGTTGGTGAGAAACTTTATCCTGGCCTGGTCAAAAACCCGTTGGCGCTCCGATTCGCGGCGTTCAGCCTCTATCAGTTGGTTGATCTTTTGTTTTTCCTGTTCTGCGGCAAACTTCAGTTTCAGTTTATTGATCCCCCTGCGTCTGGCACCCAATACCAATGCGCCCGCCAGCAGAACATAACACAGATAAGCGAGGTTGGTGCGCCAGAAAGGCGGCTTCACAAAAAGGTGAACGGAAGCCGTTTGTGTAGTCCAGCCTTCATTCGTGTTCACGGCTTTTACCTGGAATTCGTATTCCCCCGGATCAAGGTTGGTGAATACTGCACTGTTGGTTCTGCCAGCCCTGTTCCATTTTTTATCGAAGCCCTTCAGGTAGTACCAGTACTCGCATTCATCGGGGTTTGTAAAATCGAGTGCTGCGAATTCTATTTCCAGGTTCTGCTTATAATTCACCTGTATCTTCTCCGCTTCGCCAATATGGTTGTTGATGATGGAGCGTTTTTCAGCAGTTGGTTGCACCACCTGGTTGTCTACTTTCAACCCCGTAAACGTAACTGGCGGCACATTCGCGTTGTGCCTGAGTTTAGCCGGGAAGAAGTGGTTGAATCCTTCCACGCCCCCAAAATACAGTTCGCCTGTGGAAGCGATAATTCCGGCGCCTCTGTTGAAAGAACTTCTTTGGAGCCCGTTCCTGAAGGTATAATTGCGGACAATTTTACTTTCGGGATCCAGGGAACTGAGCCCCTTGTTCGTTCCGATCCACAATTTTCCTGCATCATCTTCCAGTATCTTGTTGATGGCCGAATTGGAGAGCTGCTGGTTCGCGTTAATATTGGTGAACTTCCCGCTTCCGCTTTCGAAATAAAACAACCCGTTGCCGTAGGTGCCCACCCATATTCTTCCATTCTTTCCAGGGAGAATGGAGAACGCTTCTTCCAGGAGAAATCCGGTATTGAACCTGTTGTATAATTTCAGGCTCTTATTGCGGGGATTGTACACATCAATTCCTCTGCCGTAGGTGGCAATCCATATATTGCCCTGCTCATCTTCCTGAATATCCCGCACGTAAGCTTTTCCTGGCGGCTTTTCTCCCTTTGTTTCGCCCATATAATTGCCGAAGGTCTGGAAGCGCCCTTTTTCAGGAATGAACAACATAATTTCTTTCCCGTTCGGTCCCACCCATATATTTCCGTTACGGTCCTTTCTCAAACAAAATACCTCATCGCTTCCGAGTCCTGAAAAGCCATCATTTGTATGGTAATTGCGGATACTGCCCGACTGAATGTTCAAGACATAAATACCATTGCCGTAGGTGCCGATCCAAAGTTCATCCCCCACCCTTTCCAGCGCAAGTACCGTTACTGTTTTGTCTGCGAGTTTCACCTGGTCGAATAATCCCGTCTTAGGATGATAGATGCTCAACCCTCCGTTGTCTGCACCAACATAGATGTCCCCGTTTTTTCCTTCGGCGAAAGAAGTAACGTTGGGTGCACGAAGTCCATAAGGATCGAAAGGATTTCCATGAACCAGGTGAAAGAAGGGAAGATTGGTATCGTATTTCGCCACCCCACCCTGGAAACTTCCCACCCAGTATATACCTTTCTTATCAATATACAGGCTTCGGAGCGATTGTCCCCTCAGGCTGAATGCATTCCTCGGATTATAGGATATCCGTTCTGCCAAACCGGTTTTCGGATCCATGATGACCAGTCCTTTTTCCGTACCTACCCAGAGTTTGCCGGTAGGCGCCGCTGCCAGACAAATTACGCGATCGCTTACCAGCGTGCGGCTATCACCTTCCACGCTGCGGTATCTTTTAAATGTTGCGTCTGCCGGTTGAAATGTATTCAGTCCTCCGCCCACCGTACCGATCCAGATGTTTCCGGAAGCATCTTCCACAATTGCTTTAATGTTGTTGTCACTGATAGAACGTGGATCCGTACTGGTAACGAAAATGTCAAATTTATCCGTTGATGGCTGGTACAGGTGTAGCCCCGCATTGGTGCCCACCCACAACCTTCCCTTCCTGTCTTTTAATACACAGGAAACGGTTCCAGACCTCAGGCTTCCGGGTTTCCCATCGGCCACGAAATGCTGTAATTCCCCTTTTTTATGGTTGTACCGCAAAAGCCCCATATAACTGCCCACCCAGATGTTCCCCGACTGATCGGCATAGATGGTACGCACGGCATTTCCCATTGTGATGTTGGTGTTCAGGAACAGGTTTCTTTTCCGGTCGTAAAGTGAAAGGGACCGGCTGGTGCCTATCCATAAGTTCCCATCGCCGTCTTCGCACAGTGCAGATATTTTATTGGAAGGAATACTGTTGGTATCTCCAGGGCTGTGGTGGTAAATCTCGAACCTGCTGCCATCAAACTTATTGAGGCCGTCATCTGTTCCGAACCACATGTAACCCGCATGGTCCTTGAGGATGGCGTTTACACTGTTGGAAGAGAGTCCGTCTCGGTTATCGAAATTTACAAAGTTATAGTCGCTGAGCTGACCGGTTGATTGCTGGAAAGAAAAGATCAATATCAAAGCAAACAGGCACCGGAGCATGGGCCGGGGGCTGCATAAACGCAGTGTAGTGGTAAATTTATTCATCTGGCAATACATCTCAATGATTAAACGAAAAGCTACCAGATAAGAAGCAGCATGGTTAACTTAGCGGTCATCAGAAAAAGTAATCAAAGGAACAAGCTGCGCTTTTCCCTTCTGCAATATAAAAATAAATGTATTATTAACACGTATTTTCTGAATTCCCGGCCTTTTGAAATGTATTGCCAGATTGATTCAGTTATTTAACCGGCGATAACCTGTAAAGTCCCGCGCCATGCATGGGCAGTTCTCTCCCAAAAACTTTTTCAACTACACCGAGCTCTTTTTTGCCCCATATATCCAGTACTTTCACCTTTCCTTTGATCCCTATATCTTTCAGGCTGACGTTCACGACAGTTTTCTCCGGAATGTCAAATGAACCTTTGTCCACGAGTACGCCAAACACAACGGATCCCTGTTCATTGGTGACCACCCCTGTAGCCGAAAAAGTATCGTAACCTTCCGGTATTTCATACACGATCACTGATTCTGCGTGCGTTCCTATGCCTTCCACTGTTTGGTCGTTTACGGTGAGTGGTTTGTTCTCACAGGTGCGGTTTACCCGTGCCTCCCCCCAACCCGCTGTGGCGCTTTGCCATTTGAGGTCGGTGAGTTTTAGTTTTCCTTTGGGGCCGGTCAGCACTGGATCAACCCAGGCCACATGGTCCCAGGAGAAACCGTTTCCACCATCTTTCACGAACAGGACGAGTTTTTTACCGTTTTTAATGGGCACTTCCACGTTCTGCGAGGCGCCTTTACCTGCAATTACAGGGCTGGCATAATCCGCATTGTTAAAGTCGATATTATCTCCCCTGCTTTGTGCGTTGAAGAGTGCAACGTATTTGTCTTTGCTGCCCGGAACATCTGCCGTCCACACCACGAGGTTTTTCTCTCTTGACACCTGTCGGTTGTTGATGCTTTCCTGGTTTACTTTCAGCATTGCCGGATTGGTGAGCATTTCCTTTGTGAACGCATCCATCCGGGTCATATCGCCACCGAATATCAACGGGGATTTCCCGATGGCCCAGAGACTCATTAATGTATATTGTTCTTCTTTGGTGAAATTCGTTTTGCGGTTGAAATCGATGATACCGATCGGCAACATATCAGCATCAGGATAATTTCCGTTTCTGCGGAACGGGGTCCATGCGTGCAACCTTTCGAACATAGCGGTCAGCAATCCCCACCGGTCCCAGAAATCATCGGTAATGCGCCACATATTGGCGTTGTTCACCACATGCGGTCCGGCCGAAACGGGTGTGGCCCCGGGAGAAAGGCTTAATACGATAGGCCGGCCGGTTTTATCAATCGCTTTGCGAATGGCTTCAATCTCCGCCTGCTGTATTTTATCGTATGGCCGGGAGATATCATCCACTTTGATCAGGTCTACGCCCCAATCTGCATACAGTTGAATGATGGAATTGTAATAAGCCTGGCCTTCCGGTTTCGTGGCATCAACGCCATACATATCCGGGTTCCACGGACAAACAGAACTTCTGATGGCAATATCCTGCGCTTTTACATTCGTACCCATTACAGGCGTGTTGCGGTCTACTGCCTGTCTGGGAATACCGCGCATGATGTGAATGCCGAATTTTAATCCTTTGCCATGTACATAATCGGCGAGTGGCTTAAACCCTTTGCCGTTGGCGGCGGACGGAAACTTCTTTAAACCTGGTGTAAGCCTGCCGTATTCGTCCATAGTGAGGGCTGCGCCAGGCTTGTAGTAATGCCCCTTCGATTCCGGCTCATACCATTGGATGTCCACAGTAAGGAATTTGTATCCGCTGGGCAGCAGGTTTTCTGCCATGGCATCGGCCTGCTCCTTTATTTGCTGCTCGGTTACCGTTGTGCCAAAAATATCCCAACTGTTCCAACCGAGCGGCGGTGTGGGCGCGAAGTTGCGGAACCTGCTGTTTTCCTGTGCATGAAGACCACTTATCAAAAACAGGAAGCATGCCAATAGATGAATGAATGTCCTTTTCATTGAATCGTTGATTTTATTTACTGAACTGCCACCAGTCGAAATGGAAAAGATCCTTATTTCCTTTAAAAATGAAGTAGAGGTCATGTACGCCTTTTATTTGCTTCACGGGTGTTTTTATGGTTTTCCAGCTATCGCCTTCTCCGGAAGTGTTCACCTGCACTGTTGCGATCAGTGGACCGTTCGAACTATCGGCACGCACCTCAATCGTTCCTCCATACAGTGCCGCCACAGCTACTTCCAGCAATTTTGCACCCGTTCCGAAATCAGCTCCCTGCACTTTTGTATAATCTCCATGGTGAATGGCGCTCACAAAAATCCGCTCTCCCACTTTCTTTCCTTTGTCCCAGGAAACATTCCGTTCCCATTCCGTTTCTTTGTTCGTTTTCACCCCTTCGCTGTAAGCGATCGTTTCCGCCTGTACTCTTTTGTATGGGTCAAGCGTGCCTACCCTTTTTACACCGGCGGTGGTCCAGAAGGGCAACTGCTGAATCGTGCCATCCGGGTTATACGTGAGTTCCGCTACACATACCGAACGCCGCTCATAGTGCTTACTCATGGTTCGTTTCAGGATATTGTAATTGAAACCGAAAACATAACTCTTACCCTTAAACGCTATGATACCTGGGTGGTTACCATTTGACCTTTTATCACTATCCATGATCATCCCTTTGTATTCCCACGGGCCTGTTGGAGACTTGCCCATCGCATAGCCTATTCCTTCCGGACAACATGTAGAAGCGTAAGCCATATAGTATTTCCCATCCCGCTTCCATGCCCATGGGCCTTCCTGGTAATGGAACGGATCAGGTTGCCCTTTCTTCTTCGCCATGGAACTGTCTTTCACCAGCGTTCCGCTCACGGAAATCATGTCCTCGTTAAGCTTGATGTACCAGAGATTCGGGTTTCCCCAATACATGTACGCCTGACCATCGTCATCAATTAAAACCGTGGGATCAATATCTTCCGGCGTATTCTTAACGAGCGGCTTTCCGATAGGATCCGTAAAGGGGCCGTAAGGACTATCGGCTACCAACACGCCAATACCAATACCATTAGGCACCGTACAATACAGGTAGAACTTCCCATTGCGTTCCACACATTGCGCGGCCCAGGCACCGTTGTCCGTGTTCACCCATTTAAAATTTTTCAGGGATGCCACGGCTCCGTGTTCGGTCCAGTTCACCATATCTGTTGACGTGTACAGCAACCAGTCGTACATCTTGAAACCGAAAGCATCATCCTCATCATGACCGGTGTAGAGGTATACTGTATCCTTGTGCACGAGGGGCGCGGGGTCGGCTGTGAACTTCGTTTGAATAATCGGGTTCTGCGCCCTGATGGTAGTCGTGAGGGCCAACGCCAGCAAAAACGGAATATATTTTCGCATACAATTGCATTTAAGAGTTACTAATTTTGGGGCTGAAAACTCATTTCATTGACACCACTACCCTCTTGCCAACGTACGATACTGATTTTTGCTTCCCATCAGGCAGTACAACATTAAAAGTTCTGTTTTCAATCATGCCATCGTACTTCCCTTTCCTGGCCTCAATAGTGAGTGTGCGGGACCTGTCGTTCCAGGTAAAAGGAATTTCAGTATATACCCCATTCTCATAATTGTAATTATCAAACTCATCCTCGTATAAGGTGAAGGCACCGTTGGCGCCCGGGAAAACCTTGATGGTAAGTGCATCCCATTTCTTTTCTTCCGCATACTGCACATCGGGTCCTATGGGAACGATGCTGCCAGCTTTTACATACAGTGGTATGGTAGCGATGGTGGTTGTTTTTTCAATTTCCTGTCCACCGGCATGTCGCTGGTTTGTCCAGAAGTCGTACCACTGCGCACCTTGCGGCAGGTACACTTTAACGGATTTAGGCTGCGTAAAATCTGTTGTTGTTCCTTCTTCCTTATTGTTATCCGCATTTTGGTTCCAGCCACTGTTTTCGTTTGTGCGTACTATTTTTTCAGGGGTGTACTGCGGATCCACCACAGGCGCCACCAGTATTGAATTTCCGAACATGTATTCGTGCTTCATGTCCCATACTTTTCTATCTCCCGCGAAATCCATGACCAAAGCACGCATAAAACTCGACTGACGCTTAGTAACATCCCAGGAAGTAGAATAGATATAAGGTAATAGGCTGTAGCGAAGGCGGATAAAGGAAGCGATGGCATCATACACCGGTTCTCCCTGCTGGCCAAACTGGTAAATTTCCCGGGGGACATCGGTGCCATGCGAACGCATCATAGGCGTGAAGGCGGCATACTGCAACCAGCGTACATACAATTCCTGGAACTGTTGGTTTTTCGCGCCTGAACCGCCGTTCCACCTTGTATTGTAAGCGCCCGCGAAGAAGCCGCCGATATCAGAATTGAAATTAGGATTCCCGGTAAGCGTAAAGTTCAACCCTGCCGGAACCTGGTTCCGGAGCGATTCCCAGGACGAGTTCACATCTCCGGACCATACACTGGAGCCATACCGTTGTTGTCCTGCGAAACCTGATCTGGTAAGAATGAATACACGTTTATCGTCCGACACCTTCCGTTGATTGGTGTACACACCGCCCACCGTCATCAGCGGGAAAGCGTTGCGCACTTTTCTGAAAGAACCCAAATAAGTTTTGGTGTCCATATCTTCCGGTTTCTGGCTCAGGTGGTCGGGTTCGCTGGAATCCATCCACCAGGCATCCACGCCCAGGCTGAATACGCCCTGGTTCAGGTATTTCCAGTAAATGTCACGGGCTTCAGGGTGATAGGCATCGTATACGCGTACACCCGAGGGATAAGTAAGATCAGGTGGCCATAGGTCACGGCCTGATTCGGGCCATGTTTTGAAATTGAACAACATGCCCTTCTTGTCCAGTTCGCGGTAAGGTTTGGTCATAGGCCCGAAAGAAGCCCAGATTGAAACCGAAAGGTGCGCGTTCAGGCCATGGATATCGTGTACCATTTTTTTCGCGTCGGGGAAATCAGGACTGATAAAGTCCATCGCGTTCCATTGGTAGTTGTTGCCCCAGTATTGCCAGTCCTGGATGATGCCATCCAGCGGCACCTTCAGTTCACGGTACTTTTTTACCACGCCAACGGTTTCCTGCTGGGTCTTGTACCTTTCTTTACTTTGCCAGAAGCCATAAGTCCAGAGCGGGAACATGGGCACCTGACCTGTAAGGTCTCTCATCCCGGCCACTACACCATCGGCATTTTTGCCGTGGATAAAATAATAGTCTATACAATCTCCAACTTCGGAATCGAAGGAAGTTCCTGAATTATTGTCGGTGAATTTCGTGGGGGAATAATTGTCCCAGTAAATGCCGTAACCTTTCACCGACTGGAAAAAAGTGACGAAATCCCAGGTATTGTTCTGTATCATCATCACTTCCTGGTTGCGTTGCGACATTTTACCATTCTGCAGAATGCCCAGGCCGTAAATGGCTTCATCCATGTCCAGTGAGAAAGTCTGTTTTACGGAATAAGTCTGGGTACCGATGTCGTTAAAAGGTTTGAAAGTGGCACCACCAGCCTTTTCAGCCATCAACACCGTGTTTTGAGGAGTGGTGAAGCTTATCGAGCCATCAGTAGTGTTCAGTGCAACCACTAAACCAGCGGTTTTTACAACGATCGCATTTTTTTGCTCCGCAACCGTGAACTGGTTTTCGAGCGGTCTTTTCACCACCGCAAGACTTTGTTTGGAGAAACTGGTTCCCACCGGCCACTTTTTAATACGGGCCAACCCCGGGCCATAGCATTCGATTTCGATGTTCAGTTCCTGCACAACAGTTTTGATACCGGTTGCTGTTTTCTGAAAAGACTGACCAAAGCAGTTTACCGTAACTGTAGTAGCTACGATAAGGAGCATGCGGATACGCTTCATTAGGTTTTGTTTATACTATTAGTTCCGGCTGATACGCAAATGTCTGCGGCGAAGGTGCAAGCACTCGTTAGGAAAAGCATGCTTCGGAAACAGTAACACCGTTACAGGCAAGACAAATATGGCAAAACCAGCAATTCAATTGTTCCGGATCATGGCATCCGGATAACAAATGTAATTTTTACACTAATAATATAAAAATTATATTTCCAGCCCGGGGAAATATGTTCAGATACCGGAAATTCAGATCAAGATTCCACGTGATTGTTTAAAAGACGGCAGTGAAGGCGGGTTTGGAAAGATGTAATGGTACTACCATTCCCCTTCTTCTTCCTCAAAATCTCCCAGGTCCAGTTGTGGGGAGGCCTTTAATTCCTGTTCGTGAATTTTATTAGCGGCTGCAATAATTTGATAATTAACTGGATCGTGCAGTAGCGTTTTGAGATATGCCAGCAATTTATCGTCAAGGAAAGTAAGGTGGGTTGAGAAAACATGCGTATTCAGGTAATGGCCTAAAAAATAATCCCTGAAATAACCTTTTGGATATTCAACTGCAATTAGTTTCAATTTGTAGTCAAATGCTAATGCAAAAAGATAAAATTGAAAATAATCGCCGAATCCCTCTAACTGCACCAGGGACAAGCCCATGCGTTGTTCCGTAGCAAGCGCAGTACTATCCCCGCCGGGAATATCTATCTTGAAGGCGTTTTTTTTAAGTACGGTATACTGCGCTAACCCAGCCAGGGAATCAAGCATCAGCAAATCCCGTTCATTTAGGGAATGATTGTTCTTTCGTATAAACTTTATGAGATCGGCAAATGAAAGGTTTGCTGTTATTGCACTATCCACCTTACGGCTTTCGCCTATGGGTTCATCCGGAAATAAACTGATCATTTCATGAATAAATGCACTGTGGTTGCGCCCGCCTGTATACCCGGCCGAATCATTGGCCATCCATAAAGGGAGCAGCTTTAACGTCTCCGGATGAAGCGGCTCAGGATTTGAAGGATCATGGTACATTCTATACCGCAGTAACCCGTTTGCAAACCTATACTGTCTCATGCTATTCAGTATATCTTTAACTGCATTGCTCAGGGGATAATACTTGTCATAAGCGATCATCGCTGAATCAGTGGTGTTTTTAATACGTATAATATAATCGCGGTAGGCCTCCTGGGGCGTATTCTTCAGCATGTGCTGCTCAAGCTGATGATCATCAAAAGACTGCAGGTATTTGTATGCCGTATTGTACTCATTGTTAAGCGCTCCTGAAGTGCCCCCGAAAGTAACTTCATTCAGTTCTCCGATTTCACTATTTGGTGAAAAGCATACAGCAATTGTATCTCCCGGACAGGCCACGAAACTTTCAAACCTGGAGTTTAAGTTTATAAAGGCTTCAGTATCGGGGAGCATAATGGGCAGCTTTACACTGAAAAATCCTTCAGGACTTATGCTGACTATTTTCTGGGTTGCTTTACCCAAAAGAGGATCTTTAAAGAAGACATTCAGTTCCCGCAAACCAGTTCTGGCCGGCTCGCCAATGTACCCATTTAATCTAACGGTGTCATCTGCGCGCTTCAATCGTTTATCCCAGCATGTATCTATCCCGGAGGATTGCCGTTTGCGCCGGTTGGTTAAGTTCCAACTCCTGTCTTTGTTGTGCACAGTGATGGTAGAATCATTCTGAAAGTTCCCCTGTAGGATAATCGATTTTTTATCGATAGTAAGCCTCACTTTAAAAGAACCGTTCTTTTCCTCCAGGATAGCATATTCACCGAATGCGCCATTAAAGTAGCAATGCTTTTCATAGAACCCAAGCACCCATTGGTTGGTATTGGATGAAAGGAACCAATTGCCTTGTAAGCCGGGCTTTTCAACAATGTTTTTTTCAGCATGTGTATACTGGCACATCAGTAAGGCGATAACAATCAGGCATATAATGGAGAAACGTGGCGTAGACTTTGAGCATATCATGTTTACTCTATTTTATTGGGAGCGGTGATTTGTTTGCGATTTAAAGCCGCTTAAATAAGGGATTAAAGTTTGGCAGAGCATACCAGGTTATCATTCACGAACGCCCAAATGCAGCTCTCCCCTTTCGCCCGCAACACATTGGGCAGGAATGTGCTTTGCAGGAAAGGATTACCCGGGCAGCGTAAACTATCTCATTATTTTTTGGGAGGAATTATTAGCGGCTGAAGCAACAAATATTGATCGCTGCATTTCGGCAGATACTGATATTTCATATTCAAAGGCTTTAATGGTAACCGTTAGCGTTTACATGCTGAATTTAGGTAAAATTCATTTCAAATCCGATTCTCTTTAAAAACAATTGTTATTTTGACAATTATTTAGCTTTATTGCTTAACATCATTTTAAGTGCTTATAAGCAGGGTACAATGAAACACCTGAATACTGATAAAAATGCGCAAGCCCCAACTAATGATCTATCCACTTTAAACCTGAATATGAAAAAGTTATTCGCCCTCATCATTGTTCCGGTTACAATAAACTCCTACGTCCCATCGTCTTCAAACACACCTAATGCACCAAAGCGTGGTACTGAAGAAATTATCTTTTTCGACGACTTTGATGACAACAAAAACAACTGGACCGTTGGAAGCAATAAAAATGCCTCTACTTCGATGAGTGGTGGATTCTATTACCTGAAGTCTTCCGGGCATGCCTATGGAGAGGCGCAAGACATAAAGATGGATACCCGAAAAAATTTTCAGATAGAAACCCGTATTAAAATTTTAAGTGGTAATTCCGAACACAAATACTACTACAATATGCTTTTCTGGGGCAGGGAAGCGAACAACGGTTATTACTTCACATTTGCTAAAGATGGCTACATTTCTGTAGAGGTTTGCAGCGGTAAAACACAGCAAAGTTGCACGGTAAAAAACGGTTCCTTTCAAAAAACAGCACTTGACCCTACTGATTTCAACGTGTACAAAATCCAAAAAAAAGGTAAGTCCTACACTTTTTATGTTAATGATACAGCTTGCTACACAATGCCGTTTACGCCATTCTTCGGTAACCTGACCGGATTCGGGGCGGGAAGAAATGTTGGCCTTGTGGTAGACTATTTAAAAGTTTCCTACATCAACTAACGCGCCACTGTGCTTTTGGTCAAAACCAGCTCCCGATTTTACTGGTGATTTTTCTTTTAAACTCCATTGTTTAAACAATACTACAACTTGATGACTTTCCGTCTTAGCGATCTGCCATCGGTTGAAATAATATTTACGATATACATGCCTGCTCCGAACGCTCGCATGTTAACACGAAGTTCATTTTTAAACTTTTTATTCATTAGCATTTCTCCGGTAAATGAGGTGATTTGGGCTTGAAGTACTTCATTTGCATTCCCCGTATAGCGGATCAGAAGCATGTCGGTTGCCGGAACCGGCCCCATATTTACCTGTGTCGCAAAAGGAGCATCGGTTTGATTATGGTAAATATTAAAATGAATCGTGTCTGATTTTTGACTAACACATTGATTCAACATTACCCGCACAGCATAAACTCCTGATATTAATGGCTTATAAGTATTTTCAGTTGCATTGTTTATCAAAGTATCATCAAGAAACCATTGATTGCCTGTATTAGCTGAAGATCGTAAAAGAACTCCATCAACCGAAAGAGAGGGCCTGGCTGGAGGGTTGGTTACAGTTATGGTTACTGAATCGGATGCCACGCATCCCTTAATTGATACAGCTTTCAGCAAATAGGAAGTGGCAACCACAGGACCAACTAAAGGCCTGGCATCACTTGAACGCCATCCTTCATTGTAAGATGTCCAAAAATATTCTTGTTCTGAAGTCAATCCACTCCCAAGCAAAACGCTGTCTCCTGCACAAATTGTTGTATCTGCACCGGCATATACTACTGGTGAAGGCGCAAGTTCAACAACAACTGAATCCATAGCGATACATTGATTGTTATTTGTGGCAATAACATGGTAAGTTATATTGCCGGTGACAGCTACCATTGGATTGGGCAAATCCGAAGCAAAGCCTGCCGGAACGGATCGCCACGAGTACCTGTATCCGTCAGTTGTGCCATTCATTGTTCCCAGAGTCAGCTTTTCATCCCTGCAAACTGTTGTATCAGTACCGGCATTAACTTGCGCCACGTCTATATTAACCCAAACCGTATCCTGATCGAAACAACCGGATGAATCCCCTGCATGAAGCACAAAGTATGTACTTTCATCAGGATGAACAGAAAGTATGGGTTGATCGGAACGAAATCCAGACTGGGAGGAGGTCCAGAAATAGTTAATTTCTGCACGAGTAATATCTTTTCCCAGTACCGCAGTATCACCTTTGCAAATAGTAATATCCAGCCCTGCATCAGCCTGGGGTCCAGAAACATCAACCAGCACTGAATCTCTGAAGATATATCCCTGCTTATTGGTTACAGAAAGGTAATAAATAGTTGAAACCAGCGGTGCTACAGTAGGCATGGCTTCTGACGAGAAAAAGCCACCAGGCATGGATGTCCAGTAATAAGTATTTCCTGCAATTGCTGCTGAGCCGATAGTAGTACTTGTGTTCCGGCAGATGGCCTTATTTTTACCGGCATCTCCCACCGGTACTTCTTGATTGTAGCAAAAGTTATTGTTCAGCGCTGTAAAAAAAGCACCTTCAATTTTGTCGAAGTTCAGCGACTGATTAAAAAACATGGTAGAATTATCCGTATAAACCGCGTCCTTTTCGCCTGCGAGATAAAAATTTTCATTCCTTACCAGCATACTGACCGGTTTAAGCCTGAAGTCCTTTACCACCCCTCCGGAACTGGCCACGCGTTCAAGTTCGCCATTGTACCTGAACTTTGAAATCATTATAGAAGCGTTATCAATACCGAAACCTGTTGAAGCACCGTCCGGCGTGTTAATTACACCTAGCGAATTCTCTGGTGGAATTAAAGAGGACGTGGCAACATATACGTATTCAGCAGTTGCCATTAAAGCAGTAGTTCGCCCATTATCCAGTTTACTGCTTGTGCTGATCCATTGTCTCTTTCCATCAGGCGAAAGTTTCAATAAATAGAATCCCCCGTTAAACTTCTCTGCGTGGGACGTGCCCGAGGAATGAATAAAATAAATACTATCTGTAAACGAGGCATTATAGAAAGCAGCGTTCCCCAGTACATATATGTTGTTCAATGAATCCACAGCGAGGTTATTGGCACTAATATCAAAGGAGCGGGCTCCCTCCGTTGCTCTCAGTATATTTATATGCATAAGATAATTACCACCACCATCATATTTTGCGAGATAAGCTGGCATCAAAGTCTCGAAACCAGATGGCCTTGAAATTCTCGCAGCCAATAATCCGTTCCCGTTGAATAGTTCAGCAGCATCTCTATATTCGCCAATGATCCATACGTTATTTTCCTTATCAATAACCAGATCACTGATTCCACCGTCAACAATATCTACACCTGTGTTATTCACGGGTGTAGATAGCAGATAATCCCCCATGGCGCTTATTTTAATAAGCAACGCGTTGGTTTGCCTTCCTTCGGAAAATAAGCGTATCTTTTGGGTGCCGTTTTTGTAATAGTATACTTCGCTTCTGCTGCTGCACAATACCCAGAAGTTTCCGGCCCTGTCTTGTTTAATACCTTTGGGATAGGCTCCTATAAGTGTACCCCGCCACAACAATTTTCCAGCATTATCAAACCTTGCAACAAATCCATTCAGTTCATCCCTTCCCAGCTCCAACCTTCGGGGTGAGGCAATCTGAACAGAATCTCCACTGTTGGAATAGAACCAATTGCCAGAATAATCCCTTCCGGATATGATTACATCCCCTTGTTCGCACGTTTCAATCCCATAAATGCAGGGCTTCTCTGTAAAAGTACAGGAGGGACAATCAAAATCGGAGTATTTGCTGTACCATCTCCACCGCAACGTTCCTTTATTACTGTACTTAACAAGCAAAGCACCGCCTTCTTCAGTTTGTGGAAGTGTATCTCCAACAGCAGACTTCAGATAATACCTGTAAGCAGTTCCGCCCACCAGGATACCATCGTTTTGCAACTTCATTTCTGCCATCAACGGAATGGTCGGTGAAGAATTATACCCAAAATCTTCACCCGTAATGGTATGATTAAAGCAGGTGCCAGAAAGGCCTTCTTCAGCAACAACAGTAACTGCCTTCAGCACGGCAGTGTCACTACATCCATGCTTGCTGGTGCTTATAAGCTGTACCAGTTTTTCACCTTTCTGCGCGAATGCGGTGGAAATATCCCTTCCACTTTGCTCAGGTTCAGCAGCACTGTTATCAAATTTCCAACTGAAATAGCTGGCATCATTACTGATGGCCTTGAAGTTAACGCGTTCTCCAACGAAACCATTAATATACTGCGCAACCAGCCTGCTCTCCGGGTGCTCCACAAGAATGTTGATCGTATCCGTAAAGTTCCGGAAACACGCGCTGTTCTGGTGTTTCACCCTGATGTAATATTTACCTGTAGTATTAATAACATCACTTTCAAAACTTACAATATTTCCATTTCCGGCCACGACGCCCAAGGGTTGCTCAGATCCATGAGCATATAAAAGATAATCCCATCCCGGTTGCGTATCGGAGACCTTTAGATTAACCCGGCCTTCCCTGCAAAAAATTTCATCACTACTTATAACTGGCAGATTCACTGACGGGATCTCCGGGATTTCAATATCAGCATATATTGAATCAGAGAAAATACCATTTGATAGGGAATATAAAAGACGATACCGCCCCTTGCTGAGCCCGGTTCCAAGGGACAACACAAACGCGCAACTGTTGAGAGAACTATAAACCTGTTTACCCGAAAGATCAAAAATGCGAACAGTGCAACTGTTGGCAGAACTGTTGCTGTTTCTGCTGATACGAACCGTCTCTGATACACAGTAAGATTGCACCACGGCATTCAGATATGGAATAGTGCCACCACCTCCATTGATTGTTTTTAATACCAGTCCATTTTTTCCGCATGCAAATGCAAGCCCTTCTACTTCTGTGAGGCATACACTGTTCAATGCATACTTACCAGATAAGGGCTGGTATTCCAGCGCATCTTGTTGTTGTCTGAAAATTCCGTGTGTAGTGGCGACAAGTGAAACTGATCTGCCGTATTTATTTACTGAAATTCTTGATGGATTAAGTTGTCCATAATTATAGTTCGAAACCTGGGCAATGGCAACATCAAATAAAGCAATAGGTATCTTATAATATCCATCCGGACCTATAGCAAACGATCCATTTCCATTTTGGTTCGTCTGGATGTCGGTAATAGTATATGAAATTTCTTTTATGACAACAGACTCTAATGCTGATTTTCCAACATAGGCTTTCAGAAAAATGCCATCCCCTCCAATATTTACAAAATCCCGGTAATAATCCACTGCTGCCGCATGAAGATGTTTATCTGTAATTTTTGGAAGAATGGTAAGATCGTTAACCTGTTTGTCATATTTTATGATTAACCCATTTTCGCCGACACCAAGAACAAATCCACCCGTGGAAATGCAAATATCATTTAACCGGCTACCTCTTTCCCCTGTAAAAATCACTTCAAGTGCTTGATTATCCGCTTTAAAGCTAAACAGGACAGCTTTTTTGTAAACCGTATCATAGGCGCAGATAAACGTTTTGAAGGAACTTTGGTCGGTATCTGGTTCCATGCGCAGAAACCTGCAGCGATCATACAATTCTTTATCAGATGTAGAGGCTGGTATACTAAATCTTTTCCAGGCCCCAGCATTGTCTGTCCCTGAAATCGTAAAATATATTCCCCTGTTGCCAACTGCAACGCCTATATTTTCACTCCAAAAGTAAATATCATTAAGGTTATCGTTGATGCCCGTAGAAACAGGCGTCCAGTTTGCAAATGTATTCGTGTGAAAAAAAACTGAAAATAATAAGAGGTAAAAAGTATAAGTCGCCTTCATATTGGTGGCTTACTAGGTTAAGGTTGCTGGGATTCGGTATTATAATGGTCGAAAGTAATATTTTTTGAGGAACTAAACATAATGTATTGAATACGTTACTCGTTGAAACCAGGCATTTGTTGGATAAAAGAAGAGAAACTAAAGTGCGGTGAAAGGGCGTGATTGGAACGATAATACATGAGTATTAACAAAAAAGGCTACAATAACTTGTAACCTTTTTTCTCTTTTGTGACTCCGTCAGGATTCAAACCTGAAACCTTCTGATCCGTAGTCAGATGCTCTATTCA
>CAMLRX010000063.1 GCA_946482545.1 uncultured Flavihumibacter sp. | reverse complement strand
GCGTTCTTCTCATAAAAATAGAAGATCACCGGGTACTTTTTCTTCGGGTCAAAATCCTCGGGCTTGTACAATAGGCCTTCTGCGGTCTTTCCATCAAACATCTTCCATTTTACCAGTTCCACGGTGAGCCAGTTGTAATCCTGCTGCTGCGGATTCAGGTCACTTAGTTTGGTGAAAGAAGCGAGATCGTTACTGCTGAATACGTCGGGGGATTCCTTAATATTCATCCTGCTCACGATGTATTGCTCCGCGCTGTCTGCTTTAAGCGGCGTTGAAAACGAATATGGGCCCATCACCAGTTCTTCCGGCGATTTGCTGTTGGACGACAGCTTGTAGAAGCCGCCATATTTGGTGGTGCGGTTGAATGCTTCCAATATAAGCGATGCGTTGTTTTTAATGAAACGTTCTTCCCTGTTGAAGTTCACCACGCGAAGAATGGTCTTGTTTTTTCTACCTACTCCTCCGGTAATGGCTACCGGCGCTGTTTTGCCGGTGGGGTCTACCTTCCATACATCGTACATATCGTTGATGAGCACGGCCGCATCTTCTTCGAACCAACCGCCCAATCCGAAAGATGGCGGATCATCGGGATGATCGTCTTCGGTATCATAGAGGGGGAAGGTGATTTTTGAAGAAATGTTTCTGGTGGTGCCGGTTGCGGTTTCATAAGCATAATACTGCCTGTCGGGAAGGTTGTACCATACCACGAATTTTCCTTTGGGCGAAACCTGGAAAAAGCCTTTGTGTTTGTCCTTCACCAGTTGCTTACTGCCATCCTTAAGCGAAACGAGGTATGCCTTACTGATGGAACGGCCGGTCCATTGTGCCGCGATGCGTCCTTCTTTGTTGGTAGAGGCGAGTACGAAAGGGGCGTTTCCTTCATCTACCAGCATTACGTTTTCCAGTTCCGGTGATCCAAGTTGCAGTACGGCGGAAGCATCTTTGGAAAGCACCGCCATGTAACTGCGGTTCAGTTCCGTGTTCATCTGTTTGAGCTGCTGCGGCTGCAGGTAATCATCGGCATAGTGCCACACATCGAGTCGGGCAGTTTCAAAATCCACCTGCGTGGTGTCTTTCGGGGCACGGATGGGTGTGGTGCCGAAAAACATGTTGTGCCCATTCTCACTGAAATTGATGTTGGCGTTCTCACTGATGGTGAAGCCTGAAGGAATGCCGGTGGTGAACCTGTTGGCTCTCCATACAGCGGAGTCGGCGCCTTTCGTGTAATGGTACAAGTGGTAGAACTTCTGGAGCGCTTTGGCGCTGCTGTCTTTTTCTACAATGAAACCGAGTTGGTTACCGGCTTTATCGAAAGCGTAGGATTTGATGTCGTTCGCTTTGGAGAAAATCGTTTTTGTCTGACCGGAAGCAAGATCGAGCCAGTTGATGTGCAGTTGGCTGGTGCTGTCTTTCTTATTGGGCGTTACCTCCATCACCAGGACGGTTCCTTTTTCATCGAAGATAAACTCGTTGATGAACTGGAACTTTTTTTCTTCTCCTGTAAACAAATTGCGGAGCAGCAATTCTGTTCCTTCTTCTATTCTTTTATTGGGAAGTGTGGAATCCGCCGCAAAGGAGAACAACGCATCTTCATCCCTGTTTCTTTTTTTCTTTTTACCCGATTCCGCTTGTGTATTGATGATCAGTGTAAGCGAATCGATCACTTTTTTAAGGCTATCCACCGCGGGGTTAGCGGCAGCGCCGTTGCGCTTTCTTCCCGCAGTATCGGCTGGTGCTTTATCCAGGTGCACCGCCAGCCAGGCACTGTTCTTTTCGGGTGTGCGGAAAGTTTTGAACTTCGTGTAACGAACAATGGAATCGGTTCCCAGCAGCAATACGCCCAATGTGTCTTTCGGCATATCGGCAGGACTTTTCTTTTTGATTCTTGCCTCCCGGGTATCTTTAAAAAATGGCTTCACGCGGAACACCAGGAATTTATTGTCCGCAACGATGGTCGCGTTGTACCCGCGGTCAATGGTTTTGGAATAAGCGCCATTGGCAGATTGGATAACCAGTTTTCCATCTCCTTCCTGCGGATTCACAGTATAGACCACCCATTTGCCATCGGGCGATATTTTCCGTTCACCGATACTTTGCCATCCGTCGTAAACGGAATGGTCGAGTGGCTTTTTCTGGGCGGAAACACAGTTCGCAAGGACAAAAAGCCCTGCAAACAGCAGCATAGTTTTTCGCATGTGTTGTACGTAATGGTTGAAGAACAAATATAACGTAAGCCGGAGATTGAACTCAACGCTTTTTTTCAGCGAAAACCTTGACCATCTGCAGTACGATGGCCAGCAGGATCAGGGAAGAACCAAGGTAAAAACTTCCTTTAAGGTCCCTGTTCTCCTGGAAAAGGGCGAAGGCGAGTAGTATACCGTAAAGCGGTTCCAGGTTATAACTGAGGTTCACGGTAAAAGGAGAAATTTTTTCGAGTGCGCGGAGGGAAAGCTTGAAGGCCCACACCGTGCAGCACCAGGCGAGCAGGATCAGCCAGCCGATATCGGAGAAGGAAGGCCATTCCAGGCCCAAGCCAAAGAGTGGCAGGTAGAAAGGCAGGATAATGGTAACCGTGAGTAAGCCCCCGGTCATTTCCCAGCGGGTAACGGTTTCGGCGTCGTGCCGTTCCATTACTTTTTTGTTGAGTACGGTGAAAAGCGCGCCGAGAAAAGCGGAAACACCTCCGAACAAAATGCCTTTTTCGTAACGGGTATCAAAATGAAAGATCAGGGCTACGCCCAATACGGCCAGTAACCCAAGTGCCAGTTCAATCCAGGAGAGTGGCTTACGTAGAATGAAGGGTTCCAGTACAGCGCTAAAAAAACCAAGGGAGGAGAAAGCGACCAGCGCCACGGAAACATTCGCGTATTTGATGCTGCCATAGAAGCTCACCCAATGCAGGCCCACCACGGCGCCAATACCCAACATGGTGCGTATCGCCCTTCCATTTAAAGGAGTTTTCGTTTTCGAAAAAGCATACAACGCCCATAGGATTGCCACGGTAAACAATAAGCGGTAAAAAACCAGCCAGGCTTCGTTCAGGTGGATCAATCGCCCCAATACACCCGTTACTCCGGCGAGTAAAATGGCGGTGTGTAATTGGAGGAATGCTTTTTTCATCAGGCTTTATCGAGGGCCTCTTCCTGGAAAAAACTACGGGTAGACTTAGCAGGATCCGTTTTTACCCGTTTGCGGTAATTTTTGAAGATGGAATGCCAGCGGAGTTTCAACACACCAAGGATACCTTCTTTCACAATACCCTTGTTCATTTTGGACACCCCGAATTTCCTGTCCTCGAACTGGATCGGTACTTCTATAATCCGGAAGCCCAGTTTCCAGGAGGCGAATTTCATTTCTATCTGGAACGCATATCCTACAAAACGGATCGCGTCGAGGTTGATGGTTTCCAATACCTCTCTTTTATAACACATGAACCCGGCAGTAGGGTCCTTGATGGGCATCCAGGTAATCAATTGCGTATATACGGAACCGCCTCTGGAGAGGAATACCCTGTCCCAGGGCCAGTTCACCACACCGCCGCCCTTCACGTAGCGGGAGCCGATGGCTACCTGTCCGCCGCCTTCCTTACAGGCGAGGTACAAACGTTGGAGGTCTTTTGGATTGTGGGAGAAATCGGCATCCATCTCAAATATGTATTCGTAGCCTTTGTTCACGGCCCATTTGAAACCGTGAATGTATGCGGTACCCAGGCCGAGTTTGCCTTTTCTTTCTTCCAGGAAAAGTTTACCGGGAAACTCCAGTTGAAGCCTGCGCACAATATCAGCCGTTCCATCCGGGGAACTGTCGTCTATCACCAGTACATTAAAATCCTGGTTCAATCCGAAAACGGCCCGGAGAATATTTTCGATGTTATCCTTCTCGTTGAAGGTAGGTATGACAACTAGCTTTTCCAATGGCAATGTTTATCCTTTCTTTAACAGGGTTCTTTTAAGGATTTCGGTCAGTTTCTGCTTGGTGTGAAGGGGGAAATCACCTTTCATCATCCAATCGTAGTATTGGGGTTCGGATTTGAGGACATCAGCAACGGGTTTACCTTTGTACTTTCCGAAGTTAAATGTTTCCACGCCATTTTCCATCACAAATCTGCGGGCGAAATCCACGATCTGGTCGTCGCCGATGCACTTGATTATGGATTCAACGGTATCTCCCAGTTGCGGGTACCGTTGCACCTGTGCTTCCAGTACTTCCCAGGTGGCGGTGGCATCCACTTCAGCGCCGTGCGCCCCTTCCAGGTTTTTATTGCAATAGAACTTGTAGGCCGCGCTGAGTGTGCGTTGTTCCATCAGGTGAAAAATCTTCTGCACGTCTACCAGTCTTCTGCCTTTCATGTCAAATTCCAGGCCAATGCGCAGCATTTCTTCCATCAGCAATGGAATGTCGAACCGGTTGGAATTGTACCCTCCGAGGTCGCAATGCTCCAGAAACTGCTTGATTTCGTTGCCCACCTGTTTAAAGGTCGGGGCATCTTTTACCATTTCATCTGTAATGCCATGGATATCACTGGAGGTTTTCGGGATGGACATCTCCGGGTTCAGGAGCTTCCGTTTTACCTGCTTTTCGCCTTCAACGGTGATCTTTACGATGGCGATCTCCACGATCCGGTCCGTACTAAGATTGATACCCGTAGTTTCAAGATCGATGAAAGCCAGGGGCCTGGTAAGCTTCAGTGACATGTTATTGGTGTGCTATTGGGATTGCGCTGTTATTTGCTGCGCAAAGGTAAGGATATTAAATCCACCATAATTACCCGAACTCATGAATAAAAGTACCGTATCGGCAAAATTTTGCGCTTTCAGCCAGGATTCGAGCACCTGCGGGTCGTTCATCACCTCCAGTCCGGGCAGGGAGAAGCCTTCTTTCACCACATTGGGATCCAGTGGTGGCATTTTTTTGATCTCCAGCGCATGGGCGGAAAAGAACACGACGGCTTTATCCGCGCCATCCAGCGCACCGGCATACTCCTTCATAAAGTCCGCGTTCAAAGAGCTGTACGTATGCAGTTCGAACAATGCCAGCAACTGCCGTTTCGGGAATTGCGCCCTTACAGCCTGCACTGTGGCCTTTACTTTGGAAGGCGCGTGCGCAAAATCCCTGTACACCACCAGGCCTTCCCTCTCTCCTATTTTTTCGAGTCTTCTTGCCGCACCTGTAAAACCCGCTATTCCCGTAAGGAATTGCTCCTGGGAAAGTCCCAGTTCTTCCACCACCAGCCATGCAGCGTTCAAGTTCATCAGGTTGTGGGCACCGAAAACCTCAAGTGGCGTATCTTTTCCACCCAGCTTCAGGGTGGTTACCCCGTTCTCAATGCTGTGCGGGGGCACGCTATAAGGTTTTAAAGTAATATCTGTTCGTCCTGCTTCTTCTACCAGTTCTTTCAGCACCGAATCCGTTTCGTTGTAGATCAGTGTTCCGCCTTTTTCGATCATCCCGATGAATATCCTGAATTGCTCCAGGTAAAAATCGAAGGTGGGAAATACGTTAATATGGTCCCAGGCAATTCCCGTGAGTACGGCGATCTGTGGGAAAAGGAAATGGAATTTTGGCCTTTTTTCCACGGCACTGGCTGGATACTCATCCCCTTCACAAACGACCAGGGGAGCATCGGTCACTTTTACAGACTGGTCGAACCCTTCCAGTCTTGCTCCTACAAGGTAATCGAAGTCTTTTCCGGCTTCTTTTAATACGTGCATGATCATGGAAGTGGTGGTGGTTTTACCATGACTTCCACCTACCACAACACGTTTTTTGAAACGGCTTTCCTGGAAAATATATTCTGGAAAAGAATACACGGGCAAGCCAAGTTCTTGCGCACGAACCAGTTCGGGGTTATCCAACCGGGCGTGCATGCCCAGTATTACGGCATCCAGGTCGGGGGTCACCCTTTCCGGATCCCAGCCTATCAAAGCCGGAAGTATGCCTTCTTTTTCAAGATTAGTACGGGAAGGCTCAAAGATTTCGTCGTCGGAACCGGTTACCCGGTATCCTTTACGCTTCAGGGCGATGGCCAGTTGGTGCATGACGCTGCCCCCGATGGAAATAAAGTGGATATTCATGTGTACCTTTGCAAACGAAACAGCAAGGTAATACGTTTATAGATAAAGCCTTCAGATATGAACAAACAAATTTTGGCCATTTTCCTGCTTTTCGCCCTGGCGGCAGGCGTGGCTTCCTGCACTTCCTCCCGGAAAGCCGGTTGCAAGGTGAATTCAGGCTACAGTGGTTACTAAGGAGTTGAACATTAAAATAAGATACAGTGAGTTGGATTGAATTGAAAGACGCGGCGCAGTTGGAAGAGATTATTGCGCGATCTAAACATACACCCCAGGTTATTTTTAAGCACAGCACCCGTTGCAGCATCAGCACCATGGTGAAAGCAAGACTGGAGAAGGGGGAAAAACCAGCCAACACTACTTTTTATTACCTCGACCTGATCAGGTACCGGGATATTTCAAATGCCATCGCGGCGCAGTTTCATGTGTTCCATGAATCGCCGCAGGTACTGCTGATCAAAGATGGTGAATGTATTTACGACGAGAGCCACAACGGTATCCGGATGGAATTCATCGCGGAGCAGGTCAACTAGTAACGCAGGTACTGCACCACCCTGCTCACGGGCAGGCCCATCACATTATAGAAGTCTCCCTCAACTCGGGCAATGCCCACCACGCCGATCCATTCCTGGATCGCGTAAGCACCGGCTTTGTCGTAAGGTTTATATTTTTCTACATAAAATTCAATCTGGTTCGGGGTAAGCGGATGAAAATGAACGGTGGTGATGTCGTAGAAAGCGGTTTCCTTTTCTTCCTGCAAGATCGTAACGCCGGTGATCACACGATGTGTGTTTCCCGCAAGCTTTCCAAGAATAAAAATAGCATCGGCTTTATCCACAGGCTTTCCGATAATCTCCTCGCCGAGTACTACTACGGTATCCGCGGCCAGAATCACTTTATCTTTCCCTACTTTTTCACGTACCGCCAGCGCTTTTTGTCGCGCGATGTGTACGGGCGCTTCTTCAACGGAAATTTCCCGAGGAAAACTTTCATCGGTTGACACCACCACGATGTCGAAGGGAACTTCGGCCCATTCGAGCAACTGCTTACGGCGCGGCGATTGAGAGGCCAGCACCAGTTTATTGGTAGAAGAAATATTGAACTCAGCCATAAATACTAAAGAAGATCATTGATAAAATACCCGTCATCATCACCAGTTTGATCCTGCCGCTGATTTTATGGAAATGCCCGGGTTGAGATGCGGCCATCAGCGGACGGAACAGCAGGATCAACGGCACCAGTATAAATAGAATGGAATAGATGGAGGACCACCACCATTTTAGTTGGAAGGCGTACACCTGTATGATGAGCACGGCCGCTGTAAGCACGACCATCCATGTTACGACAAAAAGCTTAGACGCATTAATTCCCCAAACGATGGGCATGGTTCTGCAACCGTATTTCTCATCGCCATACATATCTTCCATATCTTTCACCACTTCGCGGATCAATGAAATGATGAAGGCAAAAGAAGCGTACAGCACACCGAATTTGTATATCCTGGTTTGAACGGCGGTAAAACCGGGATAAGTTTTCCCGATCCTGATTTCGCAGAACCAGATCACGAGCACCACCCATGCAGTAAGCAGTGAAATGAGGATGTTGCCGATCAGCATTTTCTTTTTCAGACTGGTGGAATACACCCAAAGCAGCACCACACACATCAGGTTGGCGGGGCCTATCAGGTGGTTGCCGGTTTTCAGTCCTACCCAAACGCCCAGCAATACGCCTGCGGCGGAAAGGCCTAAGTGCCAAAGGATGGCCCATCTGCGACGGATGAGTTTGTCAACAATTAATTTATCGGGCTTATTGAGCCGGTCGATATTCAGGTCGAAATAATCATTGATCACATAACCTGCTGCGGCGATCAATACGGAAGAAAGACTGATACAGGCGAATAGCGGCCAAGAGAGTTTGTGCGGATACACCACACCGTTAACATGAAACGAAGGCAGTTGCAGGCAATAATAAAACAGGAGTTGCGTGAGTGCAATGAACACCAGGTTAGGCCAGCGGACCAATCGGAGGAATGCACCTATCAGCTTCATGTAGAATGTTGAATGATGGATTTTGAATGATAGATTGAATGATGTTTGGAGTCTCTTTTTCAGTTATTTGTGTGCACTGAAAATAGTTCAAAATTCATCATTCAGCATTCAAAATTTTGAATTTCATTTCGCCGCGATATCCGATCCTATCTCCCAGTCGCCATTCAGCTTCAGCACTTTTTCGATCACTTCCCTGGCACAACCGCTTCCACCAATGGTATTGGCCACATACCGGGAGATGGATTTGATTTCGGGCGCGGCATCCGCGGGACAACAGGGCAGGCCCACCATTGTCATGGGCAGGTAGTCGGGAATATCATCGCCCATAAAAAGCACGTTTTCCCAGGCCAGTTCTTTTTGCAGCACGAGTTCGGCCAGGCATGCTTTTTTGTCTTTGATGTTCATAAACACTTCGGTTACCCCGAGTTTCTCGAGGCGTTCGCGCACGGGTTCTGATATTCCGCCGGAAATAATCACCACGTCGTAGCCTTTCTTAATGGCCAGTTGCAGGGCATATCCGTCCCTGATGTTCATGCGCCGCGCCATCTGGCCGCCTTCCAATACAAGAAGGGAGCCATCGGTGAGCACACCATCCACGTCAAATACGAAACAACGGATCCGGGCGAATACCTCCAGCAGGTTCATAGTTTATTTTTGGTTGTCTCTCCATTCGTACACCCAGGAGCTCTGGATCATCTCCAGGTGTCCTTCGTTGCTTTGTTCGCGTGTACCGGCAAAATTGGGTATCTGTAAAACCCACTCCAGCAGGTCGGTAAAGCGGATGCGGTAAATTCTTCCTTCTCCGAATTCATCGCCGAAACGTTCGTAGAGTTTCATGGCAATATCTTCGTAGTCGTTCCAATGAATGGGCGGCTCAAAATGAGACATAAAGTGAAATTTATAGCGTAAAAAACGTTGTTAATGAAACGGTTATTCTCCGAGGAACTGAGTTTGGTCGGGCAGGGTCACCACCACTTCTCCCGAACCTTTTTCCAGCATACACTGGCATCCTAAGCGGGAGTTGAGGCGTGGGTTTATGGCCCTGTCGATGAAATCTTCTTCCCTGTCGGTGATTTCCGGGAAGAACTCCTCACCTTTCTCCACATAGAGATGGCAGGTGCTGCAGGCGCAAACGGCGCCGCAATTGTGATGCAATTCTATATTGTGATCGAGTGCAATTTCCAACAGTGAGTCGCCCGGGGCGATGTTCTCCAATGTGACCGGCTCCAATCCTTTCTGCTCGAACTTGAAAGTTATCGTATACATCTCAGCTTCATTTTGGGGGCAAAGCTACGGCAAAAATTGATACCGGGAGGGGCGTTTACCCGGTGGCACCGGGTACCGTGTTTTTCTTCCGGGCCAACCCGTTTTATAACGGGGTTTCATACTTCAAGCCGTATTTTTGCGTTAGTTTCCTAAATCGTTCAAACGGATGAAGTATCTCTTACTGGTTAGCATCGCCTTTTTACCTATGGTCGTTTCCGCCCAAACCGGCACGAAAAAGACAACCATACCCGCACAAAAAACAGTTTTCTCTACTACCTGGGGCAATTTCCGCTCCGAATCGGCGCCCGCGTCCTTCCTGAAAGCGCTGATCGATTCTGCCCTGCGGGTGAGCGATAACAAGGGAAACAAATACGAAGTGGAAAGTTTTGAATTCACTTACCGGCAAAAAGACGAGTTCACCAACGATGAAACCGGTAAAAGAGAAGTACTCTTCCGTACCGTGCAACACAAGGCCGAAGGACCTTTACTGCCCGAACTCTGGCGCAATACAATCAGAGAAAAACTAAAGAAAGACGAAACCCTCTGGTTTGAAAAGATCATCATTAAAAACAAAGAAGGAAAACGCTTTCTGGCCCCGTCGCTGGAAATTAAAGTGCAATAACCTGCTTTGCCCGGCCAATAGCATACCTTTGCACGCTTAACCAGGCGAAGGCTATGAAATTCGAACAGTACAATATTTCCCCCGACATTAAACAAAGTCTGGCCGAAAACGGCTTCAGGCGGCCCACAGATATCCAGTTCAAGGCCATTCCCTCCATCCTGAAAGGAGAAGATGTGCTGGCCATCGCGCAAACCGGTACCGGCAAAACGGCCGCTTTCGCTATCCCCATGCTGGAAATACTACTGCGTGGCAAAGACCCCGCGCCCAACCAGGTACGGAGCCTGGTGATGGTGCCCACCCGGGAACTCGCCATCCAGATCGCCGAAACATTTGAGATGATCGGCAAATACACCGGCCTGCACATTGTTGGCCTGTACGGTGGCGTGGAGCAGGAAGCCCAGATTGAACTGATCGAAGAAGGAATAGACGTGCTCATTGCCACACCCGGAAGAATGTTCGACCTGGTGCACCAGAAAAAACTGGACCTCCGTAAAGTAGAAATACTGGTGCTGGACGAAGCCGACCACATGCTGGACCTGGGCTTCATAAAAGATATACAGGACGTAAAACGCCTGCTGCCCCGGAAGCACCAAACGCTTTTCTTTTCCGCCACCATCAACAAAGAAATCAAGGATATCTCGTATTCGCTGGTCACAAACCCCATCCGGATACAGGTTTCACCACAGGATCCCGTTTCAAAAAACGTTACCCATTCCGTGGCTTACGTGGAAATGGACGACAAACGTTTTTTCCTGGAACGCCTGGTACGTGAGTTCCCTGAATCAAAAATACTGGTATTCGTAAGAACCAAAGTACGTGCAGAAAGGGTGTTTGAGGCCATGAAACGGGTGGGCATACCTTCCATTACCATGCACGGCGGAAAGGAACAGGGCGACAGAATGCAGGTGCTTGACGCCTTTAAAAAAGGAGAAGCGAAATTACTGATCGCCACCGATGTGAGCGCCCGAGGCATCGATATTCCCAATGTTGATTATGTGGTGAACTACGACCTGCCAGAGGTAGCCGAGAACTATGTGCACCGTGTGGGCCGGACTGGTCGCGGCGTTCAGAAAGGAAAAGCGGTTTCATTTTGCAGCACAGAGGAGAAACCAGTGCTGAAAGCGATTCAACAATACATTGGCAAAGAAATCACCGTATTGGAGATCAACGCCAAAGACTACGATTCTACCATCTCACTTTCAGAAGAAATACCCAACGACAACTACAAACTCCTCATCAAGGAATTCGAGGAATCGAAAGAAAAAGCAAAACGGAAAAAGAAAAAGCGCTGAGTTAGAACAGGTTCACCGGCAGGATAAATTCGTACTGGTTCGGACTTCTTCCAAAAATATCATCATCCAGTAAACGGCTGTAACGCAACCCGAAACTCACGGGTAGCTGGTTCCACCATTTCGTATCGAAATAAATTTCCACCCCGGTGGAACGCTGGTCGAATTCCAAATAACGCACCTGGTTATTCGAAAGCCTGAAATTATCTGCTATCCGGGAATGATCGTAAAACACATTTGCGCGCAGGCGCATCAGGTAAACGATATTGCCGAAACCCCAATCGGGGTATGCCAGCGGAAAATGATAGTTCACCGCCGCTTTCTGCATTTTGTAAAGATTCTCCGAAGTAAAGCCGCGGGCATGTGGAAACCGGTTGCTGAAACGGTAGTCGTTGGCGCTGTCGCGGCGATGAATGGCGCCCGTCAATACAAGGTTGTGCGTTTTGTGTAAGCCGGGAAGGTATAAACCAGCGGTGAGCAACAATTGCCGCCCTGTATAATTGTTGATGATGGATTGAAAATCTGCCGAAAAGCTATAAGCGAACCTGGGGAAAATATGTTGTGTGGCCTGCTGAATCTGGGCTGAATAAGAAATGGTGCCGCGCAGGAAGTTGAACTTCCGGTTTTGCATGGTGTCTTTGGCCAATCCTTTAAAAAGAATAGAGCGGTTGTTAAAACTGGTGGCCATTGAAAGTGTTCTGTAGAACCTGCCCGAGTTGAATTGCAGCGGCACCTGCGCGCCAACATTGGCCGTAAGTTCGTTCCAGGCGAGTCTGCGTCTTCCACTTACCAGTACATTGCGGTCCATATTGTAGTCGACACCCGCACGGATATAGGGGAACCATCCTCCAAAAACACCTGCGGCGCCAACGGCATGGCTTCCTTCGTTTATATTGTACCGGTAGTATGTTTCCGATTGAAAGGTATTGAGCACGTTTTGCCCGTACACTGAGAAACTTAATTCTGAAGCCTCAATAAAGGGCCGCCAACTGTGAATATTGATGAAGCGGTGGCTTTTTTTGTAAGGATATACCTGGAAAGAATCACGGGCGGCACGGGTAATGTCCTGGCCTTGTTTCAAAGTATTCGGCAGATAAAGTGGTGTTGTGCTCCATTCAGCAGGTTCTACCGGCTGCCAGTTTCCCTCGGTATTTTTCACGGATCCAGGGAGTGTACCGTTAAGGGTAAACTTTCCGAACACAATGGAATCTGCGGTTATTGCCGGAGCATAGGCCCTTGTAACCCCTGCATAAAACGTTGTAGCGCTGGTATGTTTATCAATTCTGATGAGCCTGTCCTCATCACGCAGGGCCGCGTTTCCATATATATATTGCGCTGTTACATTTGGGATACCAAGTACCTGAAACGAAGCCGGGGTTAGCAACCTGAAGTTTCCGGAGGAAAGTTGGACGGCGGCGAGTGCGTTCATGCCATTTGAAAAACGGAGTACAGTAACCAACGCGGTATCGCCGTCAAATTTTGGGTAGGTGAAAACCCCGTTTCCGGACATGTTTCTTAACAGATGAAGGGGGAAATCAAATCTACGGGTTATGGTGCCCGTAGAATCCAGCAATACCAGGGTACTTTTTCCAACCGTATTGTTTTCCACGGCCACGATATTGGTACCCGAGGCATTGATGTCCGGGGAAAAAAGCCGCTGGCGTTTTGTGATCCTCTTTTCCTTGCGGGAAGCCATATCAAGGAGTACCACATCACTGTATTCGGTCCAGGTCCACCGGGGATGAACACTATATCTTGTGTATACCAGTTTCCCGTTTCTTTCTGAAAAGTAATCGTCGGTACCGATTTGCCTGGTGACGATCTTTCCGGAACCCTCGCTTGTTTTCAGGTGGAACGCGGGAATATCTCTGTAACTGCTTTTGTGCCATAGCACCCCTTGCGCAGTAGGATGTGGGTTGGTCCAGTTGGAAACATACCGCGCCCTTTTTATGCCGGTGCGTTTTTCTTCAAACTGCTGGTTATAGTATTTCAATGCATCCTGCACAAAGTTTTTAAACGGGATACCCGCATGTTTTTTCACGGCTTTTTGCAGCGAATAAAAAAGTCCTTTGAACCTGGCCGCATCATCGGTTACTTTCCGCCAGAAATCAGCCCCATATTTTTCATAACCATAGCCCACCAACAGATAACCAAGTTCATAATGTCCGGGATACAAGTTTCGGTACGATCCGTTGCGGAGTTGCATATAGTTGAATACCACATCGCCTTCCTTCAGCACTTTGAATTCGTTAAAGAAATACGGGATGCGCCCCCTGCCCTGTCCCGATTCTGCCGTTTCCTGGAAAACCGCATCACCTTCAAAGAACCAGTCGGGTACTGATGCAGCGTTCATCAGCGCCTGCCCTTCTTCTCCCAGTACAATCCTGCCCAGTTTCGACATGCCTTTATTAAAATTATTGTATTGCTGTACATGGCGGTATTCGTGCGCAGCCAGTTGCAGGTGCCAGGGCAAAGTTCCCAGGTTGTAACTGCCGGCAGGAGGATTCATATAGAACTCACTTCTGAAAGGCGCCAGCCCCACATATCCGTTTGAAACGACCGGACTGTATTGCAGCACGATGGGTATCTGGCGCACTTCTTCCCCTATAGTTCCACTGGTTTCCTTTGCCAGCAAACGGATGAGCGAAGCGATTTCTGCTGCCTGAGTTTCGAGGCCCGCAGGGAATATGATGCGTGCTGTATCGTTCCTGATCTGATTCCATTTTATACCAGGACGGTTGCCGCCAAAACGCTGCGACATTCCAGAAAATACACCGAAGGAAAACAGGCAAACCAGGCTGGTCCGGAGGATTGTTCGCATGGAAAAAGAATTGGTCACTAATGTACGGAAATTAAGATTTGAACAGATTTTTCCTACCTGCGCAAAAGTTTTTATTTTCATGCCAATGATACAGTTGCGCTTTGCCACACACGAAGATATTCCCGCTATTCAATCCATCGCGAACGCAGTATGGCCGCTCACTTACGGCCCTATTCTTCCCGAAGGACAGGTGCCTTACATGCTCGAAATGATGTACAGTAAAGAAGCGATTACTGCCCAGATGAACAACGGGCATTCCTTCCTGATGGCGCTTTCAGAAGGCGTTCCGGTCGGCTTCGCCTCCTTCGGCGCTACCGCACCGCAACAGGTGAAACTACACAAGTTGTATGTGCTGAACAATGTCCAGGGTAAAGGAATCGGGAAAGCCCTGTTTGAAAAAGTGGTGGAATCGGCCAGGAAGGCGGATGCAACCCTGCTTTACCTCAATGTGAACAAACAAAACAAAGCTTATAATTTTTACCTGAAAACAGGGTTCCGCGTACTTCGGGAAGAAATAATTGATATCGGTAACGGGTATGTTATGGATGATTATATTATGGGCATCGACCTTTAGCTGGCCTGTTTCCCCATCGCGGCACTTTTCATTTCATCGGCAAGACTATTGCCAAGATACTTATCGATCCAGGCGTGAACCCCATAAATAACGGGCGTAAGCGCAATGGCCACCACAAACTTATAGATATAATTCCCGGTGCCCACGGCCAGCAATTGTTCCGTACTCCAGGGCGCGCCGTTGGAAGGATCAATGGATGGACCCAGTACGAAAGCCACATACAACACAACGAAGCTGTCGATGAGTTGAGAAATCAGCGTGGAGCCGGTTGCCCGGAGCCAGATGCTTTTTTCCCCGGTGAATTTTTTGATGCGGTGGAACACTAATACATCAATCAACTGACCAATCAGGAAAGCGATCAGGGAACCAACGATGATCCACAGTCCCTGCCCGAAAACAGCTTTGTAAGCCACCTGCATATCGGGCACGCCCGCAGTGGATTTACTGCCCGTCCACCATCCTGCCGGCACGAGCCGGATCGCGAAAAAGAACATGATAAACGCATACGCGATGAGTCCTGCAGCCAGATAAGAAAGGAACTTCACCCCTTTTGGACCGTAGTATTCGTTGATAATATCGGTCATGATGAACACCACCGGCCACAACAGTACTCCTGCGGTAAGGTTGAAGGAAAAATCGATCCCGAACAGGTTCAGATGGGCCTGGCGCACACCCAGTGAATCTTCCAGTGAAAATATCTTCACGCCTATAAATTCCGCGATGAGCGCATTGGCGATAAAAATGCCTGCAAGGAGGATGAAAAGTTTGGTGGGTTTGTGGGAA
This sequence comes from uncultured Flavihumibacter sp., assembly GCA_946482545.1. The sequence goes on along the minus strand of CAMLRX010000063.1, from coordinate 11,303 downwards.
ATGATATTTTTTATCATAAAAACAAACTTAACAATATCTGGGTGAGCAGAAATAAAAAGTTGACCAGCGCCAGCCATAATGGAACATATTGCTTCAACTTTTTCCGCGTCAGCAACAGCCATCCATAACACAGGTTAATCAGTACCGTGCCGTACAGTGCCATTACAGAGCCCATGATGATGATGCCAGAAGTAAGGAACACCTCGGGAACCTGTGGCGACAGCCTGATGTACAGGGCCAGCAGGTAGAACAGGTTGCAGATGAACACCACCCTGGAAAAGAAGTAGATCCAGCGCATACGCGAAACGTTAAGTGTACGAAGCTACTGAATGTTTCCCGTATGGGTTTACCGCACCAGCATGATCTGTCCTTTACGGGTAATGTCGCCACATAAACCTTTGGCCCGGATAAAATACACGTAAGCGCCCACAGGCAATGCCTTTCCTTTAAAAGTACCATCCCAGCAACGACGCGGATCGTTAGAGGAAAACACCCTTTCTCCCCAACGGGTATAAATGGAGAACTCGTGCAGTTGTACGCTGCCCCACCTGTTCAGAGAAATACAGTCGTTGATGCCGTCGCCATTCGGGGTGAACGCGTTGGGCACCTGGAAACCAGTTGGACCGTCGGTGGTAACGTTCACCAATACACTATCATAAGCCGAACAGCCATACTGGTTGGTGCTTTTCACCGTGAAATACCCTGGTTGTGTAAGCGATCCCACTACCCTGGTGGCACCGGTGGGGTTATCAACAGCCGAAGTGGGGGTCCATTCAAACCGTGTTCCCGCCTGACTTACAGCCGAAAGAAAAGTAGTGGTATTCAAACAATTGATGTCATTCGAACTGGAAGCCTTTACTGTGGGGTTCGGGTTCACCCGCACGCCAACCGTAAAACTGGTATCGTAGCCACAGGCACCTTCTGTAATCAACACTTCATACTGCGTAGAAGCAATTGGTTTCGCCACCGGATCTTTCAGGGAGGCATTATTGAACGCTGATGCGGGCGACCATTGGTAAGTAAACGCATCATCATTCACGCCCAGCATGGTAACGGTACTATCGGCACAAACATCACGGTTGGGTGGGCGCACGAAATCCGGCCTGGGAATCACGGCCATCATTACGGAAGCCGTATCGGTGCAGAAGAGCGCGTCGGTAACCGTCACCACAAAACGTGTGGAAGTATCCACCACGGCCTGCTGCACCGGCAAACCCGCATCATTAAGCGCAGCCGCTGGCCACCAACTGTACGACACACCACCCGATGCCTGGAAGCTGACCGTGCTTCCTTTACAAACCAAATCGCCATTACTTACCACAGCAGTGGCGGTATCCAGCTTTACAACATGAATTACAGAATCCATACAACCGTTCCCATCAGTGGCAATCAACTTCACATCGTATTCCCCGCCTTTGGCATAACTGTGCGTTACGGCAGAGGAAATACCTTCCGTGCCATCATCGAATACCCATTTCCAGGTTCCGATCGGACTGGGTTCCGCAAGCGTTGTGGCCGTGAACTGCGGACTTTTACAATAAGGCACACTGAAACTGAAATCCACATCCGGAGTTTCATGAACGGTGATGGTTACGGAATCACGGACCATTTGTAAGGGTGCGAAAGAAATATCATCGAGTGCGAAATCATTTCCGCCGGTATTCAGGTTGATGTTTACAATAGAAATAACGGCAGAGCTACTGTTTCCCGAGTTCCATACCGCATAAAACTGGTCCCACCTGCAGGTGGCCGCATTGGCGCTGATGGTTGTTCCCAACTGAACACCATTGATAGAAAACTGAAGTTGTGCAGGGTTTGAAGGCACCAGTGTTTGAATCCATGCTGAAAAGGCGTAGTTGGTATTGGGCTGGATAGGAATAGTTTGCGACCAAACTCTTGCATTGGGCGTTCCGGAGCCGTTTACCAGCAACATATCGCCTGTGCCGTTCGTATGGTCGCCGCAATTCGCAAAACTGGGGTGCCACGCGGGAATGTTGGCTGAAACAGTATATACCCCTTCATTCACCCCAGTCCCGGGATTAAAATTATAATCGGAAGTGAAGCCGTTGTTCCCATTCGTAAACCCGGGATTGTTGACCAGATTTCCGATCGGTTTCAGCGCATTCAGGAAATAGGTGGTTTGTTGTACGGGCGTATTGATCACAGGATTCGCAATGGTGGGATCAGACAGTCCGGCAGCGGGCGTCCAGCAGTAAGAAAGCGCTGGCAACGCATTGAGTTGAACGGGTTTTCCGAAGCAGTATATGGAATCACGGTTGATGATGAGTGAATCGCGCAGCAACAATACAGGTACTTCTTTAGAAATTGTTTTGGAACAGCCGTTCTGTAAATCAGCCTTCAGTTGTACGGTGTACGTTCCGAAGGGGTTATAAGTAACATCCGGCGCATCGGAATTGGTTTCAGTTCTGCCGTTGCCAAAATCCCAGGTGAGGGTTGTATAATTGGAAGACTCGTTTTTGAAATGGATGAGCGCGGGATCGCAAACATCTTGTATAAAGGAGAATTCTGGGGCGGCCTCGGGTTTTACGATAATTTGTTTACAGATGGAAGCCTGCGTGGGGAGGCCCTCATCCACGGTGAGGGAGATGTTGTAGGTGCCGGGGGTTTTGTAGATGAGGTTCTGAGGTGTTATATCGGAAGTGCCGGGGAGATCGGGGTTGTTGCAGCCTTCAAATTTGAAACGGGTGATGGTGTTGTTGTTGACGTTGGTAGTGAAACAATACACATCCCCACCCTGCCGGAAAATTTTTGAAATACTATGTGGAAAGTCTAATCCCCCAATATTGCCTATTTTGGTCCCTGAAGGCGTATTCAGCAAATTGTCTCCAAAATCTATTCTTACCAGTTCATTCGTGATTGAATTCACAACGAATGCTGAAACATTGCCGCAATAATTGAATACAGTAATATCCCTCGGGCGGGTAAGCGCATTTCCTGGATTGCCTAAATTCACAGGAACGGGCATATTCAAAAGTGAGTTGCCAAAATCAAGCCTGATCAAGGTTGGGCTTCCTGCGGAAGGGGATTCATTTGTTATAAAAGTATACCAGTTTCCGTTACTGAACATTGTATAAATACCCGTTGGGTAATCAAACACTGAAGGAAGTGGAACGGTGGAGCCAGTGGGTGTATTTTCAAAACTTTCTGTAAAGTCAAAACGGGTAAGGGTATTGTTTGCAGAATTAATCGTAAACCCATACCATCTGTTGCCATCCTGGAACAGATGCAGGTCTATCGGAAAAGCAAGGCCGAAATTATTTCCCCAGTTTGTGGCAATAGGCGCTGCGTTGTTTAATGCTGTTCCGAAATTTATTTTCACCACTCTTGACTGGCCCGCTGCTTGTGTTCCTCCTACAATAATCGCATACCATTTCCCTTCGTTCTTCACCACCTGAATTCCTTCGGCGCTATTGGGAATTGCTCCTCCGAAATTGCCGAGGTTCACGGCCACGGGTGTATTCAACAAACTATTTCCAAAATCCAGTCTTACCAGTCCTCCCGGGAAGTTATTAACAACAAAACCGTAATAATTACCGTTGTCTAATGCATAGTCCATAAACACCGGGCCTTGCAGGTAACCACCAAGGTTTCCAAGATTCTGAGCCGCAGGGATGCTGGATAGATTTGCCGCACAGAAATTCCAGTAATAGCTTGATGCTCCGATGGAATTATTGGTTATGGTTACCGGTTCGTTTGCACACACAGAAGAAGGAATTGTGAAATCCGGGATGGCAAGTGTTGGTGTTGGAATGATATTACAGGAATCAATCACAAAATTATTACATGCGGGATTCGTCCTGCTAATGGCGGCACCGCCTGAAAGTGCTCCATTAAACAATATATTCCCCTGTTTATTTACCAGATTATCAAACGTATAATAGCCGCGCAAACCTGCTTGTGCCGAAGGATTGGCGAGTGATCCGGTCATATTGTCCCTGATTTGCTGTTGTGTTCTGGCAACACTCCAGATTCTGACCTCATTTATGTAGCCTTTAAGGTTCTCCGCAAGAGAAGGCGAACCAAACGCTTTCTCACCAATTGTAGTAATAAAATCATTTTGATAGAGGTCCCCGGTTGCTGCCACCTCGCTCATCAGGTAACCGTTCCTGTAGAACTTTAATGTACTTCCGTCATACACCATGGCCACATGGTACGTTCGGTTCAGTTGAATATCACAAACCTGAGGTGTTGCAAAGTAGCCATTACTGGTTGTAATTTCAGCGCTGTTTGGACGCAGGAGATAATTAGTATTTGAAGGATCATCATGCTTGGAGACAATATTACCCGCATATAAATAACTGCCCGTGTAAGCTACAGTTCTATTAAAAACAGCTTCAACAGTCATCTGATTGCCGGAAACGTCAATATCTCCCACTTTAATACCATCACCAGGATTTATACCGTAAAACCAGTTGTTGCAGGACAAAGACGCTGAAGTAGAAATTTTAAGCCGTTGATTCTTACCTCTAACAGAATCTTCTACAGCGAAACCACGTGCACAAGCCAGCAATAAAATAAAAAGTATGAAAACAGGTTTTGCAATGCAAGGTTTAGGGCAATAACGCATATAAACAATATCGAACCTAAATATATTTCAAAAACGTTGAATGATAAGCATATTCCGTTGATTTATGGCTCATTTCATCTAAAATACCTTATTTTGCCCCGCATAATTTTTAAACGTATGAATGCTTTTTTTCAAAAGAAAGTAGTGCCGCATTTCGCCGCGATCGCGGTTTTTCTTCTGGTATCGGTCTTATTTTGCATCCCCGCATTACAGGGAATGGTACTTGATCAGCATGATACTGCGGGTTGGAGAGGAATGGCGCAGCAGTCTTTTGAATTCAGGGATCAATACGGGCATTTTCCTTTGTGGAGTAACAGTATGTTTGGTGGAATGCCTGCGTATACATTTGCGATGGAGGGACCAGTACTCCATATAGGTTATATACAAGAAATACTGATGCTTGGTCTGCCGGTTCCAGTCGGCTACTTTTTCCTGGCCTGTGTTTGTTTTTACATTTTGAGTATGTCGTTAGGCATTAGGCCCATCATAGCAGTTTTGGCTTCAATTGCCTATGCATATTCCACCTACAATCCAATTATTCTTTCTGTTGGGCACAACACAAAAATGCTGGCCATCTCCTACGCTCCAGCGGTGATTGGCGGGGCCATATTACTTTTCAATAGGAAATACTGGGCAGGAGCAATAACCACTATCCTAGCTTTCGGACTTATGGTGGCTTCCCAGCACCTTCAAATAGTATATTACACACTAATTACATTGGGCATTCTCTGCCTTGTTTTTATTATTTGGTCTATAAAAGCAAAATCCAGTGCAGCACTGGTAAAACCCCTGATCGTACTAGTGGCTTCCACGCTAATCGGTTTCGCCAACTATGCAGTGAGTATGCTTCCCCTGCAGGAGTATGCGAAAGAAACCATGCGTGGCGGCGCATCTGAATTAACAAAGCCCAACAGCGCTACGAGGACCAAAGGTGGATTGGATAAAGATTATGCGTTTCTCTATGGAAGCTATGGTATAGGTGAATCTTTTACAGTTATGGTTCCCCGCTTGTATGGCGGCAGTGTTCCAACGGTTGTAAACAATGAATTAAAAAGTGAATTTGGCGAAAACACAAAAACTGCTGAAAAGCTTTCTGAACTTACCGGTATGGGCGAGGACCAGGCGAACCAGTTCGTAAAACAACTTCCCGCCTATTGGGGCAACCAACCCTCTCATGCGGGGCCTGTTTACCTGGGTGCTATTATTGTTTTTCTCTTTATTTTCGGCTGTTTTTATGTTGATTCCTGGCACAAGTGGTGGATCATCATCGCTTCTGCTGTCGCGTTTGTTTTATCGTGGGGGAAAAACCTTGAGGCGGTCAACTATTTCCTGTTTGATTCGCTTCCTTTTTATAACAAGTTCCGCGCGCCGGCGATGTCGCTCGTTATTCCTCAACTTGCGTTCCCAACACTTGCCGCGCTGGCTTTGGAGCGACTTGCATCAGGGAAAGACGAATACAAGCATGTTCTGGCCATCTTTAAAAAGTCGCTGATCGCCACCGGAATAATAGCAGCAGGAATGCTTTTCTTTTACATCAGTTCCGATTTCAGCAACGAAACCGATAAAGGGTTAAAACAAAATCTTTCAGGGATGATGCTTCAGCAGGCAGGCGCCAACGCTTCGCCGCAGGTTCAGCAACAAGCCGAATCTTTCGGCAGTTCCATTGTGAAAGCGTTACAAGACGACAGGAGAAGTCTTTTCGGAAGTGATCTGTTCAGGAGTTTACTGCTCATCGCATTGGGTGCGGGACTTATCTGGTTCTTCCTAAAGCAAAAACTAAAACTCAACATCGTCTTACCCGCACTCTTATTATTAAGCAGCTTCGACATACTCTCCGTGGGAAGAAGGTATCTTAACAGCAATAATTTTATTGAAAAATCAGATTTTGAAACCCAGCCCACACAGGCTGACCTGCAAATCAAACAAGACAATAATCCTCCATTCCGTGTTTTCGATCAGGCCGACCAGCAAGGGCCTTTCAATAGTTCCAGGGCTTCTTTTTTTCACAATTCTGTCGGGGGATATAGCCCGGCAAAGCTGGAACTATACCAGGACTTTATTGAGTTTCAGCTTTCCAAAGGAAACATGCAGGCGTTTAATATGATGAATACGCGGTATTTTATTGTTTCAAACCCATCGAATAATCAACCCGTGGCGCAACTGAATCCTGAAGCATTTGGACCATGCTGGCTTGCCCGCTCCATCAAATACGTTCCAAATGCAGATGCGGAAATGGCCGCATTAGATAGCATGCCACTAAAGGAAGTAGCGATTGTTCAGGAAAAATTCAAAGCTATTGCAGGCGATCAGCCCGTATATGATTCAACCGCGACCATCACCTGGCTGGAAAACAAAAATGACCTGATCAGGTATAAAACCAATGCGGTTACACCACAATTCGCCGTGTTCAGTGAAGTATATTACAAACAAGGGTGGAACGCTTATATCAACGGCAGTAAAGCAGACTTTTGTAAAGTAAACTACATCTTACGCGGTATGAAAATTCCTGCCGGGCAAAATGAGATAGAATTTCGTTTTGAGCCGCAGAGTTATAAAACAGGGTCAATGATTACCATGGGCGCGGCCGCAGTCACTTACCTACTCATTTTGCTGGCCGCTTTTGTAGGATGGAAAAATTATTCAAGGCTGAAGAATAAAGTATAAATTCTACTTAAATCATCTTGTAAAAATGTGGCGTCAGTCTTACCATTTTTGGAAAGAGGCGCCATATTTTTATCATATTCGTAAAGAAACCCGATGCTTTATTCGCATTATGCAACACAAGCTTTCCGGAAATAAGATTTTGGATTGGAAAGATGAACAGGTACAACAACGCAGCAAATGAATAAGCGGTCAGGTGAAACAAATACCAAAGCAGCCCCCACTGCTTCCGAACGCGCAATAAATTAGATACAATCAACTGAAGCCCTTTTTTATCGTATAAGTTGTAGTAGCCTTTTTCCTGGTTGCCAGTAGCCGCATTTATCGTTTCTCCCTGCAGGTGAACAATATCAAGGTCTCCATAAACGCATAATTCTCCGGTTTTTCTCAACCGGCTGCACCATTCTATTTCTTCAGCATAAAGAAAAAAATCTTCGTCAAGCATACCGGCTTGTCGCACTACCTCTTTTTTTACCATCAGGAAAGCGCCATTGATCCAATCCACCACTTCCAAACTTTTGGCTTCTTCAACATTTGTTTTCTTTACCCCAAAAAACTGTCCGGCCTTCTTAACCAGCCTTCCTATGTAAGGTAAAGGCAGCAGCAGATTCAACGCTCCCTTTATAAAATAATTTCCGGTAATCTGCGGTGTGCCGTCGGCAAACCGGAGTTGAACGCTGCAAGCAGCGTAGGAAGATTCATTGAACCTTTTTAAACAACTGGGTAAAACATCTGAAGAAAATAATACATCAGGGTTAAGCAATAAAAAAACATCTCCGGAAGCTATTCGCATACCGGCATTGTTTGCACGGGCAAACCCGGCATTATACCCCATACGAAAATACTTCACCGAGGGGAAGGCCTGCTTTATCCGTTCCATACAATCGCCGTCAACTTCGTTATCAACCACGATCCATTCATACGAAAGAAAACCAGGGTACCGGGATGCGGATTGGAGGCAGTTCAGGATATGTTGAACTGATTTATAGTTAACGATAATAATGGACAACATCAAAGCCTGAAAATTATCCTGTTATACAAATAATTCGCCGTCATTAAAGTTTTCGAGACAAATCCGTTTTTAAGTAGCCTTACAGGAATACAGTGCTGCACATGAAACATACTATTAACTATCATAGGCACTTCCAATTTTAAAAACGCTTGCTCAAAGTCCCCCTTGTCTTTAAAAGAGGCGTTCCTGACCATTCTCCATACAATATCATAACTCCTGATATTTCGAAGCACCTGCTTTCCTTCTTCTTTTAGCCAGTTCATTTTTTCAGGCAGCAACACTTCCCTTAAAAATAATTTATCGTGTTCACCACTGATGCCCCCCAATCCAAAAATACCAACAAGTACGTCAATATATAATGGATCGGCCTGCCTGAAACATTTTATATTCAGCGCCCAGTCTGCATGCTGCCTGTAACGCTGGTCGTAAAGCCCAAACTTATTGAACAGTTCTTTCTTATAAAAACTGGCCTGATGTGGAATATTTTTGATCAGCAGTTTCCTGAAATCAAAAGGACCATCATATTTTTCGGGGCGATCTCCCATTCTTACGTTGCCATAAACGAACTGTCCCGCCGCATGTTGCAGCATTGGCGCCACTTCTGAAAAAACTTTCTCAGCATAAAGTTTATCGTCAGATCCTAAAAAGTATACCCACTCTCCTCTAGCAAGCGATATGCCCTTATTCATAGCGTCGTACACTCCCTTGTCTTCCTCCGAAATATAACTGATCCGCGTATCATTGTTCGCGTACTTCCTGATGATATCCGGTGTGTTGTCTGAAGAGGCCCCGTCTATAATTATAAGTTCCCAGTTTAAAAAAAGCTGTGATTGCACACTTGTAATAGCCGCTTCTAATTCATTTTGCGAATTATAAGTTGGAATTACAACGGTTATTAATGGGTATGGGGCATTCGGTTCAACCATTATTCGTGTATTTCTTGTAGTACAAAGTGAATATCTTTCCCGAAAGCCGGTTTAGATAAGAACTTAATGCTACAGCAATGCTGCGTTTCTGCACAGTATTGTTTTTCGCATTCAATAATCTATGGTGATGAAGTAACTGTGGATAAGGCGAATTGCTGAACCAATTTTGCGCATAGAAACTCAGTTCCTGCTGGTAGCGTTGACTGACACAGTTGAACTCCCCTGGCACTCTTAATTCAGGCATTTTATAATGATTCCCGTATTGAGATGCCTGTCTATACAAAGGGTAACCGTACTTTTTTGCTAAAATGGATAATATAGACTGGTCGTGGCGGTGTTCAATAAAGCCGGGAAGATTTCTTTTACCACTGGAATTAGGAACATCCGTGAGAATATGTTGGTCAGATGCATAATTCAACCACTCCTGTACAAATTTCACGCTATCACTTCCTTTTCGAAACAGCGCAAAAGAAGCATCACATTGTATGGCCAGCCAATAAGCAGGGATATCTGCATTCATGCGTACAAAACAATCCCGTTTAGTCCAGGCGGCATTTAATAAATTACCATTGGCAAACAGCACCACTGGCTGCTTAGTGACACAAATTTCAACCAAAGGACTAAGATCTTCAATGATTTCAATTCCACAATCAGAATAAATCAGAACGTCTCCATCGTTTAATTGTTCCAGTGTTTCCAGGATAATATAGGGCTTCCAGAGCCAATATCCCAATCCCCTTGGCTGTGTAAGTATATGCGCAAACTGTTTAAAAAACGCTTTTCCGGAAAATGATTCGAAAGAAAAAGAATAAAGGTCCTGCACACCATGCTTCAAAGCTGAAGTGTTCAGTCTCTCACGACCTTCATTAAAAGAATGATTGGAAAGATTTGTCAGCGCAGTTTTCATACTACAAAGGAAAACTGGAAATGATACCAACGGTATGGGGCGGCTCATGCTCACCAATCCATCCGTTAATGTTCACCAGGTAAATATCATGGATGGGGTAATTCTTTTTGTATTTATTGATTATCCTGAAGAAGGATTTCTGCATTTTCCCCACCAGGTCATCCCATACTATCACGAATTTTTCATCCAGCAGATCATATTTAACAAGCATTTCAAATTCAAACAAGATTGCCTTTGGCGTATGAAGCGCATCCGAGAAAACGATGTTGTACTTACTCCCTTTCAGCTTCGCCCAACTATTTTCATCCCATACATCCCCACATAAATAGCGCACATCCAGCGCATTCCTCCGGTATTTTTTCAGGTATGACTCGTTTTTCTTGATAGAATCGGCTGGTGTTTTCCAGGTTTCAGTTTCAACCAGTTCCAACTCATTTTCAAGTACCGGATTTATTGTTTCAATATCGAAAGCGGTAAAAGTCCCTTTTTCGTGACCATTGATCATTTGGAAAAAGTTCTTTCCAACGGAAACACCAATTTCGAAATAATTCAGTTGGGGAAAATGTTTGTCAGAAAAATAAAGCAGCAGGTCTGAATAAGTCAAGGTTCTGCTGATGGGCTTGTTGATATCCCCCCTTATAAAGGAGGGAACGCCATAATCGAACCAGGATTTTTTAAATGCATCCTCATCAATCCAGTTAGGAATGAGAGAAAGCGCATACCTGTTTTTATCTATGAAAGGCTCCAGGGCCACTGCAGGAAAATCAATTTGTGATTTAAATTCAACTTTATCGGGAAATAGCCATTTAAAAAGACTCATATCAATTGGGTTTAATAGCAATACGGCCTGTATAATCAATCCGGTTTAAAAATATGCGGATACCTCTTTCTGCGAAAAATTCATCTACAGCTTTTCTTGCTCCACTCCAATGGCCATAATCATCTATGATCAGAATGCCGCCGGGCACCAGCAGATCATACAATGTTTCCAACTCATGCCTGGTGGACTCATACCAATCGGTATCAAGTCTAAGCAAGGCTATCTTTCCAATTTCCGGATGCGGCAGGGTTTCCTCTACCTTGCCTTTGATGAAATGGATGGAAGAAAGTGGGTAACCAGTTTGCGCCAGATTGGCCTTTACCTCATCAACAGGCGAATAACACCATACATTATCTCCACTAAGCCGGTCTTCTTTTTTCAAGAGGTCC
>CAMLRX010000062.1 GCA_946482545.1 uncultured Flavihumibacter sp. | reverse complement strand
ACCATTATCACCCCCGCCCACCTAAAAGGTGTGGGCAACGGCAGGTTGAGAAGCGTTGAAAAAGATGCGAACGGAAATACGCGCTACCGCTGGGCCGTTACGAACCCCATCAACAATTACAATATCGTTCCCTATATCGGCACCTACACCAGTTTCGGAGAAACCCTGCAGGGCGAGAAAGGTCCGCTCGACTGCACTTACTGGGTACTCGAAGAGCACCTCGATAAGGCCAAAAAACAATTCACACAGGTGGCCCCAATGATGAAATGCTTCGAACACTGGTTCGGTCCCTATCCTTTTTATGAAGACGGCTACAAACTCGTAGACGCCCCGCACCTCGGCATGGAACACCAGAGCGCCGTGGCCTATGGCAATGATTTTGAGAACGGGTACAAGGGGCGTGATCTTTCGGGATCAGGATGGGGCATGAAGTTCGACTTTATCATCATCCACGAAACCGGCCACGAATGGTTCGGCAACAACATTACCGCGAAAGACATCGCCGATATGTGGATACACGAAAGTTTCACCAACTATTCTGAAACGATCTACCTGAACTGCTTATATGGAGATAGCGCAGCGAATGCTTACGTGCAGGGCATCAGGAAGAACATTGCGAACGATATTCCCATCATTGGCGTATACAACGTGAACCGGGAAGGCTCCGGCGACATGTATTACAAAGGCGCCAACATGCTGCACATGATCCGGCAGATGGTGGGCAACGATGAAAAGTTTCGTTTGATGCTGCGGAAGATGAACCAGGTCTATTACCACCAAACCGTTACTACTGCTGAGGTAGAACAATTTTTGTCGAAGGAAACAGGACTACGGTTGCAGAAAGTTTTCGACCAATACCTTCGCACCACTAAGATTCCAAAACTGGAGATCAGCCAGCAGATGAAACGGAACAAACTGCTACTCTCCTACCGATGGACAGATTGTGTTCCGGGTTTCGACATGAAAACACGCATCAAAGACGCCTCCGGCAACTGGGTATGGATCTCACCCACGGAAAAATGGCAGAAAATTAAATCTGGATACACCGATATGGTGGACGTTAAAACACTGAAGGACCCTAACTTTTATATCCGGTAACATACATGGGGAATATCCGTAAGCAGAGTTTGTATTCTTCCGCGGTCATCATCACGGGATTCGTGGTGGGCGCCATCAATATGTGGTTCTTCACCTCCAACAATTATTTTACCGCTGAAGAGTTTGGGCTTACCAGGGCTTTTTTCGACATCGCGCAGAACTTCATGGCTTTCGCCAGTCTTGGTTTGCCGGCCGTGATGTACAAATTCTTTCCTTACTACCAGGACAACCTGGAGAAAAAAGACAATGACCTGCTCGCCATCGCAATGATCGGGGGAACTATCGGGTTCATCCTGCTGATGGTGGCAGGCATCTTATTTGAGCCGCTGGTCATCAGGAAGTTCCAGCACAGGTCGGCACTGCTGGTAGAATATTATTACTGGATTTTCCCTTTTACTTACTTCTACCTGTTCTATTTCCTGCTGGAAAGCTACAGTTGGCTGCACCGGAAAACCGTTCTCCCCAACTTCCTCAAAGAAGCCGGTGTAAGGTTGCTGACCACACTTATCATTCTGCTGAAAATTGCAGGAATCATCGATTTCGATACATTCATCAAGTTATTCTCGTTCACCTACGGCGGTATCTTTCTCACCATCATCATCTATCTTATACGGGAAGATCATTTCCACCTCAACTTCAGCATCAGTCGTGTTACGAGGAAGTTCTACAAGAAGATGCTGACGTTGTTCTCCCTCACCTATCTTTCACAAATCATCAATACCCTCGCGGTTACATTCGATTCCATTCTGCTCGCCAGCATGAACGGACTTGCGGTTACCGCAGCATACAACCTGGCTACTTACGCGATTAACCTGGCCATGATTCCACAACGGGCGCTGGCGCCTATTTCCATATCCCATTTGTCCCAGGCGTGGAAAGACAAAAACATCCCCGAGATCAGCAGGATTTACAGCAGATCATCCATCAATCTATTGGCTGGGGGCATCTTCATTGTGGTGAACATCTGGCTGGGTATGGAGAACGCGATGCAATTTCTTAGTATGAACAACGAGTATTTTTCGATACTGGCGATTTTGTTTGTACTTGGTTTGTCCAAACTGGTGGAACTGGGTACCGGGGTCAACAATTATATTATCGGCACCTCGCTGTTCTGGCGCTTTGAATTTTATTCGGGCATTATTTTGCTGGTGCTAACCATCCCACTGAACTATTTCTTTGTAAAAGCTTATGGTTTGATGGGTGCGGCCATCTCAGAACTGATCCGCGTATCCGTTTACAACATGATCCGCATGTATTTTCTCTGGTACAAGTTCAGGTTACAACCTTTCAGCGGCAAAACAGTTGTATTGCTGCTGACCAGCGCGGGCTGTTACATGTTGCCACTATTGCTTTTCAGCAGCATTGATGGTCTGGCCGGACTAATACTTAAATGCGGCAGCTTTTCTATCCTGTTCTGCGTCACCGTTTATTTTACGAAAGTCTCTCCCGATGTGGATCAGTTAATAGCAGTTGGAAAGAAAAAGTTAGGCATTGGCAAACGATAGCCTTGTATTTACAACGCTTCTATCACCATAGCGCTGGCACCTCCGCCACCGTTACAAATACCCGCGGCACCATATCGTGCATTGTTTTGCTTCAGCACATGGAGCAGGGTCACAATAATGCGTGCGCCTGAGCAACCCAGCGGATGGCCCAGACTAACCGCCCCGCCGTGCACATTTACTTTGGAAGGATCAATGTTCAGGCGCTTCGTATTTTCTATGCCCACTACAGCAAAGGCTTCATTCAGTTCCCAGTAAGCGATGTCTTCTATGGTAAGTCCTGCTTTTGCCACGGCTTTGGGCACAGCGAGGAAAGGTGTGGTGGTAAACCATTCGGGTGCCTGTTCAGCATCAGCATAGGAAACGATTTTACCGATAGGTTTAAGTCCTAATGCCTCGGCTTTTTCTTTTGACATCAGCACCAGCGCCGCGGCGCCATCATTCATGGTAGAAGCATTTGCCGCAGTCACAGTACCATCTTTTTTGAAAGCAGGGCGCAGTGTGGGTATCTTATCGAACTTAACATTGAAGGGTTCTTCGTCTTTATTGAACAGCAGCGGGTCACCGGAACGCTGTGGAATGGGAACAGAAACGATTTCATCATTGAAGGCGCCATTTTCCCAGGCTTTCTGGCTGCGCTGGTAACTGCTTACCGCAAACGCATCCTGCGCTTCACGTGAGATATTACATTCGTTCGCACACAGTTCCGCCGCCATCCCCATCGCCTGCCCATCGTACACATCAGTGAGTCCATCTTTCGCAAGCCCGTCTGCGAGTTGTACATGTCCGTATTTGTTGCCCCAGCGCATGTTTGGGGAGTAGAATGGTACGTTGCTCATGCTTTCCATTCCCCCTGCAATCACCACATCAGCGTCACCCAGCATGATGCTTTGAGCCGCCTGCGCGATAGACTTCATACCGCTTGCGCATACTTTATTCACCGTAGTACAATTCACTTCGTTGGGAAGTCCGGCAAATTTAGCAGCCTGACGTGCGGGTGCCTGCCCGAGGTTAGCTTGCAACACGCAGCCCATCAGTACATCCTCTACCAGTTCCGGGGCGAGACCTGCTTTCTCCAATGCTCCTTTTATAGCGATAGCACCGAGTTGTGTGGCAGAAAAATCTTTTAAAGCACCACCGAAACTACCCATTGGCGTACGAACGGCCGACAGAATATAAACTTCCCTGTTTTGCATATAGTAGAAATTGAAATGTGGGAACGAAGATAAGGAAAACTAACAAGTGTTAGGATTCCTCCCGCAACGTCTTCCCGGTGAGGTCGATAAACACATCTTCCAGGTTGGCTTTTTTAACTTCTTTGGGCCGTTCAAAACCCCTTGAAACGAGTTCATCTATGAGTTGATCCGGAGAGGCAATGGCAATAATTTTTCCGGCATCCACGATGGCTACGCGGTCACAAAGTATTTCGGCTTCATCCATGTAGTGGGTGGTGATAATCACGGTGGTACCGGTGCTGCGGATGTCACGGATCAGGTCCCACAAATTCCTCCTGGCCTGCGGATCCAACCCGGTAGTAGGCTCATCCAGGAAGATGATCGAGGGTTTGTTGATGAGGGTGGTGGCAATGGAGAAACGTTGTTTTTGTCCGCCGCTGAGTTCTTTGAACTTCGCTTTCGCTTTATCGCGGAGCTGAACTTTATCCAGTAATGCCATTGGTTCCACGTCCTGATTGTACAGGCCTGCGAACAATTCTATCAGTTCCACCAGGTTGAGGTGCGGGTAATAGCCACTGCTTTGCAACTGCACACCAATCTGTTTTTTGATCGCGTTTGGTTGTTCATCCAGGTCTATGCCTTTCACCCAGACTTTGCCCGCCGTTTTATCACGCAAGGTTTCAATGATCTCCAGCGTGGTGGATTTACCGGCGCCGTTTGGCCCCAGCAGGCCGAAGATTTCGCCTTCCATGACTTCAAAGCTGAGGTTGCTGACAGCCGTGAAATCACCGTACTGCTTTGTGAGTTCCTGAACACGGATGATGGGTTGCATAGAATTATAAATGTTGAAGCGAAGATAGTTTTTTGAATAGAAAGAACCGTTAGCTCATCTCTTCAAGTAGTCTACTGATGCGTTTGTCTTCCCGGAACATGGCCATTCCCTCCGAGAAACGCATGTAGGGAATACCTTTTTTGTGGTTGGCCCGGCTGATTTTCCACAGCAGGATCCAGTGGCGGATAATTTCTTTCCAGGCGAAAAAAATCGAATGTCCGGGATCATACATGTGCGTAGGTTCACTACCGGCGCCGTTCAGTTCTATAATGGAAAATGCCTCTCCCTTCGCCAGCTTTTCCCAGCTTTCGAAACGCACGTCCATTCTCCCGTAATAAAATCCGTTGATTCGGTTACAAATACGGTTAAATGTTTCCGTTAGTTGCGCATCGGCACGGAAACTGTGGTCCGTGAACTTAGCGCCGCGTGCGTGATTGCCGTATGGTACCAGTTCAAGTTTTTCTCCGTTGGCGGGAACGTATCGCAGTTGATCCCCGAGTTGCCGGGCGAGCACGGGTAACTGGAGAATATGCCTGGGATCCTGTTGCAGTAAGGCTTCCACATTGTCTTTCCCGTTACCTTTCACGGTCAGAAATTCTTTGAAAACGATACCCGAAATATGGCCCTTTTCTGCTCCGGGTATTCTGTAATAAAATATGCCGGCTTCCAGTTCGTAGGGAATGAATTCCTGCACAAGAAAGTCGAGTGTGGCGCCGGAAGCGTAGGCGACGAGTTCCTCCGCGTTATCTATTTTTTTCACGCCCCTGCCCCTTCCGCCGATATCCGGTTTGGCGATAAGGGGAAAAACAATGCGAGATGCTTTTACCTGGTTGATCACCGTTTCTCCGGAGGTCCCTTTTGGAAAGAAAAGGGTTGCGGGATAATATTCAGGCGGCATGATATCGTAGATTTTCTTTTTGGATTCATTGAGAAAACCCCCGTTTTCAATGGTTGGATTGGAAGCGGAGAAGAAGAAAAAACTCCTGGCACGAAAGCCAAGCAAAACGAAGATCAGGTAGATTGGACCATATACCGTGTTAAAACTCCAGTATTCCCAGTTAAAAAAACGGATGAAACGCGGGTGATTGCGCATACTTTGCCACCAACTCATGCAAGGATTTTAAGATGAGGGTTGAAAATACAACAATCGGGTCAATCAAATTTTTCAAGTTGGGAAAAGTGGCGGGCGCTCTGGCGCAGGAAACGCCATCCTTTCAGAAATCCCCAATACGGCGTACCGTTCCGGTGGTTGTACCTGCTGATCTCGAACAACACTTTCCAGTGTTTCAGTATCTCGCGGTAGGCCTGCGCCAAGGTAAAACCCGCATCGTAAATATGGTTGGGTTCAGCCCCTGCTCCATTGAATTCAAGGATGGAAAATCCTTTGCCATTTTTCAGCTCTTCTACTGAATGGCATTTGATATCGTAGCGCCCATAAAAGAACTGGCCGGAAAAATTACTCAGGTCATCAAATACTTTGGTGAGTCTTTCATCTATCTCGTGGGAAAGGTTGATAAAACGCGCGCCGCGGTTGTGGTTGCCTGCATAAGAAAGGTAGAAATGCTGTCCGGCCGGCAATACACGGTCCAGCCTGTGTTCGTGGCGTTGTTTCATCTCTTCCAGCCGCAGGCGGGCACGCGGATGCGCCAGGATCAGTTCCCACAAAGTGGATTTTCCATCGCCATGCACTTCCAGTAATTCTTTCTGGATAAAACCCGTGATGACCCCGTTTTTTTCTCCCGGGAAACGGTAGTAAAAAGCGCTGAGTTCTATGGGCATTTCTATCAGGTCCTGTACGATGTATTCTACCGGAATACGTTGGTGGTATTTTTCCAGTTGTTCTTCGTGTTCAATTTTCCTGAAAAGAATCCCTTTCATCCCCACGTCTGGTTTCACCACGAAAGGGTAAGAAAAACCCGCATCGCTGAACTGTTTTTTCACCTGCTCAAATGTGATTCCGGGCTCAATGTAAATGGTTTTGGGATACAGGTCCTTTGGCAACTGCTCGTACATTTCCTTTTTGCTTTCGCCCTGAAAACCGCCGAAAGTAAGCGTTGGATTGGAAGAACTGAAGAACCAGAACGATCGGCTGCGCAGGCAATACCAGACCCATATAAAGCTGAGTGGGAAATAAAGGACTTTGAATGGCAGGCGTTCCCAGTGCAGCCATCGGGTAAAGAGTAGTTTCACGCGCGTTCGTTCATTTGAGGGCGCAAAAATACATTTTTGTAGTTTCACACGCATCATGTAGGTTTGAAGGCAAATTTCATAGGATGGAGATACCCGTAATGATGGACCTGTTTGCCCGTGGAGAAAGCCCTGAAGTGCTGTTCTGGGTGGGTTGCGCAGGAAGTTTCGACCAAAGGGCACAAAGGATCACGAAGGCTTTTGTAACGATTCTGCACAAACTGGACATCAAATACGCCATTCTCGGGAAAGAAGAAATGTGTACAGGCGATCCCGCCCGCCGTGCCGGCAACGAATTCATGTTCCAGATGATGGCCTACCAGAACATCCAGGTGTTGAACGGCTACGGCATCAAAAAAATCGTGACCGCCTGTCCCCATTGTTTTAATACAATTAAAAATGAGTACCCCGAACTGGGTGGCACCTATGAAGTGATCCACCACGCCACCTACCTCCAGGAACTGATCAACCAGGGCCGCATCAAAATGAAGGAAGACGGCATGTTCAAAGGAAAAAAAATCACCTACCACGATAGTTGCTACCTGGGCCGCGCTAACAATATTTATGAAGCGCCCCGCGAAGTGCTCGCCGCGCTGGACGCGGAACTGGTGGAAATGAAACGCTGCCGCTCCAAAGGACTATGCTGTGGCGCCGGTGGTGCCCAGATGTTTAAGGAGGAAGAAAACGGCACCATCCGCGTAAACCTCGACCGTTCAAAAGAAGCCGTACAAACAGGCGCCCAGGTGATCGCCGCTGCCTGTCCATTCTGCAATACCATGCTTACAGATGGTGTTAAAAATGAAGAAAAAGAGGAAGAAGTTGCCGTGCTGGACATCGCCGAACTGGTGGAGAAAAGCATGATTTAGTATCTTTGCCCCATGAATTTTGAGTTTAAACACCTTTTGCCCGAGGGTTTTTCACCGAACTCCCGGGTGTGGATATACCAGTCCTCCAGATTATTTCTGATCAGCGAAGCATTGCTCATCGAAGAAATGCTGCACAATTTCGTGGCCCAATGGAATGCGCATGGACATCCCGTTAAGGGCTACGCCAATATGTTCTTCGGCCAGTTCATTGTATTGATGGCCGATGAAACTTCCGTAACCGTAAGCGGTTGCAGTACTGATAGTTCAGTGCGGCTCATCAAAGAGATCGAACAAAAATTCAGCGTTAACATGTTCGACCGGCAAAACCTGGCTTTCGCCATCGAAGGAAAAGTACAGTTGCTGCCGATGGCCCAGATTCCCTGGGGTATTGAGAAAGGTTTCATAAAAGAAGATACTTTATACTTCAATAACCTGGCGGCCACAAAGGAACAACTGGAAAACAACTGGCTGGTACCGGCAGGAAAAAGCTGGTTAGGGAGCAGGTATTTTAACTCCCCTTCACTGTCTTCACTGCATCCATAATTTGTTTTTTGGAAACCTGTTTGGGTGCGGGCGTTAAATTATAAGCCAGTCCAATCCTGAGGTTCTGTGTGCGGCTATAGCGTTCACTCGTAACCGTGAATTTCTCATTATACGTCACTGATTTGAATTGCTGCTGCCTGAACGGGTCCACCACCATTATGGAAATGGTCATTCTTTTGTTGAGTAGTTTTTGCTGAAGCCCGAGTTGCATGGAAAGATTTGCCCTGGAACGGCCTTGCGGGTCGGCGAAGGAATGGTAACGTGAACTCCCTTCCACCAGGAAAAGTGGGTTAAAGGTATAAGTCCAGTTCATGGAAGCATTCAGTGAGCCGCCATTCTGATACCGTATTTGTGAAAGTCCGTTATTGAGGTATTCGCTGAAAAGATAATGTATACTGGTGTTCAGCCTGAATTTCCTTGAAAAAGTATAACCGCCCCACAAACCGGCTTCGTATTCTTTCCTGCCTGCCAGGTTCTCAAACGTGATCTGCGTTTTTTCCCCTGGAATAGCAGTCCGCATCTGTTGGATAATGTCTTCCACCTTGTTGTATCCCAGTGAAAAGTTCACGTACGATTTGCCTTTGTATTTGCCCAGTGTAAGATCATAGTTGTGCGCGAGCGCCGGCGCCAGGAAAGGATTCCCGAACCGGATGTTATAAGGGTCCGTGTATTCATCCACGGTAGGATTGAGCTCTCGGATTCCAGGCCTGCGAACGGTTTTCCGGTAAGAAAGGGTAGCCGTACGGTTGCCGCTCCACTCCTTCCGGAGCGTGGCTTGTGGCAATAGATTCCCGTAACGGTTCGTACTGTGCGGGGTATTGCCGGTAAAAAAGCGGAACCGCATAGCAGTTTGCTCAAAGGTAGCGCCCCCGTTCACCTGCCATTTTTTATTGAACCTGAAGATGGCGGACCCTCTGTAACCGAGTACTTGTTGAAGAAAAACAAAATCGTTGCCCATCTGCGGTATCGGAACCTGCGCGCCGTTGTCACGATTGGTATAGGATACGTCAAGTTTGTTGTTGTTTCTGCTGTTCAGGAACGTGAACCCGGTGGAAAACGTGAGTGGCTTCCAGCCCGAAGGTTGTGTATAATCGGCCCGGATGTTCACGCTGAGGCTCCCGTTATTGGTGAGTTGCTGTTGAATACTATCCGGGGCGATGGCAGTTTCATCTTTGGGAGAAAGAAAGCGTTGCGTAGCGATACGCGTATTGTCGTATGACCCACCATTGATGCCTGCGATCAGTTTTAATTGCTGGGCAGGATTCTTTCCTTTGAAAATGTAGGAAGCCGTGGCCCCGGGAGTTACATTGTTACCCAAAGTACCGTTGGCGCGGGTATTGAG
The DNA here is from genome assembly GCA_946482545.1 of uncultured Flavihumibacter sp. The sequence continues at coordinate 17,622 of CAMLRX010000062.1, read as the reverse complement.
CCGGTACACCTCATTAAACCGGTTTACGTTCCGGTAGGCGGTTAAACTGAGGTTATCCAGATCGGCGTATTGTCCCTGCACCACAAGGTTGAACCGATGACCGGGGTTGAGTTCATAATCTCCCGACAACCTGAAATGTGGCCGCCACTGGCTGTTGTCGAAACGTCCGTTCGTGAGCAACTGGCTGGAGGAATCGGTATAGAAATTCTCCCGCCTCGACTGGCTGCTGCCGGGTGTTTGGGTCAGTGAATTGCCTGCGATGAAATCTATGGCCCATTTCTTATCCCGGTAGGAAAAGTTCCCGTTCAGGTTAATTTCTCCGCGGGTGCCATAAAATGTATTCAGTCTTCCGGTAAAACCAATCTTTCCTTTTTTAGTAACGATATTGATCACCCCACCTTCCTCACTGGCGTATTGTGGGGGCGGGTTCATCATCATTTCTATTTTTTCAATGGCTGAACCTGGAAGCGATTCCAGCAGGTCTGCCAGTTGTTGTGCATTCAGTCCGGTGGGTTTATCATCAATCAGAATACGGGGTTCTTTGCCTTTCAGCAAAAGTTTCCCATCCGGATCGCTGGCCATCATGGGCATGTTTTTCAGCAGTTCGCCAGCGCTGGAACTATTAGCTGCGGGGGAAGCGGAAACATTCATGGTGAGCACACCGTCTTTATCTTCAAACAATGGTTTTTCCGCCACCACCACTACTTCCTCCATTTGCGGAGCAATCGTTTCCATGGTAAAATCCAACACTTCTGAATTGCCGGGTTCCACATCTTTCAGAACCAGGTCAAGAAACCCGGTACCGGTAATTCTAAGCAGGTATTTTTTTACAGGAATACTTTCAAAATGAAATTTCCCCTGCGTATTGGTGCGTACATTAAATAAGATTGAAGAATCGTGCCCGGCCTGTAAGGAGACGGTTAGACCTTCGAGTACCACGCCACTGGTATCTTTAACTATACCCGATAAGGGTGCACGAACCTGTGCCTCTGTGCGGAAGCTTAAACAAAAGAGCAGTAAAACAAAGCAATAACGCATGAATGGTGCAGGTTACAAGGGGAAACAGGATACAAGTTAATCGATTTGACTGAAAATAGCACATTCTGCCAGTTTGTCACCATTGTTTCATTCCCTATCTTTGCCCCCTAAACAGATTTTTCAGATGTTGGAGGCAAAGATCCAGGACGAGAGCAGACAGGGAGAAGCGTTCGCTCCGTTCGCAGCAGATCCGAATACTTACGAAAAGAAATTCTACATAGAAAGTTATGGTTGCGCCATGAATTTCAGTGACAGCGAAATCGTGGCATCTATTCTACAGGAAAAAGGCTTTGGTGCCACCCGGAATTCGGAAGAAGCCGACCTTATCCTGGTGAACACCTGTTCTATCCGCGAAAAAGCGGAGCAGACTGTCCGCAAACGCCTCACCGAGTTTCGCAAATTAAAGGAGGCACGTCCTGGAACATTAGTGGGCGTGCTGGGCTGTATGGCGGAAAGACTGAAATCGAAACTACTGGAAGAAGAGAAACTGGTAGATATGGTGGTGGGCCCCGATGCCTACCGTACATTGCCCGGCCTGATAGAAGAAGCGGAATCCGGTCAGAAAGCCGTGAACGTATTGCTGAGCCGGGAAGAAACCTATGCCGATATTGCCCCGGTTCGCCTCGACAGCAACGGCATTACTGCCTTTGTAAGCATCATGCGTGGTTGCAACAACATGTGCTCTTTCTGCGTGGTGCCCTTCACCCGTGGCCGCGAACGCAGCAGGGACATACAATCTATTGTCGCGGAATGCCGCGAACTGTTTGAAAAAGGATACAAAGAAGTGACCCTGTTGGGCCAGAATGTAGACAGCTACTACTTCACCCCGGAAGGTAAAAACGAAAAGCCCATCACTTTCGCCGAACTGCTGGAGCAGGTGGCGCTTATTTCCCCGGAATTACGTGTGCGTTTCAGTACCTCCCATCCGAAAGACATCACAGATGATGTGCTGCATACCATGGCGAAATACGAAAACATCTGCAAGTGTATTCACCTCCCGGTCCAAAGTGGTTCGTCCCGTATCCTTCAACTGATGAACAGGACCTATACCCGTGAATGGTACATTGCTAAGGTGAACCGCATCCGCGAGATCATGCCCGATTGCAGTATTACCTCTGATATAATCACCGGTTTCTGCACCGAAACGGAAGCCGATCACCTGGAGAGCATCTCCATCATGGAGTATTCAAAATACGATATCAGCTACATGTACTTCTACAGTGTGCGTCCGGGAACCCTGGCCCACCGCCGTTACGAAGACGATGTACCGCTGGAAGTAAAGAAACGCAGGCTGGCAGAAGTGGTGGAAGTACAGAACAGACTTTCCAAAGAAAGCTACAGGAACGATGTCGGGAAAACCTTCAAAGTACTAATAGAAGGCAATTCCAAAAGAAGTGAACACGATTGGGCGGGAAGAAATTCACAAAACAAAGTGGTGGTGTTCCCTAAAGGAAACCATGCTTATCAAAAAGGCGACTACGTCATGGTAAAAGTGAAGGACGCCACACAGGCCACTTTGCTGGGAGACATTGTTGCCTGATAAAACGGAAACATACCAATGGATTTACAAAGCATAAAGAACAGATTCGGCATTATCGGGAACTCGCCGGCCCTCAATTACGCGCTGCAGGTGGCCGCCCAGGTGGCCAATACCGACCTTACCGTATTGATTGTGGGGGAAAGCGGTGTGGGTAAAGAAGTGTTCTCACAAATCATTCACGCACTCTCGGCCAGGAAGCACAACCCTTTTATTGCCGTGAACTGCGGGGCTATTCCTGAAGGCACCATAGATTCAGAACTTTTCGGTCACGAAAAAGGTTCCTTCACCGGAGCCGTGGACGCCCGGAAAGGTTATTTTGAAACCGTGAACGGCGGTACGATTTTCCTGGATGAAATCGGCGAAATGCCGCTGGGCACGCAGGCACGTTTGCTCCGCGTACTCGAAACTGGTGAGTTCATCCGCGTGGGCTCTTCCAAAGTGCAGAAAACCGATGTGCGTGTGATCGCCGCCACCAACCGCGAATTGCTGGAAGGCACAAGGCAGGGGAAATTCCGTGAGGACCTCTACTACCGGTTAAGCACCGTGCCCATCAGGGTGCCTTCCCTCCGCGACCGCAAGGAAGACGTGATGCTCCTGTTCAGAAAATTCGCCGTGGACTTCGCGGAACGCTACAAAACTTCTCCCGTTCAACTGGACGAGGAAGCAAGAAATATGTTAATTAACTATCCCTGGCGCGGAAATGTGCGGGAACTGAAGAATATTGCGGAGCAGATATCGGTGCTGGCGCAGGATAAGCATGTAGGTGCGCAGGAATTGAGCAGGTTCCTGCCCGATGGTACGCACCACACGAACATGCCGGTACTGGCCGGGAATCAGCATCAGGGCTTTAGCGGAAACGATTTTTCCAACGAAAGAGAAATCCTGTACAAGCTGTTCTTCGATATGAAGAAAGATGTAACGGAACTCAAAAAGATGTTCCTCGAGATTTTGCAGAACCCACAAGTGGCCGCGCAACATCCCGGCATCATCAACGAACTGAAAGAGTTGAAAACAACGGAAATGTTCCCGCCCCCGGCACTGGTGCAGCCCGTACAGCAAATGCCAACCACGGCCCAACCGGTGATCCTGCACAACGAACATGATATTCACCACCATGAAGAAGTGGAAGAATCACTCAATATCATGGACAAAGAAAAAGAACTGATCGTGCGCGCATTGAAAAAACACAAAGGAAAACGGAAAGATGCCGCCACAGACCTGGGCATCAGCGAAAGAACACTTTACAGAAAACTCAAAGAGTACGATATCAATGAATAGGACATCTGTTTTTACACGCTTCCTGGCCATCATCGGCATACTTTGGCTGCTGCCGGGGTGCTATACTTTCAAGGACGTTTCCATTCCGCCGGAAATAAAAACGGTAAAGGTGAATTATCTTGAAAACAAGGCCAGGTACATCAATCCCACATTATCGCCGCAACTGACGGACAGACTGCGCCAGAAGATCGTAAACCAGACCAGGCTGATCCAGACCAATAATGATGACGCGCATTATGTCATCTCCGGGCAGATCACCGGTTATGACGTCATCACCACCGGTGTTTCCCAGCAACAGGCTTCTGTGAACAGGCTGAACGTTACGTTTCATCTGGAGCTCCGGGACAACGTGAACAACAAGGATACGGAAAGCGACATCAGTCGCAGCTTCGACTTCTCCGCGAACCTTTCCCTTTCCCAGGCAGAGGCTCAGTTGAGAGAGGATATCCTCAAAAACCTGACCGACGAAATTTTCAATAAAATCTTCTCTAACTGGTAAGTTTCTGTAAGTTTGATTATGATGCAAACCGCCGTTGATGAAATGGTCTATCGACTGCTGCGCAAAAAATCGCTGGCAGAAACCAGCATGCAGCAATTGGAAGACCTGGTGAAGGATTATCCTTATTTCCCCCTCACACGTTTCCTGCTCGCGCGGAAGGCGCTTGAAAATAACCTCCCGCAAGTGGAAGAAAGGCAGAAAATGGCCGCTGTTTATATGCCCGATGTCCATTGGCTGCAATATGTGCTACACGATGGTATTTCGTACAACGATGAGGTGGTGGAAGAGGAAGAAGACAATTTGTATGAGGAGAACGAACAAACTGAAGTTTCCCAGGAGGAGCCGGTTATAGAAGAAATTCCCGCCGCGCAAGCCGTATCTGATCCGCAGCCTTCTACCTGGACCGAAGCAGCCATTCACGATGAACCGGAGGAGCCGGCTTTAGAAGAAGAAGAACTGGCCGATCCACGATTACAACAGGATATTCCATTGCCAACGGATGATGGACTAGACCAAACGATTGCGGCATTGAAAGCCGGTCCGCTTCAGGCTACCATTCCCGACGATACCGCGATCCCCGTTGATCCTTATCACAGCATAGACTATTTCGCTTCCCAGGGTATACAACTGAGGAACGACGACCTTAATAAGGACCAGATGGGAAGGCAACTGAAGAAATTCACCGAGTGGCTGAAAACGATGAAGCGCATTCCCGCCTCGGAAAGCGCCGCCGATATTGACGATGCCACAAATCAGAACATCCAGAACATCGCCGCCCATTCCATCGCCGGTACCGAAATCACCACCGAAGCCATGGCCGATGTGCTGGTGAAACAAAAAAGATACGACAAGGCCATTGAAATGTACCGCAAATTAAGTTTGCAGAATCCCGCCAAATCCACTTATTTTGCGTCTCTTATTGAAGATTTAAACAAATTATTGTCATGAACCTGCTTTTTCTGATACTGATTATCATTGCTTCCGTGGCGCTCGCATTCTTTGTACTGGTACAAAACCCCAAAGGTGGCGGACTGGCCGGTAACATCGCCGGTTTCAGCAACCAGTTCATGGGCGTTAAACAAACCACCGACGTATTGGAAAAAGGTACCTGGATTTTCGCCGTTGTGGTAGGACTGCTTTGTATCCTCTCCGCATTGTTCATCAACTCAGGTTCCAAAGGTGGCAGCAATGTACTGGATAAACTGAATACCAACCCGGTAAACACCACAACTCCGGTAACACCTGGTCCTGCCAATACCAACCCGGCCGGAACAACTACCCTTCCCGGAGCGGATTCCATTAAAAAGTAATTATTTCTTTTTGAAATAGAAGAACCCTGTCGCACAGACAGGGTTTTTTGTTTATTTTGTTCCCGCACAAAAAGAAAAACCATCGGATGAAAAAAGCCTTCCTTGTTACGATTGTTGTAATGCTTGCCGGAGCGGCCATTGCGGCCTATTTCTTCAATGCCCGGACTACATCCTTTGAAGGCAAAAAGAAATTCGTGTACATCCCCACCGGAACGAACAGCAAAGAAGCGGTGCTTAGTATTCTGAAGAAAGACTCGGTGCTGCGTCAGCCCTGGCTCTTCAACCTGTTCGCAGACCGGCTTGATTACTGGAAACAAATCAAACCGGGTAAATACGAGGTCCCTTCCGGCATGAATACCTTTCAACTGGTGCGGAAACTGCGTTCGGGCCAGCAAACACCGGTAAACCTCGTGATCAATAAAGTGCGCACCGGCAAACAACTTGCGCAGATGGTGGGCAATAAATTTGAATGTGATTCCGCCGCTTTTCTGGAAACCATGTACTCCCGGGAATTTCTTTCGGAACACGGACTGGATTCAGCGACCGCAATCAGCCTGGTGATACCCGATACATATACGTATTACTGGAACAGCGATCCGGCCATGATCTTCTCTAAACTGGTTAAAAGGCATAAGGAGTTCTGGAATGAAGAACGAAAGGCGAAAGCCGCCGCCAAAGGCTTAACGCCCGCACAGGTGTACACCGTGGCTTCTATTGTGGAAGAAGAAACAAATAACCGGGCCGAAAAGGGAAATGTGGCCAGCGTTTACCTCAACCGCATAAAGATCGGTATGCCATTGCAGGCCGATCCCACTGTAAAATTCGCATTGCAGGACTTTACACTGAAGCGCATCTACCAGAAACACCTCACCGTTTCTTCCCCCTACAATACCTACCGGGTGAAGGGATTGCCGCCTGGCCCCATCTGCACCCCTTCGTCCATCACCATTGATGAAGTACTGAACGCCCCTGAAACAAAATACATTTACTTTGTGGCCAGCAGTCAATTCAACGGCACACATGTATTCGCTGCCGATTACGCCACACACCTCAAATACGCGAAGGAATACCAGAAAGCACTTGATAGTCTGTTCATGAAACGTCAGCAAAAAGCAGATACCAGCTTAGGCAAATAGGCATGACCAAACTGGAAAGGATAATATGGAACCTTGCCCCGTTGCGCTTCATCCGGGAGAAAAGCAAACATATCCATGTGCCCGGCTTCCAGGGCCTGCCGCTGTATGATGTGGCGCGGTTCTTCCTCAAACAGGTAAAAAAAGTTGGTTTGAATGAACGTGCCGCCGCTATTTCTTTCAACTTTCTCATGGCCATCCCGGCTTCCTGCATCTTCCTTTTCACACTGGTGCCCTACCTTCCGGTATCCAAACAATTCACGGAAGAACTACTGGTGCTGGCAAGAGACATCACGCCTAACTACAATACCTATACGCTGGTACGGGATTTCATCAACGACTTTCTGAACACACCCCGGAGCGGCCTCCTCTCCTTCGGTTTCCTGCTGGCCGTTTTCTACGCCAGCAATGCCATGATCGGCATCATGCGCTCCTTCGACCGGTCGCTGATCCCGGTTAGAAAGCGGAACTTCTTTTCCTACCGCTGGATGGCCATTAAACTGACCGCACTGTTTATTTTACTGGTAATAGCCACCATCGTGGTGCTGATTACCCAGGGAAAGATACTGGAATACATTCTGCAATATTTCAAACAGGATACCTTCGCGGTGCGCTTCCTCATCAAGCTGATCCGCTGGGTCGTGATCATGGCGCTTTTTTTTTACAGCATTGCGTTTATTTACAAATACGGTCCTTCCGTGCACAAGCGCTGGAAACTGATCTCTCCCGGAACTGTGCTGGCCACTTTCCTGATTATCGCCACCACTTACCTGTTCTCCTTCTGGGTCAACAACTTCAACAATTTCAATAAGATATACGGTTCCATCGGCACCATCATCATCCTGATGCTGTTCATCTTCATCAATTCACTCATCCTGCTGATCGGGTTCGAATTGAACGTCAGCCTCACCTATCTGCGCCAGCAATCTGAAGAAAGAGTTAAAAATGAAAAGCCTGTTGCGGGATGATCGGTATTTTTTTCAGAAATTTAAGGATTGGTTCACCTAAATACATCAGCTATGAAAAGTCTTCTCCGCATAACAATGCTTGCGCTCGTAGTGATCGCAGCTACCAGTTTCCGTGTCACCCTGGACCCGCTTCCAATTGGAGCCAAGGCGCCACTCCCCGATTACAGGATGAAAAACCTTCAGCAGAAGCGTGTTTCCATGAACGATTTAATGGGAAAAAAAGGCCTGCTCGTGATGTTCACCTGCAATACCTGCCCTTATGTAATCAAGAACCAGGAGCGCACCAAAGCGATCGCCGCTCATGCCAAAGCCAATAACATCGGTATCTTACTGGTGAACTCCAATGAAGGCAGCAGAAGTTCCGATGATTCCTTTGAAGCGATGAAAGCGTATGCAACTGAACAAGGGTACGACTGGAATTATGTGCTGGACGAAGGTTCCAAGCTGGCCGATGCCTTCGGCGCTTCGCGTACACCCGAGTGTTATCTTTTCGATAAGGAATCCAAACTGGTTTACCACGGCGCTATTGATGATTCGCCTGCAGATCCGGAAAACATCAAACGGGAACACCTGAAAACGGCCATCGATGAACTCGTGAAAGGAACACCGGTTTCCGTTACCAACAGTCGTTCCGTAGGTTGCGGCATCAAACGCGTGAAAGGCTGATCATACTGAGTTATTCGCGGTTCTTCAACTCATGGTAGCGTTGTTCCAACTGTTCCCAACGTTGTCTTTTATAGAAAATAGCCACGAATACGGCGATGATAAGCACTGCCACAATTAGGATATTGGGATTGAATTGGGAGTTACCCACCATATTGGCGCGCTTGTACCATCCGGAAAGATAATTGAGGATAATGGGCAAACCGAAGATCAGTCCAAGCGGAAGCCCGAACATCAATTGCCTGGTCCACTTCTTTTCTTTATCGCGGTTCTTCTCCCAATATTCCAGGAAAGTCTTTTCTTCTTCGGTCAACATAGCGGCTGTTTGGAGCAAAGGTACGACTATGTGTTTTCTCATAAAATACGTACATTGTGTGAAAACCAATAGATTTTGAAACTACCGTTACTCCTGGCCCAATACCTTTACCAGTATAAGCAACTTTCATTACCGGGCATCGGCACCTTTCAGTTTGAAGGACAGGTTCCGGAAGAAAAATCCCCTGCCTCGGGCACTGTGCAGTTCGCACCCGGCGGCGTAAAATCCTTTGAACCTGAACTCATCGATTTCGTAAAATCCCATACCGGCAAAATGCGTACCCTTGCCGAAGCTGATCTGGACTCCTACCTCATTGATATCAAAGAATTCATCAACATCGGTAAACCCTGCTTCCTCGAAGGCATAGGTACCCTTACTAAAAACAGGGATGGCAGTTACGATTTTGTGCAGGGCTCCCCTGTTCATGCACGCATTGAAGAAGTGAAGACCACGCTGGTTGAAAAACCTGTGGCCGTACACGAAAAAGAATACTACAGCGAAACACCCTCCCGCAGCACCATGCGCACATTGGTAGTGGGCATCGCCATCATTGCGGGGATAGGCCTGATCGGCTGGGGGGGGTATTTCTTTTACAAGCAATACGAGGCCCAGAATCTTTCAGGCAAAACACCTGAAGACTCTTTATTGTCTGCTGCTCCCAATAACGCGGACTCATCTGTTATAACTGAACCTGATTCCACCGCCGTTTCCAGCAATTCTTTACAGGATACCTCCACGACCGGACTGAATACGCCTGCTCCCGAGGTTGCTCCTCCTGTTACAACGACAACATCGGCCGGACAATGGAAGTTTGTGATCCGAACCGCGCCACGCCCGGCAGCAGAAAAAAGGTACCAGCAATTAAAAAGTTATGGCATCCCGGTTCAAATCCAGGCTATGGACTCTGCTACTTCCATTGTATATCTTAGTCTGGCCGTACCCGTTACAGATACGGCCAGGGTGAAAGATTCTTTACGTGTATATTATGCTTCTCCCGTCAGGATAATAAAGTAGCGGAAGATTCTTTTTCACCGGTGTCATTCTGGTCCATAAACAACCTTCGTGTCGGCAGAGCGAAAGATATACCTTTGGCCCTGAAAGCCTCGAACATGTTTGTTAGAATAGCCTGGTGAATATCCATGTAAATATTGTAATCGGGACTTTCAATAAAATAAACCGTTTCAATTTCCAGGCTGAATTCACCGAAGTTCATAAAATGAGAGCGGTCGAATGTGGCATTTTCCTGCTTTACAATGATCTCTTTGATGATACCGGGTGCTTCTTTTAACAAGGCAGTATCCGTATTGTAAACGAGGCCTATCTTGAACAGCACCCTTCTGCGCGCCATTTTCTTGTAATTATGAATGCGTGAATTGGTTAGGTCGGTATTGGAAAAAACCAGTTGTTCCCCGGAAAGCGTTTTGATCCTGGTTGTTTTCACGCCAACATGCTCTACAATCCCGTTCTTATCATCCACCACCACGAAATCTCCAATTTCAAACGGACGGTCGAAGAAGATCACGAAATAACTGAACAGGTCCGCAAGGATGGCCTGTGATGCAAGAGCGATGGCCACACCACCGATTCCCAAACCAGTGATTACCGCTGTGATATCGAACCCGAGGTTATCGAGCAGGAACACTATTCCCAACGCCCATACCACGATATTCACCACAATCATAATACCCTTCACCTGTGTTTGCTTCTCCTCCCATTTGTCCTGCCTGCGCATGTAGCCGGTGAGCACATGACTTAGTACCGTTACTATAAGTTTAATCGCGAAATACGTCATTACCACCGACAATGCGATTCTTGCGACCTGGCTTGTACGTGGGCTCAGGTCCAGGTAATGTAACGCAGCGTACACCGCGGCCACGTTCACGATCGGAAGAATAGACTTCTCCACGATCTGTATCAGAATATCATCAATATTACTCGTGGTATTGGCCGAGAATTTTTTCAGCCGCGAAAGAATGATTGACCTGAAAATCCGGATGGCGATAATAATGCCGATAAAAATACCCAGTGCGATCAGATAATCCTGGACACTGTTGCCCCAGTACTCCCTTTGAAGAATTGATTCCATGCTATCGATTTAAAAGTGAACGATCAATTTCCGGTGAGTGGTAGTGCAAAACAGGTTCCAAAGGTAGGAAGAAATTATTGGGGAGGATCGGGCACGGTGAAAATACGGGTACCCGGTGCCACCGCTTAGGGTCGCAAGGCGTTCTTGATGACCGGGATCAGCATCTTCGCCCATTGGCCATAGGCTTTTCCGGAGAAATGCAGGCTGTCGGACGCAATAAGGGATGGATCTGTGGCTGCAGTTCTTGAGGCGGTGGTAACGTCTACGTAAGTGATGCCGGCCTGCTGTGTTATTTTTTTGTTGAGCGCGTTGAACTGGTCTATTTCGCGGCTGATGCGCTCTGTATCGGCCCCTCTTGCAAAAGGCGTAACGGCATAATCGGGGATGGAAAGTACAATCACCCTTTGTGGCCGGTTGCCGGCAAACTGTACTGCTTTGGTGAGCAATTGTGTAAACCCGTTGGTGTACTCATCCTGGGATCGGCCCTGGTACTGATTATTAACACCGATGAGGAGGGTAACGAGGTCGTATTGCGGCATACCTGGTTTATCCTGGAGTGCATACAGTAAATCTCCGGTGGTCCATCCGGTACGGGCAATGATTTCGGGGGATGCAAAGCGGATGTTTTCCTCCGCAAGCAGTTTTACGGTCTGAACAGGATAGCGTTCAGCAGGCAGCACAGACTCTCCTATGGTATAAGAATCCCCAAGCGCCAGCCACTTCAGTGTTGAATCTGTTTGGGCTGGCGGAACGGGCGCTTCATTTTTTCTGCAATGCGCCATGGTAAGCGACAGTGCCCCAAGTAGGAAACTCCATTTCAGAAAGGATAGTATTTTCATACCATATATACGGATGAAAAGGGAACATGGTTCAACAAAAAACCCCACTCTTTGCGGAGCGGGGTTTTGAATATTGGTCCTGTTTAAATTAGTAGCCCATGTCCATTCCTGGAGCGCCGGGATGAGCGTGTGCTTCTTCTTTCTTGGGTTTGTCGGCGATTACGCACTCAGTAGTGAGGAGCATACCAGCGATAGAAGCAGCGTTCTCGAGGGCAACGCGGCTTACTTTGGTAGGATCGATCACCCCTGCTTTGAACAGGTTTTCGAAGTTTTCGGTGCGTGCGTTGAAACCGAAATCACCTTTACCTTCTTTGATGCGTTGTACCACGATGGAACCGTCGATACCTGCGTTAGCGGTCAGCGTGCGGATAGGTTCTTCCAGTGCACGGCGAACGATGGCCATACCGGTTTGTTCGTCGGCGATCTGGCCTTTCACTTTCGCTTCCAGGCTTTCGATGGCGCGGATGAACGCGACACCACCACCGGGAACGATACCTTCTTCCACTGCGGCGCGGGTAGCGTGCAGGGCGTCGTCAACACGGTCTTTTTTCTCTTTCATTTCCACTTCTGTAGCGGCACCTACGTACAGTACGGCAACACCGCCTGCCAGTTTGGCCAGACGCTCCTGGAGCTTCTCACGATCATAATCGGAAGTAGTGTTCTCCACTTGCGCTTTGATCTGGTTAACGCGGGCAGTGATTTCGGCTTTTTTACCTTTACCGCCTACGATAGTGGTATTGTCTTTATCGATGGTAACAGAAGCTGCCTGACCGAGGGAAGAGAGGTCGGCGCCTTCCAGTTTGTGACCTAGTTCTTCACTGATAACGGTACCTGCGGTGAGGATCGCGATATCAGTCAGCATTTCTTTTCTGCGGTCACCGAAGCCAGGCGCTTTAACAGCGGCCACTTTCAGGGTACCACGCAGTTTGTTCACCACCAGGGTAGCCAGGGCTTCACCTTCGAGGTCTTCCGCGATGATGAGCAGGGGACGGCCACTTTGTGCTACTTTCTCCAGGATATGGAGGATGTCTTTCATAGCACTGATCTTCTTGTCGTAGATCAGGATGTAAGGGTTCTGCAGTTCAGCTTCCATTTTCTCGCTGTTGGTCACGAAGTAAGGAGAAATGTAGCCACGGTCGAACTGCATACCTTCCACTACTTCAACAGTTGTATCGGTACCTTTTGCTTCTTCCACGGTAATCACCCCTTCTTTACCTACACGGGCGAAAGCTTCGGCGATCAGTTTACCGATGGTTTCGTCGTTGTTGGCGGAGATGCTGGCCACCTGCTGGATTTTTTTGGAATCGTTGCCTACGGTCTGGCTTTGTCCTTTCAGGTTTTCCACCACCAGGCTCACGGCTTTGTCGATACCGCGTTTCAGGTCCATGGGGTTAGCGCCTGCGGCTACCATTTTCAATCCTTCAGCAATGATGGATTGTGCGAGGACGGTAGCGGTTGTGGTACCGTCTCCGGCGATGTCAGCGGTTTTGGAAGCCACTTCTTTCACCATCTGGGCACCCATGTTCTCGATGGGATCTTCCAGTTCAATTTCTTTCGCAACACTCACACCATCTTTCGTAATGGAGGGTGCGCCGAATTTCTTTTCAATCACCACGTTACGGCCTTTTGGACCGAGGGTAACTTTTACTGCGTTGGCAAGCGTGTCAACGCCTTTCTTCATCCTATTGCGGGCTTCGATATCGAAGAACAATTGTTTAGCCATGTTATTGTAGAATTAAAATGATTCAGAAATAAAATAGATACAGATAAATACCATTAAACGATCGCGAGGATATCGCTCTCACGCATGATGAGGTAGTCCAATCCTTCGATGCTGATTTCCGTTCCGGCGTATTTGCCATACAGAACAGTATCGCCCGCTTTCACTGTAACGGGTTCATCTTTCTTACCGGGACCTGCGGCTACCACGGTACCTCTCTGGGGCTTTTCCTTGGCGGTGTCGGGGATAATGATTCCGCCGGATGATTTTTCTTCAGCAGGGGCTGGTTTTACGATCACCCTGTCGTGCAAAGGAGTAACACTTAACTTCTTAGCCATAGTAGTATGGTTTTTTTGTAGTTTATGAATACAGTGCCTGAACGGCGCATTTCGGATAACTAATTCTGTACCAAAGCCAATCTTCCGGTATTTTTTTCAGGTTTGGCAGGATTAAAGGGCGGGAAAGCGTTGCAGCAATGTCAATTTTTCAGCGAAGCTATCATTGTTCGGCTTTATAAAAAAATCCAATGCCAAATTTGTCACGTATATAAAACCATTCGGCCTGCGCCTTTACCCGGAACCACAGCTTATTCGCTCCGTACCCTGTTTTTTCTCCTCCCCGATAGTGCCCTGCCGGGCAGAAATGCTTTGAAAGTATGCCGCAATGTCCTAATTTTGCCCGCCTAAATCAGTTCTTAATACATGATCAGCAGAAGAAACATCAGGGTGAAAGTGATGCAGAGTTTGTACACGCTGGACGCCCTCGAAGCAGATTTGAAGCCGGGAGAACCGGCGAAGATACTCCAGAAACATCTTGATCAGACCCGGGAACTGTTCGTTTACCTCGTTTACATGGTTACTGAGATCGCGCGTTACGCCGAAACCGACAGCAGGCTGCGCTCTTCCAAACACCTTCCTTCCCAGGAAGACCTGAACGTAAACATCAAACTTGCAGGCAATGAATTGTTGTGGAAAATCATGGAGGATCCCGCCTGGGCCATCGCCATGGGTTCCGTAAAACCACAACACGTGGAAGGTTCCGCTGAACTGGTGCGTAAACTGTACCTCGAACTGGCGGAATCCGACATTTATAAATTGTACATCCACCAGGATGGCAGGGAAAAGAAAACAGAAAAACAGATCATCGAATACATCTTCACCCAGCTGATGCTGGGCAGCGATGATTTTGTAGGGCACATTGAAGAGCATTTTTCCAATTGGGACGACGATGCTGAAATGGTGCATCAGCTCACCCTTCAATACATCCTGAAGCCTGGCAACGGCGCTTTCCAGGAAATGGTGAGTAAAGAAAAGCGTGAATTCGCCTTTGGCCTGCTCCGTACTGTGCTGGAGAAAAAAGAAACCAATATGGAACTGATCCGCCCCAAACTGAAGAACTGGGACGCGGAACGGATCGCCGTACTCGACCTGATCCTGCTCCAGATGGGGATTTCAGAGTTTCTTTACTTTGAAACCATCCCCCCGAAAGTGACCATCAACGAATACATCGATCTCGCCAAGGAATACAGTACCCCACAAAGCGGACAGTTTGTGAACGGGTTGCTGGACAATATCCACAAAGACCTTTCCGCCGCAGGAAAACTGCACAAAGTGAACTTCCGGTAAACCGATATAAAGCAATTAATTACCTTTGCCTCTCAAATAAATTCCATGAAGCAATTTATACTGGCATCCTTACTGCTCGCCGGCTGCATTTCAGCCTGTAACAATGCTGATACGCAGGGAAAGAACACCGCGGCTGCGCAGGAGCTGAACCCACAACCCGGCAGGGAACAGTTGGACAGTAGTTCCTTCACTACGATTCAATGGATCGATTCCGTGAAGCAGGTCGGAAAAATCAATGAAGGACAAAAACTGGTACTCAGTTTCCGGTTCAAAAATACGGGCGATAAACCCCTGATTATTCAAACCGTTTCCCCCGGCTGTGGCTGTACCGTAGCCGATAAGCCCGAAAAGCCCATCGCTCCCGGTAACGAAGCGGAGATCAAAGGTGAATTCGACAGCAACGGCCGCGTAGGCATGTTGCACAAAACCATAGTTGTAACCGCCAATACCAAAGGCACACAAAGCCATACACTCGTTTTTGAAGGAGAAGTGGTGGCGATGAAAAAGTAACCTCAGGGTTCAATCCAAATCATATAAATAAGTAGCAATGACACAAGCATTTTTTTTCCTGGCGGCCAACCCCGGTGGCGCACAAGGCGGCGGTTCAGGATTTCAGTTCATTTTCCTGGGACTCATGATCGTTGTTTTCTGGTTGTTCATGATCCGCCCGCAGGCTAAAAAAGCAAAAGAACAAAAGAAGTTCATCGAGAACATGGAAAAAGGTTCTAAAGTAGTGACCATCGCAGGTATCCACGGCACCGTTTTCAGAATCAATGAAGACGGTACAATCCAACTGGAAGTGAGCCCCGGCAGCTACCTGAAGATTGAAAAATCCGCCATCTCCATGGAATGGACAGCGCAACTGAATAAAAAAGCAGAAGCCGCCAAATAACTGAAAGCCGGATTCATTTCCGGCTTTTCTTTTCATTTTTTTCCTTCTCCACATGACGTTCAAAGTTGGCATTACCGGTGGCATTGGCTCGGGAAAATCAACCGTGGCACAGGTGTTCTCCACACTCGGCGTACCCGTGTACTATGCCGATGATGCCGCCAAACACATTATGAACGTGGCCCCTGCCGTGAAAGAAGCCATCATAGCCATTTTCGGTGAAGAAGTTTACGATGGGGGCACACTGCAACGGAAGGCGCTTTCCGCCAAAGTTTTCAACGATAAAGACAAACTCGCGCAACTCAATGCCATTGTTCATCCGGCAACCATTCGCTTCGGGAACGAATGGCTCGAACGGCAAACTTACCCCTACGCCATTAAAGAAGCCGCACTGCTTTTTGAAACAGGTACGGCCGCACAGCTTGATTTTATCATAGGTGTTTACGCGCCCGACACGTTGCGCATCCACCGTGTAATGGAACGCGACGGCGTTTCGAGAGAACTGGTGAAACAAAGGATGGAAAAACAAATTCAGGAACAGATCAAAATGCGGTTATGCGATACCGTGATCGTCAACAACGACCAGGAAATGGTGATTCCGCAGGTTTTAGCATTGCACAAACAACTGCTGGAACGCGCCCAGGCAAAAGACCAAACCACCTGATATGGGAAACCTGTACATCAAAGCGCTGCACATCATATTTGTGGTGACCTGGTTCGCCGGGCTGTTCTATATGGTGCGTCTGCTGATCTACAACACGGAAGCGCAGGCACGTCCGGAAGCGGAACGCAAAGTGTTGCAGGAACAGTACCGCATCATGCTCACGCGCCTGTGGTATGGCATTACCTGGCCCTCAGCCGTATTAACCCTCGCGTTCGGGCTCTCCACACTCTTCAGCGGAAACTGGCACCTGATCCTATTCCGGCCGGAAGGGCTGTGGTTACTGATAAAACTGGTATTGGTACTGTTGTTGTATGCTTACCATTTCTCGCTGCACCATCTCTATAAAGCGCAGTTAAAAGGCGCATTCCGGTATTCGTCGCAGCAGTTGCGCGTATGGAACGAAGTAGCCACCATTTTCCTCGTGGCCATTGTTATGCTGGTGGTGGTGAAAACGGGTCTCAGCCTGGTTTGGGGACTTGGTGGTTTATTGTTGTTCGTGATCGTATTGATGAGCGCGATCAGGATTTATAAAAACATCCGTTCAGGAAAATAATACTCAGGATTCCAGGAAGCGCTCCAGGTCGCCAATAGCGCCAAAAAGTACCAGGATATCTCCTTCCCGCATCGTGGTATCCGGGGAAAGCACGCCCAGCACTTTTGGCTTTTTCCCCTTCAGCCCAAAGATGTTTTTCTCCTCTACATTCCTGATGATGGTCACCAACTGGGCCTTGTATTTTTCGGCCCAATCTATTTCCGATACTTTCTTATCAAAAAACCTGGCGGGAATCTCCGCTTCCAGCAACTGGTATTCATCGGACACCTTAAACGAATCAATGGCCCCTTTTACATCCAGTTTGTAGGCCAGTCGTTCAGCGGAATCTTCTTCCGGATACGTGAATTCGTTGATGTTCATCGCTTCCAGCACGGTTTTCTGCAAAGGAGAAGTAACCCTGCAGATGATGCGTTTTACTTTCAGTTCCTTCAGCAATGCGGTGGCCATAATGTTCACCCCTTCGTTCTCTCCTATCGCCACAATGGCGGCTTCCACATCGGC
>CAMLRX010000061.1 GCA_946482545.1 uncultured Flavihumibacter sp. | reverse complement strand
GCATCGTCGCCAACGCAGGGGTTACCAAGTGGCTTGAATGGGCCCCATATAGAAGTGGCTACTGCGGAACGGGCCGCATTCGGGTCCCAACCGGTGCAGCCGGACGTGATCAGGAAATATTTACCATCCTTTTTTAACATAGCGGGCGCTTCATTGTGACCACCGGGGAAAATCCTGGACCATTTGCCGGTAACGTTCGTATAATCGGGCGTAAGTTCAGAGATGTTGAGGGTGTAATTTTCTTCCGCAGAACCAATGAGGTAGGCTATGCCGTCCTCGTCCTGGAAGATGGTCATGTCGCGCGACATCTGGCCACCTTTGTGATCACGGCGGAGGAAGAACCCGTTCTCCGCCAGCTCTTTTCCGGGCCGGTTCGCGATGGACGCATCTCCGCCAGCGACTGCCGTTGTATCGGATGCAGTTGCGTTCAATGGCCATTTACCGGCATTTGGCCGGAAAGAATGCAGGTATTTATAGGGCCCGGTTACTTTGTCGCTTACTGCAACAGCCGCCCGCGCCGCTTCATACCCTTTTCCTTTAAGTTCCAGGTGGAACCACATCACGTATTTCCCGGTTTTCTTGTTGTATACCACTTTGGGTCTTTCAATCACACATCCTTTGGCCACTTCACTCGTAGCGTTTACGGTATCTACCTGGAAAGCAATGCCTTCATCTTTCCAGTTGTAAAGGTCTTTAGAGGAATAACAATGTACACCTACCTGTGCGGCATTCCCGCCCCTCCCGGATATTTTATGTTCACCAAACCAATAGTAGGTGCCTTTCTGGTAAAGCATACCACCACCATGGGCATTCACGTGCACGCCATTGTTGTCGGGCCATTGTTCGCCAGAACGCAGGGAGGAATGCTGGGCAATTGCAGCGGAAGAAAAAATAAAAAAGGATAGCAAGGTTAACTTGAAAGCGCTCATCTCAGTAGATTTTTAAATTGAACAGCGGGTTGATCTGTGCAATTTAGCCCGATCAAGGGTGAAAAGCAGGGGTATTTTCATATAAAATAGGGGCGAAATGTTAAATCTGTCTGACAAAGTGGTTTCACGAATGAACTTCAGGAATAACCTCTTCCAATATTACTTTCCCGGATGTATCATAATAGGTACAGGTCATTTTTTTCATGGAAACCATCCATTTCTCTATGCCACAATCCGCACACATCCTGATAAACGTCAGGTAATCAGTTTTGCCCTGCTGGTGCGCAAGCAGTTGAGCTTTAAATTCATCAACCCTGGGTTGCGTTGCAATGGGTAATGGCTCATACTTCGCAGGCACTGCAGCGGTATGGCCATCCGCCCCGTGGTAATCAATATGCCCATCTGAAACATAGGCTTCGTAATGGGTAACCCCCATTTGTCTGATCTCCTGAATATAAGCCGGGAAGTCCGCTCCCGATTTCACTTTGCTGTGCGCCGCTTTAATTTGCTCCGTTGTAAACATGGTCGTAGATTTTGTTTTGAATAGAAGAACACAAAGATCATACTGCGGCTGGAGCTGGAATTGTAAAAAATCGTTTTTACAACGTTCGTTTAAACTGATCCGGTGTTGCTCCGGTAAACTGCTTAAAGTTTTTAATAAGATGGGGATGGTCGAAGAAATTATTTTCGTAGCAGAGGTCTGAAAGTGAACGGGTACCATTTAATTGATCCAGCACCGTATTAAAACGTACAATAGAAGCGAATTTCTTGGGCGTGGTTCCCACCACCTTTCTGAACCGTTTCTCGAATGGGCTCTGACTGATAAACAACTGCTGATGCAATGTTGATATCCTGATGGTTCCTTTACTGTTGTAAATCAGCTTAACAGCTTCCACCACAAGTTTGTCTGCCTCTATAGCTTTGAGTTGTTTCAGGAAAAAGCGTTCCACAATCGAAATCCTTTGTTGATCGGAAACAGCCTGTGAGAGGCGCGCTTCGGTTTCCAACACACTATTTTTATTGAAAACGTCTTCCAGGGCAATACTGAGGCCAAAAAGTGCATGGGCAGGATGAGCGGCGAAATGCGTAAAACCGGTTTCCGTAAAATACACCAGTACCGTCCCTATTCCGGCTGAATTTCTGAAGATTTTATATTGATCTGTAATACCGGTAATACCCGCTCCCGACAATGCAATTTCTCCTGCAGACTCAATAGTGGAGAGTCTTCCCTTATATTGAAAACCGATCACCAGTCCTGTGGAAGGAAAAACCCTGTATTCATTTTCCACTTCATTTTCAGAGACCACATAATATTTGATGTAGTCCTTTAATTTTTCAGATGGAAAATGCTTTTCGAATTTCATGCGGAGGAGAAGAGATATAAAAATAGCGCTTCATCCGGAGCAAAAAAAATGCAGCCGGAAACCATGTGGTCAGTCTCCGGCTGCAACGAATATTTCTATCGAAAGTTGTATCTCTACAAAGCCTTTATTTTCACATTCTTAAACCACGCTTCGCTGCCATGGTCCTGTAAGGCAATATGGCCCTTTTTGTTCTTACCGTAGTTCGGTGTATCCTTCCATTTTCCGGTAGCCTTATTCTTTTTCCATTCATCGGTCCACATTTCATATTCCACTACTTTCTTCCCGTTCAACCAGTGTTCCACTTTCCCTTTGTTTACTACGATCTTAGTATTATTCCATTGCCCGATGGGATTTGTTTTCGCTTCGGGCGCAGGATTCATCGCGTAGTTGGCGCCTGTTTTCTGCCAGTCTTCCAGTTTCTGGGGAAAACCGATATCATCAATCATCTGGTATTCGGGACCGGTTTGGTAAGCGGCCTGCTCTTCTTCTGTCACCAGGTACATCAATCCGCTGTTCCCTTCGGGCGCCAGTTTCCAGTCGATGGACAATTCAAAATTCTCATACTGATCGGTTGTAAGAATGTCGGCGCGGAGATCACTTTTGTCCGTGCTGCTGCCTTTGCAATAGAGCGAACCATCTTTTACCGACCAGGCGTTGGAGGGCTTGTTCTGATAACTGCGCCATCCGGTCATGGAAGTGCCGTCGAAAAGCAGTTTCCAGCCTTCTTTTTTTTCTTTTGCTGAAAGCGTATTGTCTTTCTGTTGCGCAATGGAATCCTCCATCACCTCAACCGCTGTAGAATCTTTAGTGCCCGCTTCGGTTGCCGCGGAGCCACAGGCCAGCACTGCTGCCAGTCCTGATGCGGTTAGCATATTTCTGATCATGAATATAGATTTATTTGTTGATGACTTTTAAAGCATTCGGGTCCCAGTGGATGATTTTGTTTTCAAAGTAACTGTCGTTACAAAGCAATGCGGGCGCGGCTGCGCGGTAACCGAAAAGTGCATCTTCCGATACTTTGCCTTTCGTGCGCATAGCCTGGAACATATTGTAGAAATGATCGAAATGCGCGCCTTTGTATCCTTTATCGGCAACATATTCCAGTTTATCGGGGCCAAGCATGTCTTTTCTTTCGTATACATATTTCTTCCCGGCATCCGCCTGCATTTTACTGGCCAGCAGCGGATCTTCCACATCGGCTTTGTTGCGGTAGAGCGTAACTTTTTCCCATTCCACCGTCATGGAGCCTTCGCTGCCCACCATACGGAGGTAGTTGGTACCACCGGTGCCATCTACGAAGTTCACGCGCAAGGAGAGGTTAAATGCGGGATGCGCCTGAGTTTCCGGGTAATCGAACATACCCAGCATCACATCGGGTACTTCCCTGCCATCTTTCCAGAACCGGAGTCCGCCGGTAGCCATTACTTTATTCGGGCCAATGGAATTGGTAACGAAATGCAGGGAACTGAATAGATGTACGAACAGGTCGCCCGAAACGCCGGTACCGTAGTCGCGGTAGTTTCTCCAGCGGAAGAAGCGTGTGGCATCAAAACTGCGTTTGGTGGTATTGGCAACGAATGCGTCCCAGCCCACTGTTTTCGGAGACGCGTCGGCGGGAATGGGGTATTGCCATGCGCCGGTTGGCGACATCCTGGCCCAGAAGCCTTCCGCGTAATTGAGTTTACCGATGGCGCCATCTTTCAACAGTTCACGCGCTTTTTCGTTACCGAGGGAGCTCATCCCCTGGCTGCCCACTTCAAATACCACATTGTTTTTTTTCTGCGCCTCAATTACAGCGGGCCCTTCCTCCACACTATGCACCATGGGCTTTTCGCAATAAACGGCTTTTCCTTTGTTCATGGCCGCCACGGAAATATCCTTGTGCCAGTGGTCTGGTGTGGCAATGATTACTGCATCCACATCTTTTCTTTCCAATACTTCACGGTAATCTCGGGTGGTGAAGATATCGGCGCCGAAACGTTTTTTGGCGTCTGCGAGATGCCCGTCGTAGAGGTCGCAGGCTCCGATGATCTTTACACCGGGCACGGAAGCAGCAGTAAGGGCATCTGAAGTGCCCATTCCCCCGGCGCCGATCAGCGCCACCTGGATCTGGTCGTTGGCTTCATAGTTTATTTTTGGCGCCTGCATTATGCGCAGGTTACGCTCCCTGTCGGCAGCCGTTATAATGGCCGGCGTAAGTGTTGCGCCTACCAGGCCCTTGCCCATTTTGGTCAGAAAGGACCGCCTGCTTTTTTCGTTGTTGTTTGTTGGCATGATCAGTTTTCGTTATAAAATCAAGAGTGTAGAGCGTTTGTAATTTAATGAAATCGTACGGAACCTCCTCGCTCAAACGTTTGCGCAAACTGAATTATATATCATTTCATTTTCAGTTCAGCATATACTGGCAGGTGATCGGAAGCGTATTGTTCATTGATTACTTTGTGCCGCAGCACCTCGAATTTTTCGGGTGTGAACGCGATGTAGTCAATGGTACTGGTTGGATTGATCACAGGGATCGTGAATCCGCAGTTGGTAACACAGGTCCTTTTAAAGCGGCTGTCCAATGCCTGAATCACCGCACTGGAGGGAACGGCGTTAAAATCGCCGGCAATCACCACGGGCAAAGTTTCATCTTTAGTAAGTTCTAGTATTTTATTGATTTGCAGCATCCGGCTGTTTTCTTCTTTTTGCGCGTCCAGGTGCGTGCAGGCAAGGCGGATGTATTTTCCGGCGGCGGTTTTTACACGCACTGTGGCCAGCACACGTGCCTCGCCACCGGTATTAGGTAAGGGAAGAGTTTTTCCTTCATCCATGGAAAGTTTGGAAAGAATGGCGACACCGTATTCACCGCCATCGTAGTCAATCGCTTTTCCGAAATATGCTTTCATCCCGGTTCTGGCAGCCAGGTCTTCAGCCTGGTTTAGTTGCACCCCCGACCTGCCGGTATGCACATCCACTTCCTGCAGCGCCACCACGTCCGGCTTTTCCCGGTTGATCACTCCAGCGATGGCGGCCATATCAATCACACCAGGCTTCGACGGCGGATTGGCGTGGTGAATATTGTAACAAAGTATTTTAAGATCAGCTTTTGAGGCACTTCCGGTATCCGTGTTTGCACCAGAAGGTGCAGTGGTTTTCTTGGCACATGCCAAGAGAAAAAAGCAGGCTGCCAACAGTGTAAATCTCATGTGGTAACTTTTTTATAAATGATGTTTCGTCGGTTAAAACACCGATACCCGGTGCCACCGACGTGGCTTTCCGGTGTTCCGACCGTGAAAAAACTTTGGAAAACCCGGTATTTTCCGGCCAACCATACCCGTTTTAAAACTTGTTTTCATTTTAGTTCGTCCAACCGGTATTCTGTCCAAGATTCGGGTTGCGCTGGAACTGTACGAGCGATATCGGCCAAAGATAGTTTTTAGGATCTTCAAATTTCCTGTTGGTGCTGAAGATGATGTAACCGTCGGCATCAGTAGGGCGATTGGCCACATCGGCGGGAACGGGCGCGAAGGATTTCTTCATCCCTTTGATGTCTGCGGCCAGCAGGTTGCCCTGTTTCCAGCGGAGGATATCGAAGTAGCGTTGTCCTTCCAAAGCCAGTTCCACCCTTCTTTCGCGACGGATCTCTTCGCGGAGGTCCATATTCCAGGCGGTGAGTTCCGAAAGCAACATCGGGTGCATGCCTACGCGTTCACGCAGTTTGTTGACGGTCACATCAAGGTCGGCTTGCGTAAGGGTGCCCAGTTCCATTTTCGCTTCCGCGAGTGTGAGCAATACTTCTGCGTAGCGGATCAGGATAATATCATTTTCATCCTTATTGTAAGTTGGAACGGCAGTTGGCTCACAATATTTCGTAAAATAATAACCGGTAACTGTAACGGCGCCCTTTTTATCGGAACGAAACTTAGGGAAATTATAGATCGCATTAGGCGAATTATCTGCATCTCCATCATCCAAACCTTTCCAGGCGGAGCCAGGCCTCAGGATGGTTTGCGCCATTCTCGGATCTCTGTTCTGCCATACATCCGTGTATTGCTCTTCTTTGTACAGAGGTGAATTCAGGATGGTTCTTCCATCGGTACACAAGTAAGTATCCACCAGAGATTTGGTCGGGTTCCAGCGGATTTCCTGGTCGGGCACCTGTATTTCCCTGCTCAGGTTGTGCATGCTCAATTCGGGGGCGCATACGCGAACGAGTATCGATTCACGGTTAGCGGCGTTCTTGCTCTGCTCTCCTTTGTAGGAGAAGAGTTCCCAGTAAGCAGTGGATTTGTCACCATTATCATACAGGCTGTACCATTTCAGGTCCACCACATCCTGTGCGGCTCTTGCGGCTACTTCCCAGCGTTGGTTGTAGAGGGCCACCCGCGCTTTCAGGGCAAGGGCGGCTCCTTTGGTGATGCGGCCATAATCGGCCTTGTCGGTATATGTTACCGGGAGTTTTACGGCAGCGGAATCAAGGTCTTTCAACATAAAATCGACTACTTCAGCCTTTGGCTGACGGGTGCCATAAAGTTCAGGATCACCCGGCACCAGTGGTTTATCAATCAGTTGAACATCACCATAAAAATTTGTTAGATAACTGTACAGGTACGCGCGGATAAAACGCACTTCCCCTGCATAACGTTCCCGCAATGCTTCAGGCATTTTGGCTTTTTTATAATTGGCCAGGAACATATTGCAACGGGCCACGGCATCATACATATTGGCCCATTCGGTATTGGTGGGCGAAAGGTCGTTGCCGAAGTTGCCGCTACCAATGCGCTGGTAATCTGTAACGGTGGGCCACACAGTGTTATCGCCCATGTTTTCCATATCGACAGTATTCTTCGATTTGATGTTGGCGTAACAGGCGTTCGCTGCGTATTTGATATGGTCTTCTGTTTCCCAATAGTTCGCGTCTGTCACTTCATCCATTGGGTACCTGTCAAGGAAATTTTTCTTGCAGGAGACCAGTGTAGCGCCCAATAGTATAATGGAAAGAAAATAAGTCTTTTTCATTTTTTGCTGTTGAAGGATTACCTGAAATTGATGTTGATGCCCACGATCAGTGTTTTGAGTTGCGGATAGTAACCACCGTTACTCACTGCTGTTTCCGGATCGTACGCGTAAAAGAAATCCGTTTTCGTAAAAAGATTATCCCCTGAAACGTACACGCGTAAGCGCTGTAAACGTATTCTTTCGGTAAGGCTGGCGGGCAGCGTATACCCTACCTGTAAATTTTTCAGTCTGATGTATGCTGCGTTCTCAAGCCAGTAGGTAGAGAAACGCTGGTTATGGCTTTGTTGTGAAGTGAGCCTGGGATAAGCTGCATCTGTATTTTCCGGTGTCCATCTGTCGAGATGTATTTTTTGCGGATTGGTGGATTGGTTGATGAAAGCGTGACGTCCCGGGCCGAGGATATAGCCGTTTCCTTTACCCACTCCTTGCAGGAAGAAACCGAAGTCGATGCCGTTCCAATCGGCGTTTCCTCGCAATGAATAAGTGTATCGGGGAAAAGCGTTTCCGATTACCTGACGGTCCTTATCCAGGGTGATGTTTCCATCGCCATCCAGGTCTTTGTAGATAAGGTCGCCCGGGCGGGTATAAGCTTTATCGGCTGCCAGCACGGGGAAATTGGGAATATATTTACCGGCGTTGTCTTTGGTAAAATCTGTTTCCTGTGCGATGCGTTCCGCCACGAGTCCGAAGAAGGAATTGATGGCGTAACCCGCGATGTTGGCCTGGTCTCCGTAAGAAGTGGGGATGGTGGTGTATTTGGTAATTTTGTTTTTTACATCCGACACATTCGCGTTCAGGCGGTATTTCACGGCTCCTGCCCTGTCGTTCCAGTTGAGGCCCAGCTCCCATCCCCTGTTGTTAACGGAAGCGGAATTCTGGTAAGGTTCACTCACACCCAGCACATCGGGCAGCCGGATGATTTCGAGGATATCTTCCGTATTCTTGTCGAAATAGTCGAAACTCACATTCAGCTTACTGTTCAGCATAGCGAGATCTATCCCGATATTCGACATTTTTACCGTTTCCCATTTCAAGTCGGGGTTATTGGCTTCTGTTTGCGCGTAGGCCGGTGTAAGTGCGGCACCTATGGGCATTGTGCTTACCGAACCAATGGTTGCGAGGTACGGCGTTAAACTGCTCCCTACATACTGGTTGCCCAGCGTACCATAAGAGGCCCGCAGCTTTCCTTCGCTGATGATATGCCTGATGCCGCTCATGAATTCCTCTTCCGTAAAACGCCATCCGGCGGATATGGAAGGAAATACTTCAAATCTTTGCGCTTTCGCGAAGCGGGAAGAGCCATCGTACCGGGTGTTGAATTCGAGCAGGTACTTTTCGTTGAAAGCATAGTTGAATCTTCCGAACAGGGAGCGCAACGCCCAATGGGTTGAAGTGCCTGAGTTCTGCTGGTTCTCACTGCCCAATGCAAGCGTGGGGTTATTCTGGGTGATGAGTACCTGACGGTTGCCACCCAAATCATCGTACCGGTTCACTTCCTGTGATCCGCCGGCCAGCAATTTGAATTCGTGTTTACCGAATGTTTTGATGTAATCCAGTTGTGCGGTGGCCACCTGGTAACGGTTCATGTAAGTGCGTACATCAATCTTGTTCACAGGGTTGCTGGTGTACCAGAGGCTATTATCTTCAGGATAGGTATATTCAATGGTATAGGTTTGAATGTTCCTTCTCGAATTGTACATCACGGTTCCATACTGAATTTTAGCGGAAAGTCCTTTGATGAGTTGTAAGGTGGCCGATAAATTAGCAGAGAGTTCCTGTGACGCGAACTGGTTCTGTCCACCTTCGCTGGCGATGGCGATGGGGTTCTGTGATCCGCCGCCATAACCCCAGTTACCATTAGTGAACCTTACCGGCACGAGCGGAGATATCTGGTGGGCGCTGTAGATCACACCACCATCCTGGTCGGTAGCCTGCTGTGGTTCGGAGTAATACCGGTCGATGAACCCGATGTTCCCATCAATGGAGAGGCGGTCGGCGATTTCTGTGTTCACGCGCAAACGAACATTGTGTCGCCTGGTACCGAACGCGTCACCGGTAATCAGCCCGGACTGGTTAAAGTAACCGTAAGAGAGGTAGTAGCCGCTTTTTGCATTGCCGCCGTTCACGCTTACATTATGATTCTGTTGCGGCGCCTGACTTTTGTAAATTTCTTTCACCCAGTTGGTGTTGGCGAAATAGTTTGGATCGGAACCGTTCCTGGCTTTATCGATCTCTTCCTGGGTAAAAGTGGGTGTGCGGTCTGTATTGAGTTGCGCTTCGTTCAGCAGCTTCATGTATTCCGGGGAACCGAGAAACTCCGCCGTACGCGTGGGTTTCTGGAAACCATAATAATAGGAATACCCGATGTTGGGTTTACTGTCTCTCCTGCCTTTTTTAGTAGTAATAAGGATGACCCCGTTGGCCCCGCGTGTTCCGTAGATTGCAGCGGCGGCGGCATCTTTCAGCACCGATACACTTTCAATATCATCGGGATTGATAAGGTCCATATTCTGCTCCACGCCATCCACCAGAATGAACGCGTTGGCATTGCCCAGGGTACCGATGCCGCGTATGCGCACTGAGTTGCCCGCAATACCCGGACGTGGGTTCTGGTTCACAATCGTTAATCCGGGAATCATCCCCTGCAATCCACTGGAAGTTGCGGTAATCGGACGGCTCTCCATTTCTTTTCCGGAAACCTGTTCCACGGCGCCGGTCACAGCTCTTTTTTTCTGGGTGCCGTAACCTACTACCACCACCTGCTCCATTTCCTTTACATACTCCACCAGGATCATGTTTACGGTGTTGGTGGCATCGGAAACACGCGCTTCGGCCGTAACAAATCCTGCGGAACTGAATACCAGCGTTACGTTTCTGTTGGCCGTTGTGATAGAGAACTTACCATCGTCGTTGGTGATGGCGGTTTGATTCCCTCCTTTCACGGAAACAGTAACATTGGACACGGGCATTCCGGTAGCTTTTGCGGTAACCGTTCCCATTATAATTTCCTGCATCCAGTTGCTGCCGTTCAGTTTTCCTGAAAAGCCTTTTACCGCAACAGAATTTGAAAACGGGGTTGTGCGTAAGATGGTAATGTTTTGTTTCGTTTCATTTTCCGAAACGGATGTCTCCTTTTCCAGGTTGCTGATGGCATATTGCTTTGAGGTAATCTGCTTCACGGCCAAACCATAAGGCTGCAACAGCTTTTTGAGCGGCGCGTAGAAGTTCTCCTTTTTTAGCTCTTCGGCACTGTACCGGATGGGCATTTTCAGCAATTCAGACTTACAAACGAAGCTGATGTTGTGCTGTTTTTCAAGATCATTCAGCAATGCCCCGAGCGTGAGCGCTTTTGCTGCCTGTGATTGTGTAGTCCAGGCCATTACCGGAGTAGTGTTGTAGGCCACCGCGTCTTGCGCATATACGGCTCCGTTTGTTAGGCATGCCCATAGCAGCAGTTTCCTGACAGGTTGCTTTTTAATGATAGTGGAAAGCATAGCGTTTGCTTTTGGTGTGGTTATTTTTTACTGAAATAGAGTGTATCGTTTTCCCTTCTGATCTTTATGTCCAGCACGAAAGCAAGTGTTCTGATGATGGTTTCTTCGTCCTGGAGACGGATGGAACCTGATATTTCCGCGTTGGCCAGTTCTTTCGATCCGAAGCTGCATTCCAGTCCGTAGATATCCTTCAGCAATAGACCCAGTTCGGAAAGTTTCATTTTGTTGAGTTCCAGTTTTTCTTCTTTCCAAACGGAGTACATGGCTGCATCTACTTTTTTCCGGAGCAGTTTTCTGTCCTTTTCCGTGTATTGTACAAAATCGCCGGGTTGCATGTATAAAGTAGCTTCGGGCGCATCTTCCAGCCCTATCTTAATTTTACCGGAGTTCAGGGTAACATTGGTGATGCCAGCTCTTTCTTTTACATTGAAGGTGGTGCCCAGTACTTCCACCTGAAGGTCGCGGTTCCTTACAATAAATTTCCGCGCGGGGTCGCCATTCTGTTCAATATGTTGCACATCAAAATAAGCTTCTCCTTCCAGCCTTACTTCCCGGATAGCGCCTGTTGCCATGTTGGAAGCGTATTTGAGCGAAGAAGAACCGTTGAGGGTTACTTTTGAACTATCGGGTAAAACGAAGGTTTTCACTTCACCGATACCGGTCACCAATGTAATTTCCACTGTTTTGGGGCGAAGCAACCAGGCGAAAGCCACCACCACTACTACTGCTGCAGCGGCGGCCCAACGGAAGAGCGTTCGCACTACAGGTTTCCGGGCTTGAACAGGTTCATCGGGTGTTAATGTACTGATGCGTTCCAGGTTACGCCGGAGTGACGCTTCGATTTGTTTTTCAGTAACCTTATGTTCATTGAACTGCAATTGTTGAATGAAAGCATAAGCTTCCTGAATAGACTTTCTCTTCTCCGGGTGGTTGCGGAGGAAATCCTGCCAGAACTGAACGGCGTCCGCATTGCTTTCGCGCACCCATTGCTGGAACCATTCATCGGCTATAAAATCTTCGGTCGTAAAATCGTGGTAATCCTTCTGCATTCCGCGCCTTTTCTACAGAGGAGCAGGGAAAGCAAAATATTACCCCACGGAAACAGATGAATTTAATGTTAAGCCGAAAATAGCTGCCCCACGCAAATGGCGCCGATATAACCCAGCAGCAGTGCGTTCAGCTCTTCGGTGTACACTTTCCGGAGTTCCTGGATGGAGCGGGCTACCAGTTTATAGGTCGCCTTGGTGCTGATGCCCATAATGGAAGCGATTTCCTCATAAGAGAGGTTCTCGTAGAATTTGAAGAAGATGGCTTCTTTCTGCCGCGGTGTAAGGCGAGCGATGGCTTTTTCGAGGCGAAGCCGTTCCTGGTACATTTTTTCCGCGTTAATCATGATCTGGTCGGCGGAAATATCAAGCTCAAATGGAATTGAGGAGAAATCAGGAAGTTTGTTCTTTTTAAGCTGTTTAAACAGTTGGTGCCGGAAAGAAACGAAGAGGTAACTATGCAAAGCCTTGATATGTTCCAACTGGCTGCGTTGGATCCAGAACTGTGTAAATATCTCCTGAATACTGTCTTCTATAATAGTGGGATCGGAAGTGAACCGGGTACCATAGTTGAAAAGTCCGGGGTAGAAACGGCGGTAGATCACCGCATAAGCGGAAGCATCTCCTTCGCGGAACGCATTCCAATCGGCTTCCGTAATTTCGTACCCTTGGTTCATAATTGCGATTTGCCGCCAAAAATACAGGAGCAATACAGGGCGGCCACGTTAAGTTTTGGTAAACTAAAGTAATTTAAAGAAAATAAAACAGCATGAAAGCAAAAAGAAAAGGGCAGCGAAAGTTGTTCGATAAAGTGGCGGCGAAGGTTACAAAGGCGGCAGGAAGTCCGGCGGCATCCGTGAGTGCGATCCTTATCGTTGTGGTCTGGGCATTGTGCGGACCCGTATTCGATTATTCGGAAACATGGCAACTGGTGATCAACACCGGCACCACCATCATTACGTTCCTGATGGTGTTCGTGATCCAGCAATCGCAGAACAAAGATACCGCGGCCCTGCACATGAAGCTGAACGAACTGATCGCAAGCAGCCCGCAGGCCAGCAACAGGCTGGTGGATCTGGAAGAACTCACGGAAGCGGAAATTGAAGCGGTCCGGAAGTATTACAGAAAGATCGCCCTGCTTGCCGAAAAGGAAGCTGATATACACCAGTCCCATTCCCTGGATGAGGCGTGTGATAACCATTTGAGGAAAGTAAAAGGCACCCGGAAATAAATGTGGAAAAATTGATCCGTTTCTGTGGATGAATGCGGCTTATTCCGTAAATTCACACATCTAACGATGCTGGCATATTTTTTTTAACCAGATTAAAAAAGAATCCTATGCAGCATCCATTGTTACAGCAAAAAACGTCTTCATCCATTCTTACTGTTGAAAACCCGAGGGATTATGTGCCCATGCACGCAATCATTACTTCGGAAGAAAAATCATCCAAAAAGATGATGACAAACAGTAAAGAAGGAAAAGATGCCCAATCCGGGATGATATGGGATGCGCCCATTTTTACCGGTCGCGATGGAGAGATTTGGTAATTCAGTGCCACCTCTTTTCCGGGCGGGAGCCGGAAGCAGTGAAAATTGCTTCCGGCTTTTTTTATTCTGTGTGAATTTATTTTTATCTGAGTGAATTTATTTTCTCGCAACGACGCTACGGCGCAACGGGATGCTGATTTAATTTTTTGCTAAGGAAAAGCTGTCAGGTTGTGTTGTTTTATTTCAGGGAAGTCATTCTGATGTTGAATTATATTCTCGAGCACCTTACTTCATTAGATGCTCCGAGCCTGTGAGGCTGCGAGGAACGAAGCAGGAAGCGTGCGCGTTGCGCCGTAGCGTCGTTGCGAGAAAAAACAACTACTCTTTCAGAAACCTCCTGCTTTTTATACCACCTTTTTTCTGCATCACCGCGAGGTTATAAATTCCCGCGGGTAATTCCGACACATCCATTTTACAAAGGAGCTCTTCTCCACATTCCTGCTCCAGCAATATATCACCATGGGAGTTGTACACATAAACTCTTTCTATTATACCATACCTTTCTGAATCTACCTCCAGCATATCTTTCACGATAAGCTGCGGGTGGTGTTCAGAAAGATACACATCATCTGAAGGGATGGAAGAACTACTGTTGAAGTAACTTAACCAGTTGGTGCCGTTGTACATAATCGGGAAGGGTAAGCCTGGGGAGGCGGGTTTCGAATTCGGGTGTATCCGGGGTAAATGGATGCCCTTCAAAACTAATTGCCCTATTCTTTTTTCTGTAAACGGGGTTCTCTCAATTCCTGAAATTGAACTCTCAAAACAGGGAAAATAGCCATATAAGACTATAAATTCCATGTTTTGAACGCTTACGGTGTGAATTTACACCTCCTGGTGCTGCACACCTTCACGGCACATTTCATAAAAACTGGAAGGTGTTAGTCCGGTCAATTCTTTGAACTGGCGGTAAAAAGTGGACGGATTGCTGAAGCCGCAATCAGCCGCGATCTGTTTTAAGGTAAGTTCCTGACCGGAAAGCATAAGCCTTTTGGCCTCATTGATCCGGTAATCATTCAGGAAGCCGGGGAAGTTTTTTCCGCTCAGCGAATTGATGGCCTGTGAGATGTATTTGTCGTTGCTGCCCAGCGCGGCACTCAGGTCGGCGATGGTGAGGTTGGGGCGACGGAACAGTTTTTCTTCCGCCATTCTGTCTTCGATACGGGCGAAAAGTTCCGCGTGCTGACTTCTGCCTTCTTTTTCCTGCTGGCCTGTTGCCGCGGTTTCGACTACCACCCTGGGCTGTTTTACCTGCGCCACATTGCTCAGGTAAAGGGAGCGCATCAGTTTTTTGGAGCGTATATATAATATAGTAATGAACACCAGCGCGCCGCAGATGAGTAAGATGGCGGCCCCCATCAGCAATAACTGGTTCCTGCGTTGTTTCAGTTTTTCGGTTTGGGCGAGAATCTGCGCCTCCTTTTTATCCAGTTCGTAAAGATTTTTTAATTCATCGTAGCGGGCGAGCGCTCCTGCTTCCGCCTCTTTCTCAAGAAAATCCTGGAACGCGGCGGCCCATTTTCTATATTGCTGGTAATTGCCTTGCTGGGCGTAGAGATCGGTCATGAGCCAATACAATCGTTCATAGTTGTCCCTGGTTTGAGCGGAATCGCTCATCAGGAAGGCCAGTTTAAAATTCTTTTCGGCTTCAGGATAATTCTTTAGGGCAAGGTAATTTTCACCCATGTTCATGAAAATGGTTCCTTCAAAACCAATCATACCTAATTCCCTTGCCATACGAAGCGCTTTCTCCTGTGTGGCGATAGCCAGGTCGTATTGTTTTTTATCCGAATATCTAACGCCAAGGTTATTGGTTAATACAGTTTCTCCATATACATCACCTATGGCCTGGTACAGTTCAAGGCTCAATACATTGTATTTGTAAGCAGAATCATAACTGCCTTGTTCAGCGTAAAAAACAGACAGGTTCTGGAAACACAATGAAATATTGAGCGTATCCATTTTACTGGTGAAATAAGCCAGTGCGCGACGGGTGGTAACATCGGCTTCCTTGTAATTCTTTACCCTTCCTGCCAGCAACCCGATATTGATCCATGTTTCGGCGATGCCCGTGCTGTCTTTCCGCTGCTCGGCGAGCTTGAGTGATTCCTGGTAAGCAGAAAGCGCCTGCGGAAGAAGGTTCAGCTTATCTGAAGATGCGCCGATATTGTTCCAGCAGGACTCGGCCAGTTTCAGGTCCTTTTTCAGGAAGTCAGACTTCAACGCCTTTTGGAAGTAGTCCACTGATATATAATAGTGACCCAGGTAGTAATTGATGGTTCCCAGTAAGTAATGCCCCCTGGCCAGGCTGGAATCCACGTTACTTTCCCTGGACTGCCGGAGAAACTCCAAAGCCAGCTTTTCGGCCTCCACGGCCTGGTTTGGCAATAGTTTTTTAGCGGAGTCGTACAGGGTTTTATCCTGGGTAAAAGCGGGAGAAAAAAACAGGGTCAATACAAAAGCCAGCAAACACGCGGCACACAGCTTCATCATAAACGGGAGGTTTTCGGGAACACAATATTAGCCAATGCGCCAACGCCGTTCAAAACTATTTCTCCCCGTATGTGTTCTATCTTTGCCCCCACAAAACATTAGTCATGGCGTACCGATCATTAGAGGAGTGTCTGCTCGATCTGGAAAGGAACAATCAACTGGTCAGGATAAAAGAAGAAGTGGATCCGCGGCTGGAAATGGCGGCTATCCATCTGCGTGTGTATGAAGCCGGTGGTCCCGCCCTGTTGTTTGAGCGTGTGCAAGGCAGCAGGTTCCGTGCAGCCTCCAATATTTTCGGCACCCTGGAGCGGAGCCGGTTTATTTTCCGGGATACCCTGGCGGGTGTTCAGCAACTTATAGCCTTGAAGAACGATCCCATGCAGGCGTTGAAAAAGCCTTTCAGTAACCTCGGGGCAGGTCTGGCCGCCTTCAGAGCGCTTCCCCTGAAGAACCCGGTATCCAAACCCGTACTGCACGAGGAAATCAGCCTATCCGATATTCCACAGATTCATCACTGGCCCATGGATGGCGGCGCATTTGTGACCCTTCCGCAAGTGTATACCGAAGACCCCGATCAGCCCGGTATCATGAAATCCAACCTCGGCATGTACCGGATACAGCTTTCAGGGAACGAATATGCGCCAGACAAAGAAATAGGTTTGCACTATCAGTTGCACCGCGGCATAGGTGTTCACCAAACAAAAGCCAACAAGAAAGGAATGCCGCTGAAAGTGAGTGTTTTCGCCGGAGGCCCTCCCTCCCACACCGTTTCGGCTGTGATGCCGCTGCCCGAAGGGATCAGTGAAATGACTTTTGCCGGCGTGCTGGGCGGAAGAAGGTTCCGGTACACCTACCAGGACGGATTCTGTATCAGTACAGATGCTGATTTCGTGATTACAGGTGAAGTGTTTCCCGGGGAAAACAAACCCGAAGGCCCTTTCGGCGACCACCTGGGGTATTATAGTCTGAAGCATCCCTTCCCGCTGATGCGCGTGCATAAAGTATTCGCCCGCAAAAATGCCATCTGGCCCTTCACAGTGGTGGGCAGACCGCCACAGGAAGATACCAGCTTCGGCCAACTCATCCATGAGATCACCGGAGATGCCATTCCCAACGAAATTCCCGGTGTGAAAGAAGTGCATGCCGTAGATGCCGCCGGGGTACATCCTTTGCTGCTCGCTGTTGGCTCGGAAAGGTACACGCCGTATATGCCCGCCAAACAACCGGCAGAGTTGCTCACCATCGCGAACCATATTCTCGGAACAGGACAACTGAGCCTGGCCAAGTTTCTCTTTATTACCGCCGACGAAGCAAACAAAGTTACCACACACGATATAGCGGAGTACTTTTCTTTCCTGCTGAAAAGGATCAACCTGGAAAGGGATGTGCATTTTCATACCCATACTACCATTGATACTCTGGACTACTCGGGAACCGGGTTGAACACCGGCAGTAAAGTGGTTTTCGCCGCTTATGGAGATCCGGTGCGCAACCTTTGTACCGATGTGCCGCAACCGTTGAAAGAAGTGAGCGCGTTTTCGAATGTTCAACTCATCCTGCCTGGCGTGGTGGCCATTCAAACCCAACCATATACTATCCCGGCGGAAACCGAAACTGCGTTGAAAGAAATAGATGCAGTATTGTCTACGCAACTGGATGAACTCCGTGATCTCCCGCTGATCGTTTGGTGTGATGATGCCAATTTTACTGCTGCCAGTCTCCGGAATTTCCTTTGGGTAACCTTTACACGAAGCAATCCTTCACACGACATTCATGGGATCGCCGCTTTTACCGAAAATAAACACTGGGGCTGTAAAGGGCCGCTTGTGATTGACGCACGGATTAAGCCACACCATGCACCGGTACTGGAAACGGATGCTTCAGTAGAAAAAAACATAGACAGGTTGTTCGCGAAAAGCGGATCGTTGTATGGAAAACTGAAGTAAGTATCCCCTATGTTGTTTCAGGCTTTTCTGCGTTGATCATCGCTGTGGAAAGTATAGTGTAACATGTAAGCCAGGCATCTTTCACCGCTTCGTTCCAGTCGTTGCGTAATCCCTGCTCCAGCGTCCATAACAATGCTTCGCCTACCGCATTATAATGTTCGGGGTGAACACCATAGCCGGTATGCCTGGCAGCCATATCGCTGATTACTGTACGCAATGCATCAAGGTGGTCAAGCCCGGCTACGATTGTATTCAGCATCTGAATCAGTTTTTCATATTGGCCTGCCATCTTCTTCGGAAACATGGGCCGGAGTTCGGGATAATCGAAAAAGAGTTTGCTGTAGAATACATCCCCCACCAACTTTGGGTCAATACTCCTGAAGATATGCCAGGTACTTTTAACCAGTTTTATCTGCTGACTGCTCATCGTCATAACGCATGGGTTTGTGGGAACAGACTGTAAAACAGCCTTGCATTCCCTCAATAATTTACAGTTTTTACCTCAATTTCTTTTCTCCCTTCGATAAAATGGCGGAAATTCATGAACCATTTTCACCTTAAACCTTTAACATGAACCAGCGTTTTTTTACCCCGCTCCAACAACTTTTCCTCTTTGTGATGCTTACCGTAACCATGTCCTGCAACCTTGAAAGCAGCGGCTTTTCAAAAAACGGGAATACCGGCATGCTTACCACTTATAAGAACCTGAAAGTAGGCAACACGAAGATGATGATGAATGAGGAAGAAATAAATCATGTGGATATCCCACTGGGCGAAAGTTTCATCATCCGCAACGAAAATGTGGAAGGCCTGAAGGAGAAGGATGGAAAAGTAAGCGTGGGGTGCTCCTTGCTTATCCAGGATAAGAATGGAAAGACCCTGCTTTCGGAACCCGATCTTTTTAAAGGAGAAGATCTGTTCGCCAAAGAAGAAGCGAAATTCCTTTCGTGCACCGTAAATACGGGTTCGCCCATGCAATGGGAAGAAGTATACGATGTAACGGTGGTATTCACAGATAAATATGGAAAAGGCACCATCGAAAAAAAAGTAAAGATCAGAATGATAGACCTGCCTTAGGGAACTTCAGAAACCGTTCCTGAACATTTCGTTTCCCTTTCAACCTTTATACCCGGAACAGTGTTAGAAAAGCAGTATTCATTCACTAAAATCTGAAACAATGGAATTACTGAAAGGGAAAGTCGCGATTGTAACGGGAGCAGGATCTGGGATAGGAAAAGCAGTAGCACTGGCTTATGCCAAAGAAGGTGCGTCCGTGGTAGTGTCCGACATCAATGAACAAGGCGGTGCGGAAACAGTGAAAGAGATACAGGACCTGGATGGAAAGGCCATCTTTTTTAAGGCGGACTCAGCATCGGAAGCAGACAATAAGGCTTTGGTAGACAAAGCACTTGAAGTATATGGAAAACTGGATATTGCCTGCAACAACGCTGGTATAGGTGGAGCGGCTGCGGCTTCCGGCGACTATACGGCAACTGATTGGGAGAAAGTAGTACACCTGAACCTGAACGGCGTATTTTATGGGTGCAAATACCAGCTCCAGGCCATGGAAAAGAATGGTAGCGGCGCAATTGTGAACATTGCCTCCATTCACGGAACGGTGGCCGCCCCTAACTCTCCCGCGTATACGGCTACGAAACACGCGGTGGTAGGACTAACAAAAAATATCGGTGCGGAATATGCGCGGAAAAATATCCGTTGTAATGCAGTAGGTCCGGCTTATATTGAAACGCCTCTGCTCACCAACCACCTGAATAAAGAACAACTGGAAGCGATCGTGGCCAAGCACCCCATCGGCAGATTAGGACGTCCGGAAGAAGTAGCAGAACTGGTATTGTTCCTCAGTTCTGATAAGGCTTCTTTCATGACCGGAGCTTACTACCTCGTAGATGGTGGTTATACAGCAATATAATTAAATCATCTCCGCGTCAAGAAGGGCGATGAATTCTAAATTCTATTCCGCTCTTAATGCAGCTACAGCATAGCGTGAGGAGAAAACAAAATGGGCAATCAAGGTTAACCTTATTGCCCATTTTGGCTAAGATAAAAGTCTTATGCTCCTATCTGTATTTGCGGTATAATTGAGTAAAAGTTTCACCTCATTTCAATGTCAAATATTTTGTCCCCATTGTTCCCTAAATAATGCTTTACTATTTTTTCATATAGGCCCGATCCCGTATCGGAGTTGGTAAAAATCAAAAGTCCGCTTTGGTTTTTGGGTAAAATAAACGCAATGGTCCGGACACCCTCATCGGAACCTCCATGCGATAAAGCATATTCACCATTACCCATGTCATAAATTTCGAAACCTAAACCAAAATGTTTCCCCTTTGTACTGGCAACCTGGTTAGAGGTCATTTCATGAAACACCTTTTCTGTAAGTCCCTCACTATGCAGTATACTCACCAAAAAATTCCCGTAATCTTCAATGGTGGTCAATAAATCGTCGGCAGCACTGGCGGATTTACCTTTCACTACTTTATAGGCGTTCCCATTACGGTCATAACCTATAGCAAACCTGGCCGTGTCAACACTTTTATCCCATACAAATTTCGTATCATTCATTTTCAAAGGGCGAAAAATCAACTCATCCGCCAATTGCGGCAATGGCTTTTTAAACTTATTTTCCAGTGCTTTTTTCAGGTATTCAAATCCTTCCCCTGAATATTGGTATTTAGTACCCGGATCAAATTGAAATCCAAGCTTTTTATTCTCGTTTAACCAGCGCCAGTTGGGAAATCCGGTCTGGTGGCTCAGTATAATTCTTGTTGTTAACTTTTTATTTCTTGGGTCTTTTTCAATATCCGGATCGGTCCAATATTTATAAAGTGGTTCATCCAGGCTCAATTGACCTGAACTGACCAACTTCAGCGCCACAATTGCGGTTACAGGTTTTGTAAGCGATGCTACATTAAATATGGTGTTGTAGGGCGCGGAAACCCCTTTCGCGATTTCGCCAAAAACTTTCACCTGTTTTAGTTTACCGGCTTCAATAACACCTATGCCAAGGGCGGGCACATGATTTTGTTTCAGCCATGCTTCAATGTTGGAATTGTTGTCAAACAACAAAGAATCGGCCTGAGTAAAGGCTGAAAAAAAAGACAAACAGGTAAGGAGTGTGGCCAGGTACTTTTTCATGTGATTGTTAAACTTGGTAGCGGGAAAATATAAATAGTTTTCGGTTGCTCGAAAACTTCTGTGCTGGTTTTTATTTTTCCGGCTTCAGATATAACTTCGGCTGCTGTTGTGTCACTCACTGCATCGTTCATGGCTGTATTCAGCTTTTTTCCCCATCTTTCACCCGCTATCCCAGCCGAAACTTAATACACATCAGTTGTAAGATAGACCTAAGCTCTGAGCTTCTCAACCCTCAACCTGGTATTGCAGGTCGATTATTGAAAGTGTATTAAATAGTGTAAATGCTAATAAACTAAAAGAAATAAAAATAGCGGTGAAACACATAAGCATATATAGGCAACTATAAACACCCCCTTTATACGACGAACCTGACGCGACTCGTTTCCCCACTCTAGTTCATATCTGGGGAATTTATCTTTATAGCAAAAATAATTTATACCTAAGTTCACTATTATGAAAAATAAATACCAACCCTTCCATTCTTTAAATGAATAAAATGGCGTGTGCATATACCTGCTGTATAATTTCAGGCCTAACATCACTGAACCCCCAAGTAGAATAGACTGGGGAAGTGCTACAATGCCTGCAGACCGAAATGTGTCATTCCCATCCCATCTCTTATAATAGTCATGCATTCTGTAAAAAAAATAGGATGTAGTTAAGCTGAACATACACCTAATAGTTTTACCCCATGCTTTCATACAATATGCTAATTTGTAGACTTAAGATCGCATTCCTGTGGTGAATTTACATTCGTTATTCTTGCGTATTAGTAATAATGGTGTGAATGCCGCATGGAATAAGCGTCTGTAAATGGAAGTAAATACGACATGGCTAAAAAAGATAAAACCTGCGCATCAAATGATGTGCAGGTTTTATTCATTTAAGTTAATCTAATCTGACAAACTTCAGCGGAGAGCGAGGGATTCGAACCCCCGGACCTGTTACAGTCAACAGTTTTCAAGACTGCCGCAATCGACCACTCTGCCAGCTCTCCGGGTGCGAAATTAGGGTAACCGATAGATATCTTCCAAAATTTTTCAGGTATTTATTTCTTCCTGGGGACGATCACGCACCGCTATAAGTGATTCAACGTCAACGGTGATGGGCAATACGCCGACCTGGAGCACTGCTTTTTTACCACGGATTTCCTTTACTATACCAACCTGGTGCCCCTTCTTCATACGGGCTTTTACCCCCACAGCAATGGGTTGCTCCACTAAATCTTCATAGCGTGCATCCAGCCGTTTGCGCACTTTTTCACTTTTGTGGTTGTCCTGCTGTTTGAACAACAGGGCATGGAGTTGTTTGAGTACCTCATTTTTGTCTTCGGCCTTTTTCCAGTCGAGGACAATATGGCGGAGCTTGCGCTCCATGTCTTTGAGGTAGGCGATGCGGTCCTCGGTGATGCGGTTCTGTTGTTTGAGGAGTTCCACCTGCTGGCGGTGCTTTTCTTTGTCCAGCACCTGTTCCATTTGCTTTTTAAGGCGTTCGTTCTCTTTCAGCAGTTGGTTCAGTTGTTTTTCCTTTTCTTCCACCTGGCGCAGGTCCTGTTCGGTGCGGTTCAGTAATTTATCCAGACGGAAATGTTCTTCATCCACCATTTTCCGGGCACGGTTGATGAGTGCGGGGTGCAATCCGATGCGCTGCGCGATGGAGAAAGTATAGGAAGAACCGGGTTTTCCGATGATAAGACGGTACAGTGGAAGCAGGTTCTCTTCATCAAAAGCCATGGCGCCGTTGATGATGCCGGGCACTTTATTGGCCATCACCTTTAAGTTGAGGTAGTGGGTGGTCACAATACCCATCGCGTGTTTACGGGCCAGTTCCTCCATAATCACTTCGGCGAAGGCGCCGCCCAGGTTGGGATCACTCCCGCTCCCCAGTTCATCAATAAAAAAGAGTGTTCTGCCATTGGCCGTTTCAATGAAATGCTTCATGTGCCGGAGATGCGAACTGTATGTACTCAGTTCGAATTCCAGGCTCTGCGTATCACCGATATGGATCATCAACTGACGGAAGATGCCGAAAGTGGAGGTTTCCCGCACCGGCACCAGCAACCCGCTTTGCAGCATGATCTGCAACAGGCCAACGGTTTTCATGGCCACCGTTTTACCGCCTGCATTCGGACCGGAAATCACCAGTATCCTTTCTTTTTCGTCCAGTTTCAGGGTTACGGGAATAGTATCCTTGCCGGATTTTTTATTATAGATGAATAAGAGCGGATGGTAGGCCCGTTCAATATCTATCACCGACTTATCGGAAAGCTGCGGGAACACGGCATTCATATCCAGGGCCAGCCTGGCTTTGGCACGGATATAATCGTATTCGCCGATAAGGTCATGATAGGTCTTCAAAAGATCCGCGAATACTGCTACACGTTGGGTAAGTTGCCGGAGGATGCGGTTCACTTCCCGGCTCTCTTCATTTTCAAGGCTGAAAATTTCGTTGTTGAGCGAAATGGTTTCTTCCGGTTCAATGAATGCCGTTCTGCGTGTATCCGATTCTCCGTGCAGAATCCCTTTGATCATTCTTTTCTGTTCCGCGAACACGGCCACTACCCTTCTTCCATTTAGAAACGCTTCTTCAATATCGGCCAGGTAGCCCTGCTTGTTCAACTTGGAAATAATCCTTTCAAAAACCCTGCGCAGATCGTTCCTTTTCCGGTACAGGTTAAGCCGGATATCAGCGAGTTCAGGTGATGCATTGTCTTTTACCTGACCATGCTCATCCAGTATCTCATCAATCAGTTTGATGATGGCCTTCTCGTAATGCGTTCCTTCCAGCAATTTCGCTAGGGCCCAGTATTCCTGCCTTCTTTCCGTATCGAACCAGCGGAAAATCTGCTCCATACTATCGGCCAGTTTACGGATATGCATGAACTGATCGCCCACCAACACGGCACCGGGAATGGAAAGCAGTTTCAGGTCCTTGCGGATGTTCTGCGTGAAATCGTTGGGAAAATACAATCCCCTGGCTAGGATGAGGCGGTACTCATCGGTCTGTTTCAGTTCAGGTTCTATAAAGCGGCGATGGGTGTGGATCCTGAGTTCATCGGCCCTTGTTTTACCATATTCTGTTTTACAATACTGGTGCACAAGCGATCTGATCTTGTCGAATTCCAACTGCACGGCTGCCGATTCCGGGAAAAGTTTCATCTGTAGGTCTGTTGTGGCGCAAAAATACTGATTTTACAACGGGTGAAAAACGGTGCATAAGTGTAATTGTGTATATTCGTTGCCTGTTAAACCTTTTGTAAAAACTGCTTTTATAGTTTAATTTAACTAACCGCCGCTACCAATAGGACTAACTTTGCATGGATATTGGTGTTACCTGTTTGGTAAATGTGAAGATTATGAGGTATTATCAGAACGCCGGTCTTTGGACCGTACTTATCGTATTTTCCGGACTCGCCGCCTGGCTGGTCCCCTCCTGTGCACAGAGAGAAAACGCATACAAAACTATGACGACATCATTGAATCCTGAAGGCGCCGCGAATACGGATACCGCAACTTTTGGCACCGGCTGCTTCTGGTGTACCGAAGCGGTTTTTGAACAACTGGAAGGCGTACTGAAAGTAACTTCCGGTTACTCCGGCGGGCACGTTAAAAATCCTACGTACGAGCAGGTTTGTGAAAAGAATACCGGCCATGCGGAGGTGGTGCAACTGGTGTATGATCCCGCAGTGATCAGTTTTGATGAACTGCTCGAAGTATTCTGGCAAACGCATGATCCTACTACATTGAACCGCCAGGGCAACGATGTGGGGCCGCAGTACCGTTCCGCGATTTTTTATAAAGATGAGGAACAGAAACTGAAGGCGGAGCATTACAAGAAAGAACTCGATAAAGCCGGGGCGTTCAACGCGCCCATCGTAACCGAAATTTCTCCGCTGATCAACTTTTACGCTGCGGAACAATACCACCAGGATTATTATACCAATAACGGTTCACAGCCCTATTGCAACTTTGTGATCCGTCCCAAAATGGAAAAGTTTCAGAAAGCCTTTAAGGAGAAACTGAAAAGATAAGCTACTGATCAAGGGTACACCTTCTTAATTCCAGCAGGTTGAGCGCGTTGGGCCGAAAACCTTTTACGCCGGGCTGAACGAGGTGCAATACCATATCGTACCACAAAGGCACGACGGGCGCTTCTTCAACAATGATGCGGTCCATTTCCCGGTACAGTTCATAACGCAAAGAATCATTGTTCTCCCCTACAGCTTTCTCAAAAAGCGCGTCGTATCTGGCATTCCGGAACCGTGTATAGTTGGGAGGCGCTGGATTTTTACCATAGAAAACAGACAGGTAGTTTTCTGCATCGGGGTAATCGGCAATCCAACTGCCGCGGAAGAACGGTGCCCTGCCGTTAGCGGTCATTTCCAGCAAAAGGCTTTT
Source organism: uncultured Flavihumibacter sp. (assembly GCA_946482545.1). The sequence goes on along the minus strand of CAMLRX010000061.1, from coordinate 1,871 downwards.
CTGCACGGTTTCCACCTGAACGGGAATACCAGCCTCCCCAAGTTCCGTGGCAATAAACGCAGCCAGATCGGTATAGATCGGGATCGTCAGCAATTTGATGGCTGGCATTTGTTTTCCGTTGCCATAGCCGGCTTCTTTTAAAAGTTTCCTCGCCATTTTGGGATCATAGGAATACCCTTTCACCAGTTCTGCATCAAATGAAGGCAATCCCATAGGAACAAAACCTGCATGGGCTGCTGTTCCGATGGAGTTGCGCAGGTAAAGCATCATTTTTTCGCGGTTGAAAGCATAATTGATGGCCTGCCGTATTTTCTTTTGGCGGAGCGGGTTATTTCCGGTTGCTGTATCCTGAAAAATACCGAGGTATTCTATGTTTAAATACGGATGCTTATGGAGCACTATTTTTCCCTGCCATGCTTTGCGAAGTGTGCCCGCTTTGGTGAGCACTTCATCTTTAAAAGAGGATTCAATGTCGTTGATGAAATGCAACCGCTGCTGGCGGAACTCCAGGAACTCCGCAGCTTTATTGTCGAGGAAAGAAACCTGGATGCCGTCTAGGTACGGTAGTTGTTTGCCCGCTTCATCTTTTTCGAAATAACGCGGATGCTTCCTGAGCACGAGGGCCTGTCCTTCTTCCCAGAATCCGAAGGAGAAAGGACCGGTACCTACGGGATTGCTTCTGAAATCCCGGCCATAATGCTGTACAATCTCTTTCGGAACAACGGAACAATATTGCATACTCAGGATACCCAGCATGGGGCGGAACGGTTGCAGCAGTTTCAGTTGAAAGGTAGTATCGTTTAAAGCGGTGAACGGATTTGTGGTATCAATCTTATTGTTGAATATCCAGGCTCCGCTGCTCGCTGTGGCCGGATCAACGATTCTTTTCAGTGAAAAAACCACATCATCCGCCGTCATTTTCCGGCCCTTCCCTCTGGGAAAAACGGGATGATCGTGAAAGAAGACATCGTTGCGGAGCGAGAAGGTGTAGGTTCTTCCATCCGGAGAAATTTCCCATCGTGTGGCCAGCGATGGTTTCAACTGAAGTGCGCTGTCCACTTCTACCAGCGTATTAAACAACTGGTGTACAGCCCACATGATGCTCTGGTTCTTGGCAAAAGCCGGATCAAGTGATGCGATACCGGAGGTTTCATTGTAACGGAAATACCCTTTACCGCCTGTACTTTCATTCCCGCAGTTCAAACAAAAAATGCTCAAAAAGCCGGTGATCACCAATATATAGTAAGCAGATGTCGTACTTTTAGGCCCGGTTGATAGCATCTTCCGTTTTTTTCCAAAAGAAAATCTTTTATGCGGTTTCTCAAACAAAGTTTCTTTTTTCTGCTCACGTTGCTGCCCGCCTGCCTCTTCGCGCAGGTTTTTTCTAAAGCCGAATTCACCAAACAGGATACTTTACGCGGTTCCCTTACCCCGGAACGTATTTGGTGGGATGTAGTGCATTACGATATTACGATACAACCCGATTTCGACCAACACACCATCTCCGGAACAAACACCATCACTTTCAAGCCGGTTTCCTCGCAAACAAAAATGCAGATAGACCTTCAGGAGCCGATGCAGATCGACAAGGTGGAACACAACGGAAACGAAGTGCCTTTCACCCGCAATGGCAATGTTTTTTACCTGGGTTTCCCCTCCGTTCTTCCACGGGAAAGTCTACAGAAAATCACTATTCATTTCAGCGGCACACCGAAAGCGGCGAAGAATGCGCCCTGGGATGGCGGCTGGATCTGGAAAAAAGACGGTAAAGGCAATCCCTGGGTATCCGTTGCGTGTCAGGGGCTGGGCGCCAGTGTATGGTACCCGAACAAAGATCACCAGTCTGATGAGGTGGACAGCGCCGCGCTTAC
>CAMLRX010000060.1 GCA_946482545.1 uncultured Flavihumibacter sp. | reverse complement strand
ATGAGCAGGGAGAAATTCCTTTTCAGCACCAGCGATTCTGCACACCAGAGCCAGGTGCCTTCGCACCTGCTCAACGGGCCATGCGTAGATATCGGGGAGTTGTCGGCCCTCCATGAACTCACCCACGGTTACACGCCCGCATTCGCTTTGGAAGCCAGCAGGCTCTTCGGGAAAAGCAGGCAACTGAACATGAGTACCCAAACAGGTGGCGGCAGTTGGCAGGATTACCTTGCGAGGTACAGGCTACACCGGAACAATGAAGACTTGCGCAAATCGGTTGACGGTGCGAAAGATTACCTCAAGCAGGTGTACGATAACTATTCACATACTTTTTTTGATTCCCCCGGTTTGCGGGACAGGGGCGCGGGTTTTACAACAGATTACGGACTCCGGATCTACGATCTCTTTGAACTTTTCCAGGAAACAAAAGATTCGCTGTATTTACAAGCTGCCGTTACAGGAGCGAAACAGTTGCTGCTCTGGACCAGGAGCAACCCGGCTCCGCCGGCAGAAAACATCGTGGTGAACAAAGGAGGAAAGGTGGAAGGCATATTTCCGGGAAGAAGGGTGAGCGCTCTGGAAGGGGCACCGTTCGTGCCGATGGAGGTTACCAGTTATGTGCCCGAGCAAACAGTTCCTGCCTGGGAAACTTCTTTGAATGGCCTTATTCCCGAAGCGCCCAATACCTATGCCTTCGGACCGGTCATGCTCGCGCACCAGGCAGCCTGGTTGCTGCGCCTCGCGCACTGTTCAGGCGATACATTGCTCCGGGATGCTGCCTACAACGCCATTATTGGTCGCTACAGCAATTTCCCCGGATACTACTTCACCTCACTGCATACCGATGTGTACCAGCGCCAGGATTATCCCATGCACCCTTTTGCAGACGTGAAATACAATGCCGTCTTTTACAACCATGTATGGCCACATCTTACGCTGCTGATGGATTTTCTCGTATCCGATTTCTATTACCGTTCTAAAGGAAAAATAGATTTCCCCGGTACCTACGCGCCCGGCTATGCTTTCCTCACCAGCCAGGTGTATGGTGCGAAGAAAGGAACGGTAATGGGTAACCGGAATGTACAACTCTGGATGCCCTCCAATCCCATCCGCTCCAACGGTATCGCCTTCAATTACATCATGGGATACAATGAAACAGACCTGTTCCTGGCGTTCGCCAACACTTCCAACAAAGATGTGACCGAAAATATATTCCTTAACCGTGAAGTGATTCCCTGGAATGTGGACCAGGAATATACCATTCTCCTGCACGATATGGATGGAAAGATTACCGAAGGAAAAATGAAGAATGGCAAACTATCCGTTGCCATTCCCGCTGGTGGCATCCGTTGTGTTCAACTCAAAGGAATGGCGCCTTCGGAGAAACGGCTTCCGGAGCAGCGGTCAATCAGTAAGAACAGGTTCCTGCGCTACCATGCGTTATCGGATACTTCGGCCACCGCAACCGCCATGGTTATTCAAACCAACGCCAGTAACGCAGTGTTTTATGTGTATGCGAACAAAACGGAAAAAGATTGGAAAGCATGCACGTTCCGTTACCGGATCAATGGGGCACAAACATGGTATTCGTTAAGTGATGAAAACTATCCTTTCGAATTCGATCTCCCTTTGAAAAATAGTAGTGATACCGTAGATTTTGAAATAATCGCGACACAGTTGGATGGCAGCGAACTTCGATTTCCGATTAAAACCATCAACCATTGAACAGAAGAATGCTTACCAATACACGATATATATACCTTTTTTTAACCTGGTCTATACTGCTTGCAGGATGCGCGGCCAGGCTGGCACAACAAAGCACAGAAAAGAAGCATGACCTGGAAATACTCGGGCTGGGCGATTCCATTACAGAAGGCGGCCCTGGTTTTTTTTCCTATCTCTTCACGTTGGACTCATTGCTGAAGCAGTCTGGTTATCATCCGCGGTTCGTTGGCCCAAAAACCAGTATTCAATCCGGGGATACCTTGCGCCACGCGGCGTTCAGTGGTATGACGGCGGAATTCATCGCCAAAAAAATCGACAGCATCTACAGGGCATATCCTGCGAAGCTGGTACTCTTGCACAGCGGGCACAATCATTTCCAGGAAGAAAAACCGGTGCCGGGTATACTGAACGCGCACCGTGCCATCATTGCCACCATCAAAAAGATAAATCCATCCGCGCAGGTATTTGTGGCCGGCGTGGTTACCGCAGGGAAACTCCCCAAGTATGAATACATTCCTGCACTGGATGATGCCTTACGCAACCTGGTGGATTCGTTGAAAGATCCATCGATGGTATATGTTGACCAACGCAACAACTGGAACTGGAACATTCATACCATCTCAGATAAAGTGCACCCCAACAGGGAGGGTGCGCGGATCATCGCGGAGAACTGGTTCCGTGCACTGGCCGTTTCGAAGCAGGTACAACCGGCGCAGCCGGATTCGTTGCTCCCCGCAAAAGCTTTCACGCCGAGGGGCGGGTTACCCAATTTCTTCTCAAAATTAAATTCAGGCAAACCAATGAAGATCGCCTTCCTTGGCGGAAGCATCACCCGCGCGGGTGGTGGGTATCGTGATCAGATTATTGAAAAGCTGATGGACCAATACCCTAAAACCACGTTCCAGGAAGTAATGGCGGCGGTAAGTGGCACCGGCTCCGATTTTGGCGCCTGCCGTTTGAAACAGCACGTGACCGATTACCAGCCCGACCTGGTATTCGTGGAATTCGCGGTAAACGACAACCGCTGGCGCATGAAACTGGTGCGGGAAACCATGGAAGGTATTGTTCGGCAATTGCGGAAAGCGGATGCAGCAATGGATATCTGTTTTGTATATACTTTTTCGGCCGAAAACCTGCCCACACTACAGACCGGAATGTTTCCGGCTTCCGTGTCTGCAATGGAAAATGTGGCGGAACATTATAACATTCCGTCCATACACATGGGACTGGATGTGGTGGCAGCAATAACGAAGGGGCGTATGCGCATTTCAGGAAAGAAAGAGGAGCAAAATGATATTCCGCTGTTTTCCCTGGATGGTGTGCACCCGCTGCCGGAAACCGGACATAAAATGTACACAAAGGCGCTTGCTAAATACCTGATGATGATGGAAGAAAAACATACCCCGGTAAAGCATCCACTTCCCGGACCATTGGAGGCCGGAAACTGGGAAAATGCAGGAATGGTTAGTCTTGAAGCGCAGGGGAAATTTTCAGGGAACTGGGGCACCACCGATTCTGTAACGAAAGGCAAAGAATACTATTCGCTGATGCGCACCGTATATGCCACGGCTTCACCCGAAGCAGCGCTCACGGTTAATTTTGAGGGAACACGTTTCGGGCTGGCAGATATTATGGGACCCGGCACTTCGGCCATTGAGCTCACCATCGATCAGCAGCCGCCCCGCGTGATTTCACGTTTCGATGCCTTCAGTACTTATTACAGGCTCAATTATTTTATACTCACCGATCTGGCACCCGGTAAACATACGGCTACCATCAGGCTTTCTCCTGCACCATTGAACAAGGCGGCAATTCTTGAAACCCGGAACGTGGTAGTAAAAGACCGGACACCTTATGAAAAGAATGTGCTGTATGTAGGCGGCATCTTGTATTAATTCAATTACTTGTTATGAAATTTATCCGATCCGTTTTTCTGCGTCTCTCCCTGTTTACGGCATTATTGCTTTGTGCTACCGCTAATAGTTATGCGCAAAAAAAATATACCGCCGACTGGGCCTCTTTAGATGCGCGGCCCATTCCGCAGTGGTTCAAAGATGCGAAGTTGGGAATCTTTATACACTGGGGCGTTTATTCGGTGCCAGCCTGGGCGCCCGTAGGGAAGGAATATGCTACCTATTCCAAATATTCGGAATGGTACTGGAACCGGTTGGTAACAGATAGTTCGAACGTGGGAAAAGCATTCAGGCAATACCACAACGCCGCTTATGGTCCCAATACAAAATACCAGGATTTTGCGCCCCAATTCAAAGCAGAATTGTTTAATCCCACGCAATGGGCGGAAATCATAAAGCAGTCGGGCGCGAAATATGTCGTGCTTACCTCCAAGCACCACGACGGGTTTACGTTATGGCCCAGTGCAGAGTCGTGGAACTGGAACGCTGCAGATGTGGGGCCGCACCGCGATCTTGCCGGTGAACTGAGTGCGGCGGTAAAAGCGAAAGGGCTGCACATGGGCTTCTATTATTCGCTGTATGAGTGGTTCAATCCCTTATATAAAACTGATGTGAACAAATATGTTTCCGACCACATGATCCCGCAAATGAAGGACCTGGTGCAGCGCTACGAACCGGAGATCATCTGGCCCGATGGAGAATGGGAACACCCAAGTGCCACCTGGAGAAGCACCGAGTTCCTCGCCTGGCTTTATAACGAAAGTTCCGTTAGAAACTCGGTGGTGGTGAACGACCGTTGGGGCAAGGAAACAAGGGGGAAGCACGGCGGCTATTATACTACAGAATATGACATCGTACACAACGAAGATGCCACCAAGAAAAAGTTCGACCATCCATGGGAGGAATGCCGTGGTATTGGTGGTTCATTCGGGTACAACCGGAACGAGAACCTGGCCGATTATGAAACTTCAGACGCACTGATCCACATGCTCATCCAGAAGGTGTCGCGCGGCGGGAACCTGCTCCTGGATATCGGGCCCGCTGCCGATGGAACGATCCCTGTAATTATGCAACAACGCCTGGCCGACCTCGGCGCCTGGCTGAAAACGAATGGGGAAGCTATTTACGGCACCACCTCCGTGGATATGGAGCCGGGTGACGGTGTTTATTTTACGCGCAAAGGCAAAGATGTTTTTGTCTTCATCACAAAGCCCCAGGGCAATACTTTGGAAATCGCCTTGCCGGATGCTCCCGCGAAAGTTGCATGGCTTGGATCGGATAAAAAGATCACTTACACTTACAGGAAAGGAAAATGTGTGGTCCGTGGCCTTGATGTGCATCCCAACCTCCCCAATGGCGGTTACGGATGGGTGATGAAACTTTCAGGTGGAAAATAACGGGCAGCCGTATTGTGCACCACGGCAAAATAGTACCGGTTTTTACCAACATAGTTTAATATATAAACCTGCAAGCGGATTATATTTACCCGGATAGTGGTATCAAATATATTCGTTTGCCATGCTTAAATATTTTTTCTTACTCGCATTTAGTATAGCGGGGCTTCACGCAGCGGCTCAACCTGTTGGTACACCTGTTTGGGGCAACTGGAAACATTGGGGCGACCAGGGAAACGGCACTTATGTAAACCCTGTATTACCGGGAGACTACAGCGATCTGGATTGCATCCGTGTAGGCGATGATTATTACGCGGTATCCTCTACTTTTCAATTCTCACCCGGCTTCGTTGTGCTGCATTCCAAAGACCTGGTGAACTGGAAAATACTTGCTCATGCAGTAAAAGACATCACCACGATTTCTCCTGAAATGAACTGGGACAGGATGAATTGTTATGGAAGGGGAATATGGGCTGGCGCGATCCGTTACCACGATAAAAAATTCTGGATCTATTTCGGTGATCCTGAAAAAGGCTATTTCATGACCACGGCTAAAAATCCGCAGGGCCCATGGGAACCCCTGCACCAGGTAATGGCTGAAAAAGGTTGGGATGATTGCTGTCCTTTCTGGGATGACGACGGACAAGGCTATTTTATTGGAACACATTTCGCGGACGGCTACAAAATTCACCTCTTCAAAATGACACCCGATGGGAAAACCCTGATCCGGGATTCAGATAAAGTAATTTACCAGTCCAAAGGCAGTGAAGCCAACAAGTTGTTTAAAATAGGGGATACCTACTATCATTTTTTCAGTGAAGTAAAACCGGATGGACGGGCGGTGATGATGCAGCGGTCGAAAAACCTCTATAGCCCTTACGAGGTAAAGCAACTGAGTCATGCCCAGCAGGAGTGGCGCGAACCGAACCAGGGCGGCATCGTTCAGACAAAAGCCGGCGAGTGGTATTTTCTCACACACCATGGCTCAGGCGATTGGAGCGGCAGGATCATGAGTTTGTTGCCGGTCAACTGGGTAAACGGATGGCCCATACTTGGCACTGTGGGACCCGATACCATCGGGCGCATGGTTTGGAGTGGCAAAATGCCGGTGAAGGGGCAGAAGAAGCGTATTCCCCAAACAGATGATGATTTCGGGCGCAAAACGCTTTCTCCCCAATGGGAATGGAACTACCAGCCCCGTTCCGGGAAATGGTCGTTAACGGAAAGAAAAGGATGGCTCAGGCTGCATGCATTCAAACCGCTGGCAGCAAATGATTTCTTCAAAGCGGGCAACACCCTCACCCAACGCGCTTACCGTACGGAACGGAGTGAAGTGGTCGTGAAACTGGACATCAGCCGAATGGCCGAAGGCCAGAAAGCGGGACTGGCGCATTTCGGATATCCCAAATACGCGGCTGTACAGGTATCGTGCAACGCTGAAGGGATAACATTAAATTATGTGGTGAATGGTGTTGCCGCCCCTGGGCCAGCGTTGAAAGAGAATATCATCTGGCTGCGGTCAACCTGGGGGTTGGATGGTATCAACACTTTCAGTTATAGTTCAAATGGAAAAAATTTCACGCCCATCGGCCAGCCCTGGCAACTGGTTTGGGGTGCGTACAGAGGCGATAGGATTGCCTTATTCAATTACAACGACCATGGGGAGGAAGGCATAATTGATATAGATCAGTTCACTTATAAATACACGCAGCCAACTCACCGCTAATCAGGTCAATCGTTTAAATTTTTTCGGTCATTGATGAAAAAAGCAGATTTTTAAGCCCATTATATACCTGTGCCCATCTTTCAGCGTTGCTGGATTTTCAGAACAAGCTTAGGTATAACGAATGTTTGAATGGGAATCAGATGCAAAGTGATTATGAATTATTGCTGTTAATTGCTGAGGGTGACGAACGGGCGTTCGAACTCTTTTTCAGTCGTTACCGTGACAAGCTTTACCAATACCTGCTTCTGTTTACCAAATCTTCAGAAATAGCGGAAGAGATCACTATGGATATCTTCCTCAAACTGTGGGCGGGTCGGGAATTGCTGAGTCAAATTGCAGACCCCGGCGCCTTTCTCCGAAAGATCGCGCACAATAAAGCTATCGACTTTTTCCGCGTGGCCGCAAGGCACGACAAGCTCCACAAAGCTTATGCGGCACACATTCAAAGACTGCATGAAAATGATGAACAAAGTACGCTTGATGAAGAAAGCCTGGAATTACTCCGGGAAATTATCAATCAGCTTCCGCCCAGGAGAAAACTGATCTATACGCTGAGCAGAGAACACAATATGACCTACGATCAGATCGCGAAGCACCTCAATATATCTCCTAAAACTGTGAAAAACAGTATGTTGGCTGCCTTGCACGAGATCAGGGAGCACCTCGCTAAAAAGTCGGGCAACAAGTCGTTGCTGTGGCTGTTCTTTTCCTGCTGAAAAGAAATTTCATAATTTTTTAATTGCGATGGGCCTGTAGGGTTGTAAAAATCGTCCTTAGTAAACATACAACCTTATGACCCGGCAAACACAACCTATACAAGAGCTGCTTCGGAAATACCTCGACAATACCATCACTCCATCGGAGCTGAAGTTGTTTTTTGAAGCAGTGGCGGCAGCTTCGCACGAAGACCAGATTCATGACGAAGTGGAGGCGCTATGGGATGAACTGCCCGGTACGCCACCCGATACTATTGCTGAAAGAACGGAGCAGGGGTATGATTATGCGGCGGCCACAAAGCGGATATTTCAACAGGTGGAAGTACATGAATGGGAAAATGCGTCCGTGCCGATGTACAAAAAAGGATGGTTCAGGTATGCCGCCGCCGTTATATTGTTTGTGGGACTAGCTATTTATTTTTTCCGCAACAACAGTAACGATAGTATTCCTCCTTCCATGGCCGCGAATGATTCCGGTAAACATGAAATTAAGCCGGGCGGGCAAAAGGCGGTACTGGTATTGGCCGATGGGCGTACCATCGCACTGGATGATACAGAGAATGGACAACTGGCCGTTGAAAATGGCAGCGAGATTATAAAAAAAGATGGACAGTTAGTGTACGGCAATTCCGATCACACGGCGGTTACCTACAATACAATGTCCACCCCGCGTGGAGGACAGTATTCCATCACCCTGCCCGATGGCACTAAGGCATGGCTGAACGCGGAGAGTTCCATCACTTTCCCCACACATTTTAACGGCCCCGCCAGAGAGATTGCTGTTAAAGGGGAAGTGTACCTGGAAGTGGCCCGCAATGAAAAGAAACCCTTCCGCGTGGATGTGGATGGGCGCACCACAGTGGAAGTATTGGGTACACGGTTTAACGTGAATGCTTATGCAGATGAAAAAAATATCCGGACAACACTCCTGGAGGGTAGTGTGAAAGTAATGAAGCGTGGAATGAAAGATGGGGAACAGGCAAGGCTTTCGCCGGGGCAACAAGCCATTACGACTGGCGGCAACGCGGTTGAGGTGATATCAGGTGTGAACACTGCGGCGGTGATGGCATGGAAAGATGGCCTGTTTGATTTTGATGATCTCTCGCTGGAAGAAGCCCTGCGTCAATTGGCAAGATGGTATGATATTGAAGTAGTGTATCCGCAATCCGTCCCTGATGTGAAGTTGGGCGGGGCCATCAAAAGAAACCTTTCGTTTCCCGATGTGCTGCGTTTTCTCGGAAACGTGGGCCTTCGTTACAAACTGGAAAACAACAGGAAATTAATTATATACCCCTAAACACTAAAACTAAAAAACGCGAAATATGATAAGCTAAAAGAACTGGCGGACCGCTAAAAAAAACCGAAGATGCTACGAACATCTCCGGCTGAAGTTTGGTGGTCCAATAAAACAATTTTCATTCGGACAACTGCTTAATTATTCAACCAAACCCGACTAAGTTATGGAATTTATTGCTTCTAACCGGCCATTGCGGACCGGATTGGCCTGGTGTGGCTGTATCCGCCGCGGGCTACTAACCAAAACGCTGTTAGCGATGAAACTAACAATTGTTTTATTAACCGCTTTTTTTATCCAGGTGCAGGCCGCGGGTGTGGCCCAGCCCGTTACGGCGACCTTAAACAAAGTGCCTTTGCGGAACGTTTTTAAGCTCATCGAAAAGCAAACGGGCGTAACGTTTTTTTACAACGATGAACACATCCGTCAGGCGGGGCCCGTCACCATTGAGGCACGCCAGATGCCGCTGGCGGATTTTCTGTCCGCTATCCTGAAGCCCGCGCAACTCTCATTTGAAATAAAGCAGGGAAACGTAGTGGTGATGCGCAAAACGCCTGAGCCTTCCGTTAAAGAAGAAGTCGCCCCACGTATAAAGATTTCCGGGATCATCACCGACCAGAATAAGTTGCCATTGCCTGGCGCCACTATTCGTGTGAAAGGCCGACAGGTAATGGCGCTGAGCGATGATAAGGGTATGTTTCAACTGGAGGCGGAAAAGGGTGATGTACTCATCATCAGCTTTGTCGGCTTCAATGAAAAGCAGGTAAAAGTAGGAGATGGGCAGATGCTCACCATTGTACTGGACCCTTCCGAACAAATCATGGAAGCGGCCCAGGTGATTTCTACCGGTTACCAGAGCATTGCAAGGGAACGCAACGCCGGTTCTGTGGCCAAAGTGGATATTGCTACCGTAGCCAACAGGTCCAGCAGCACCAATATCCTCCAAAGACTGGACGGACTGGTTCCTGGTCTGGTGGTCAACAACGCACCGGGTGGTGAACCATTGCTTATCCGTGGACTCACTTCGCTCAACTCCACCAGGTCGCCACTGATTGTAGTAGATGGGGTGGAATTACCGAGCGACATTACCAACACTGCATCCACCAATAACATATTGAACGGTTCTAACCCAATCGCCAACATCAATCCCCAGGATATTGCTGATATCACCATACTGCGTGATGCTTCCGCTGCTTCCATCTGGGGATCGAAAGCGGCCAACGGCGTGATCGTGATTACTACCAAGAAAGGACAGGCCGGACAAAAACTGCGGGTGGAATACGATGGTTACTACAATTTCCAAGGCAAGCCCGACAGGGATTACATCCCTAAAATGAACAGCCGCGACTTTATCAATACTTCCAAAGAATTGTTCCCGCAGTTTGTACCTTCTTTCCCCTGGAATACAGTAAAATCGGTATTTCCAGTTTCGCCACATTTGCAGATTCAATACGACGAATACCGCGGATTGATTACAAAGGCGCAGGCAGACCGTGCGTTGGACAGTCTTTCCGCCATAGACAACAGGGATGAAATCTCCGATATTTTTTACCGGAACGCATCCACCACCAACCATACCGTATCCCTCTCGGGTGGCATGAATGCTTACAGTTTCTACGGATCCCTAAGTTATACCGGTGTTCAAAGCAGCACGCCTGGTGAAAGGAACAATACCTATAAACTCAATTTGCGCCAGGATTTCAAGTTCAATAAAAGAATCCAGTTTACGCTTATTTCCGACCTTACCAATGCGGCTACTGCTGCCAGCAACCTGGGCAATGGGATTTCGGCCCCGGGCGTGTCATTTGTCCCCTATCAACGCTTCCGGGATGATGCCGGAAATCCGCTGCCTGTGCACTACCTCGGTAACTATGCCGATTCGCTCCGGCTGATTTACGCCGCACGAAGCAGGGTGAACCTGGACTTTGTGCCGCTGGATGAATTCGACCGCGCTTATTCGAGGGGCTCAAGCCTTTCCGGAAGGGTGGTGGGAACAGCGAAGCTGCAACTGCTGAAAGCACTTCGTTTTGAAGGTACTTATGGCTACCAGACTTTTTCCAGAACCGGCCGTACCGTTCGGGACCAGGAAAGCTATTTCGTGAGGAACCAACTGGTAGGATTTACGCAGGCTGCAAATGTGAATACCCTGCCACGCTACTGGTTGCCCCGCGACGGTGGCATGCTGACCGTGAACAATGCCAACCAACGCAACTGGACTGTAAGGAACCAGCTTGTTTTCGATAAAAACTTTGGTGAACACCAGCTTACCGTACTTGGCGGACAGGAAGCCACCAGTACAACACCTTTCACTGCTACCGCTACTTACTACGGATGGGACGATCAACTCCAGGTTTCAAGACCCGTGAACATTGATACGCTGATGAGAGGCATCTCCGGCACGGTGCCGGGTGGTACCCGTGTATTGCCCGCCAACAATGTGGGCGGAGGCGAAGGTGCCATTGCAAGAACAACCTCTTATTATTCCACGCTCGGCTATATGTTCCAACGCAAATATGCACTGAACGCCAGTTGGAGGATAGACCAGAGCAACCTGTTCGGACTCGCCAAATCTGCACAAAACAGACCAGTTTACAGCATCGGCGCTAAATGGATGCTGAACAGAGAAGATTTTATGGCGGGCCTCTCCTGGCTCGACAGGCTCGATTTCAGGCTCACTTATGGTATCGCGGGCAATGCGCCGCGTCCTGCGCAGGCGGCATCTTTCGATATCCTCCAGGCTACGTCTAACGTAAATTATGTAAGCGGTGTTGGCCTCAACGTAAGAACACCGGGCAATGATAAACTTACCTGGGAAGGTACCACCACCTACAATGCCGGTGTTGATTTTACAGTATTTGGCGGGAGGTTTGGCGGTTCCATTGATGGTTACGTGAAAAAAACAACAGACCTGATCGGCGCCCTGCTCACCGCGCCACTTACCGGTTATCCCACTGTAACGGGTAACTTCGGCGACCTCGAAAATAAAGGAATTGAATTCAGCCTGAATTCCATCAATATCAATAAGAAGGATTTTATCTGGACATCCATGCTGAATGTTGCTTTCAATAAGAATAAAATCACAAGACTGGCCAGGGCCACCGCCATTACTACCGGTACCGGCATGATCGGCAGTTCTTTCATAGAAGACAATCCGGCGTATGCGGTATTTGAATTCATGTATGGCGGATTGAATGCAGAAGGTGATCCCCAGATTATCCAGGCCGATGGTAAACTGCTTTCCACAGCAAATGGTTCCAAGCCTGAAGATGTGAACCTGGCCGGCACTTCGCAGCCCATCTGGACCGGCGGCTTGTTCAACAACATCACGTACAAAAACTTCCAGTTTGGCGTAAACATCAGTTTCAATTTAGGACATGTGCTGTTCCGCGACTTCAACGCGGTATGGCAGGAGCCGCTTAACCAAAACTCCATTCATCCTGAGTTTGCCAACCGCTGGAAAGTTGCGGGCGACGAGGCCAGAACCAATATTCCACGGTATGCTTACAACAGCACCATAGCGAACGGAAGAAATATTTACTATTACACCTATTCTAACCTGAATACGTTTAATGCTTCCTTCGCGAAGATCAGGGAAATCACTTTGCAATACAGCATGGGGCAGGGTGTCGTAAGCAAACTCGGTGCAGAAGGACTCACCTTCCGCGCGCAGGTTTCCAACCTGATGCTGTGGAAGCAGAATAAACTGGGTATTGACCCCGAGTTCCAGGATCCGACAGGGAACAGGAATATGCGTATGGGACAGGGAACTTTCACCATTGGCGCGCACCTCACGCTTTAATTAAAACAAGTTTACAATTATGAGAACAAATCATAAGGTACTATTACCTATTCTGTTTATACTGCTGGTTACACAATTGTCTTGTTCCAAAGATTTCCTGGAGATAGAAGCGAAAGGCTCCAGGATAGCCCGCACCACATTGGATTACGAGCAATTGATGAACGCGGTTGCGCTGCAGGTGCTGTATGCGCCCTCTCTTTATCTTGGCGATGAAATGGCGGCGCAGCAAACCTACATGGATGCAGCGGCCATCAGAACGCAACGGCTTTTCAGGTATGAGGAAAGAATATATGATGCAGACCAGCTTCCTGCTGAAACCTGGCACCTCAGCAGCATCTACACCTTTAACAAGGTCATCAATGAAGTGATGGAGTCGCAGGGAGGCTCGGAGCAGCAAAGAAAAGCACTGGTCGCCGAAGCGAAAGTAGGCAGAGCGTTGTGTCACCTCTATTTCCTTTCAGATTATTCTTTACCTTATAATCCCACCACCGCATCAACCGATCTGGGTGTACCGCTGCTTACAAAGGCAGATGTAACACAAACTACTTTTGAACGCGCCAGCGTGCAGGCGTCTTACGACTTTATTGTAAAGGACCTGAAAGAAGCCTTGCCCGACCTTGGTCCCTTAACGCACCGCAGGAAATTTTCTAAAGTAGCGGCGGAATTTATACTAGCACGCGCTTACCTGTACATGCTGAAATTCGAGGATGCCATGACGCATGTGGAAGGTGCCTTTGCTGAACTGGGCAAGTCAACAATCCCGCTTTCGCTGTATGACTACAACGTTGTACTCGACCCCAATGCCGCCGGTACATGGTTCCCTGATTTCGGATTTGGTCTTTCCAATTATCCACTCCCGGCGGTGAACCAACAGATCATGTACAACCTGAGTATGACCAATTTCCAGTTTCAAATGGTCAATGCTTATGTGTTTACTCCTGAAACGGCCGCGCTGTATGATCCGGAAGATAAAAGGCTGCTCCTGTTTTCTGATGAGGAAATGTTCAATCCGGCAGTAGTGTATCCCAAGGGAATGAGAAGGTTCTCCGCATCCCTTTTTAACGGAATAGAAGTGGGGCCCTCCCTGCCTGATCTCTACCTGATGCGTGCCGAACTGAAGGCACGTGCAGGCGACCTTCCCGGTGCAAAAGCTGACCTGGAAACGCTGCGGTCCAAAAGAATGCCTGCAAACATCGCGACGGTTCCCAACAACATAGCCCAGAACAAAGAAGCATTGGTGCGCTTTATTCTCGAAGAAAGAACCAGGGAGTTCGCCACTTCCGGGATGCGCTGGATGGACATGCGCCGCCTTTCCGTGGATCCGGTGTACAGCAATACAGTGAAGTACACGCATAACCTGTATGATGATGCAGGCAATGTGGTGTCCACTTATACCTTAAAGCCAGAAAGGTTTGCGCTCAAATTCGGAGAACGCATGATTGCGGAAAACAAAGGATTGGTGGAGAATAAATAATGCAGACTATGAAAAAATTAATGCTTACAACTGCGGTGTGTTTCATTGGCGCAATCGCTATACAGGCCCAGGTTTCCAGTATTGTAAAAGGAAAAGTTGCGAAAGGACATCCGGCCAAAAAAGCCTGGATCGGCTACGAAGACAAGAACAGCTACAAGACCGATACCGTAGAGATAAAAGAAGGCAGGTTCGAATTCAAAGTGTCATCCGAACGTCCTGCATTGGCGCAGGTTACCCTGGTGGTGCCCCCGCCGCCTGGAGAACGCCGCCGCAGAAACCAGGACGAGAATGAGGATGCTACTACAATGAAGAACATGGCCCTTTTCTACACGGATGGCACCGTACAACTTGCATTTGATACCGCTGGTATTGCCACCATAACAGGAGGCGGGAAAGAGGAAGCCGCCCACAAAGCGTTTACCGCAATGGGTAAAGCAAACGCGGAAAAAGGAGATGCCGGACTGCCATTCGAAAAAATGGTGACGGGGTTTATTCAGCAGTATCCCGATGCGTACATGAGTCTCGACATCATGGAGATGTTCGCGGGCGTAATTCAACCCGCCACCTTCGAACCCATGTACACTGCACTCAGCCCCAGACTGCAAAACACGGCAAAAGCAAAAGCCTGGAAACAAAGGCTGGATGAAGCCAAAAAGCTGGATGTGGGACAGAAGTCCATCGACTTTACACTGAACGATGTGAAAGGAACACCGGTGTCTTTGTCTGCTTTCAGGGGTAAATATGTGTTGCTGGATTTCTGGGCAAGCTGGTGCGGTCCATGCAGGGCTGGTCATCCTGAACTGATCAGCATATACAATAAGTTCAGGGGGGATAAATTTGAAATCTTCGCTGTTTCGCTCGACACGAAAAAGGATGCCTGGCTGAAAGCCATCGAAGAAGATAAACTGCCCTGGCGACTGGTAATCGATGCTAAAGATGCTTCCGCCGATGTGGCGAAAAAATACAACGTCACACAGATTCCGCAAAACCTGCTGATAGGTCCGGATGGCGTGATCGTGGCCAGGAACCTCACCGGTAAAAATCTTGAAAATAAACTCGCTGAACTCATGAAGCCATAATACAGGTTCAGCAATGTTCTAACCAAATCTTTAACTGCTGGCCTTAACCTGTGTATCGCTCCGTTAAATCTCTTCAGGGGATTTAATGGAGCGATTGAAAAACTATTGTTTCACAGAATTACGCATTCAATAATTTAAAAAACCTGAATCTCATGATCTTAAAAAGAATCATACTGCTGTTGCTGGTATCCAATACCCTCTTCGCGCAGCAGCCCGCAAACGGAAAATACAATTTTCAGGACTTCAGCCTGATCGTGAAGGTTGAAGACCAGGAAAAGTTGTACCATGAAATGCTGAAGGAAAAGCCAGCCGATCCCGCCAAACCCTCCATGTACAGTGAATACCGTGCGCAACTGGCGTTGGGATGGCTGAATAAAGGCGACTTCAAACGGTATTGGGCTTATAAAAAAATGAATACCAGTTTTAATGTGCTACAGTTCCTCTACCTCACGTATGCGTTGGAGTACCTGATGGACGCGGATAAGGATATAGCGGAAGTGGAAAAAGTATCAGCCGATCTTATGGAAGACATTAAGCAGAAAAAGCTGAACGATGGCATAGGCAGGGTACACACCCTGTATGAATTAAATGCCGCTGCTAACGCGAAACTGGGTAATACGGAAAAGGCACTGCAACTGATGGACGAATACACCACCAGAAAGTGGGAAGCCCGGGATATGAACTATTTCAGGGATTCCAGGTCCAACTACCTGCACCGCTATGCGGTAGTGTTGTCGGCTGCCGGGAAAAACCAGGCTGCTTTCGATACTCTCAATAAAGCATTTAAAATGGCCGATTCCAATCCGAAAATGGTCGCCACTTTCCGTACGGTATACAAGAAACTGAAAGGCTCCGATAAAGGATTTGATGTTTACCTGAAATCATTACAGGAGGAAGCCTACCAGAAATATTACAAAGAAGTAGAAAAATCTTATATCGCCACGCCGCAGCAAACCATGCAGGGCTTTATAACCGGGCCCGGTACCGAGGGTAAAAAGATGACCCTCTTTACAGGAAAGCAACCGGTAAAAGATATCTCTCTGGTGAACCTGGAAGGTAAAATGGTTAGTCTGGGCGATTATAGCGGTAAAATACTGGTCGTGGATTTCTGGAGCACCTTGTGTACACCTTGTGTGGCCGCTTTCAGCGGATTTGAACGCGTGGTGGAAGATTATAAAAAAGAACCATTCCAGTTGTTTGTGATCAATCTGTTCGAAGACGAGGCTACCGTTAAATCTTATGTTGAAAAAAGAAAAATACCACTTCAGGTGCTGCGCGATGAAGAAAACAAAGCTTACGACATCCAGGGCACACCTACTAAAATCGTATTCGACCCTATGGGTAATATAAGGTTTTACGCTTCAGGTTACGCCGGTTCTACCGACAGGGAATATTATAAACTGAAAGCTATGGTGGAGATCGTAAAAGCTAAAAATTCAGACCTGGCGAAAGTGCAGGGCCATTGATCAGATCAGAAAATCATTAGCGGTTGCAACGATTGTTATTGCGCTAAAGTTCCGGGTGCGCCTCAAAATAAGCTGGCAGCACGATGTTCAAACAAGAATTGATTTATTATGAAGAGAATATTTTTTGCGGCATGCTTACTGTGTTCATTAAGCCTGACCGCACAACAGAGAAACGCTGATCCTAAACTGGAGGCCTTAAAAAACGAAAAAGACCAGACTGCGCTCCGCCATAAAATTAAGACACTGGAAAATGGTTCAGCAGAAGACTTGGAATTATTGGTCCGTTACTACGATAAGGATCAGGCCAAAAAAACTGCTGTTACCAAAAGCCTGGTGAAAAAGTATCCTGAAAGCCAGCAGGCGCAAATGCTTCGACTGACACCCTTTCTGAAAGCCGATGGTGCGGAGGGAACGGAGAAGGTGCTCACAGCCATGCTGAAAGATTATCCGGGCATCAACCTTGATCTTGAAAAAACACTGGTTGCAGCCGCTTATGCAGAGCAACCCAACCTCGAAAAAGTACTGCAGTACCTGAATATGCTGGAGGACCAGGTCATGAGGGCAAGAGCTGTAACGCAGGTGGCGGATATCATGGCCGGATATGACAATGCGGCGGCATTAAAATTTTCAGCGGGAGAACTGGAACGTATAAAGCAACTTAAAGCGCAGACTGCGCCAAGTAAACCCATGAAACTTGATCCGAAAGATGCCTATTACGATTATATCAATCAATATGGGAAGTTACTTTTCAATGCAGGCAGAAATGATGAAGCATACCAGTATACTATGGAGGCATACCAGCACATAAAAAACAAGGATGCTGAATTGATTGAGAACTATGCTTTCCTTTCCAGCCTGAACGGAAAATACGACGAAGCACTTCCCATTCTCGCCAAAGCCGTAAAAGAAGGTAAACTGGAAAAGAAATATGTGGACCAGGTGCGGAAAGGCTATGCGCAGCTCAACCCTGGTAAAGATGTGGATGCGTACATTGAAGGACTTCAGCAAGACTTCAAAGTAAAGATCCGCAGCGAAGTGGTTAAGTTACTGATCAATGAAGCGGCGCCGGATTTCTATGTAACCGATGTGGATGGGAAAAAAGTTACGCTGGCTGATTTTAAAGGGAAGACCATCGTGCTGGATTTCTGGGCCACCTGGTGCGGTCCCTGCGTGGAATCATTTCCCGCTATGCAGATGGCGGTGAACAGGTATGCGAATGATTCCGAAGTGAAATTTCTGTTCATTCATACCTGGGAAAATGCGAAAGACCCGCTCACCGATGCGAAAAACTTTTTAAGCAAAAGAAACTACGCTTTCGATTTGTATATGGACCCCAGGAATCCTGCCACCAAACACAGTCCGGCCGCTGATGCCTTCAAAGTAGATGGTATTCCGGCCAAGTTCGTGATTGATGGCAACGGGCGCATACGGTTCAGTGTTTCCGGCTTTAAAGGCAAGGCTGAAGCCGCCGCCGAAGAACTCGTGCAGATGGTGGAGATCGCCCGTAAAGGTGCATAGGAAATTGTGTTAATGATAAAAAAGAGGTATGAAAAAAGCGATGCTGATGGTATTATTGAAAGCCGTGGTGCTTTTTGCTTTAGCGCAGGACGAACATCCGGTGTCATGGAAATTCGATGTGGTGAAAATGGGTCCCTTAACTTTTAAGGTGCAAATGCATGCTACGGTGAAGGCGCCTTACCATATTTACCCGCAACAGGCTTCCGGCGGTATTGGTATGCCCACTTCCATTGTTTTTTCAGAAAACGCCAACCTGGAGTTTACCGGCGGAATAGAAGAGAAAGGGGTGGAGCCTGTGGGGGAAGAAGGTGCGGCACATTATGCAAAAGGGGTGACTTTTTCGCAGGCCGTAAAGCTCCGTTCGGATGAAAAAACAACAGTACAATTCAGGATCAAATACATGGCCTGTACCGACCTGATGTGTCTTCCGCCTGCCTCCAGGCAGTTTAGTATTGTGCTGAACGATAAGGAAGGACCAGTGGCAGGGGAGGAAAGTTTGAAAGCAACGACGGATACGGCTCAACTGGCCATGAAATGGAAGTATGAAGATTTCTTGATGCCCGATGTTTCCGGTAACCTTGTTGCTACGAAGACCATCACCACAGCCAACAAATACACCTTCATTGATTTCTGGGCCAGTTGGTGCGCGCCATGCCGCGTGCAGGCCAGGGCCTTACTGCCTTTGTACAAAAAATACAGCGCTCAGGGGCTGGGGGTAATAGCCGTGTCGTTGGATACAGATGCGAAAGCATGGAAAAAAGCAATTGCCGATGATGGTTATACCTGGACCAACCTCAGCGATATGCAGGGGTTTGATTCGCCGCTCAGCAAAAAGTACGGCATAACTGCCATCCCAAGAAATTTCCTCCTCAACAACAAAGGAGAGATTATAGCGGTAGACCTGCATGGTAAAGCGCTGGAAGAAAAGTTGGAAGCATTGTTTGGTAAATGAAGTTAATGTTCAAAAGATGAAAAAGATATTGTTCGCGCTATTGCTCCTTCAACTGGGTGCATTCGCGCAAGGAAAAAAGAAGTTTACCATAAACGGTAAATTCGGTTCTTTAAATGCGCCAGCCAAAGTTTACCTGGAGTATGAACTGGATGATAAAACAATCGTGGACTCGGTTGTATTGAAAGACGGGAGTTTTAAATTTAGTGGAAAGGTCCCGGTTTCGCCCGTGGAAGCGGCTTTGATTTTTGATACGAAAGGCGTGGGGAAACGTAAAAGTTTTGAGCAAGCCACTGTTTACCTTGAGCCAGGCAATATCAGGTTTGTATCGGATGGAAAAAGTACACTGGGCGCGCAAATCACAGGAACACCCAGCAATAACGACTACACCGATTTCAACAACCTTGTGGATGCGGCATTTGCGAAAATGACACCGGAAGACAGGAAGTTCCTCGAAGGAAAGATATCCCCGGAAAATACGCCCGATTTTGAAGCACAGCTTGCGGGATTTAAGAAAAGATATAGCGACCTTACCCTCGATGCTTATGTGCAATTCATACAAACACATCCAGCGGCCAGGCTTAGCCTGGATTTGTTGCCCAAAGTGGCTTACGACCGCGACTACACTATTGTGAAGTCTTTGTTTGACGGCCTTTCCGACAAAGTAAAAAACAGTACTGAAGGCGTGAAATTTTCGGAAAGCCTGGAGCGTATGAAGCACACCGGCATCGGGCGTACTGCACCGGACTTTGAACTGCCTGATACAACGGGCCACATGGTGAAGTTGTCTGCTTTCCGTGGTAAATATGTGCTGCTCGATTTCTGGGCTTCCTGGTGCGGACCCTGCCGTGCTGAAAACCCCAACCTGGTTAAAATATACCAGCAATTCAATACGCAGAATTTTACGATTGTCGGGGTGTCGCTTGACAGGCCCGGCAGCAGGGCCGCGTGGCTGTCTGCAATAAAAAAGGACGGACTTCCCTGGCTACAACTTTCCGACCTGAAATTCTGGGACAGTCCAGTCGCAAAATTATTTGGCGTCCAGGCCATCCCACAGAACTTTTTGATCGACCCCAATGGCGTCATTATTGGAAAAACCCTGATGGGCAAGGACCTGGAGCTGAAGTTGCAGGAGATTTTCAAACCATAAGATTTTTTTACACTTGCCGTAAACTCGCCTCAACATTTGTTGGGGCGAAGTTTTTTACCGGCTTCATGGCGTTCTTCAATTCTGTGGTACAATACCTGAAATTGAACTATGTTTACAACTGGCATAGCTTCAGCATCTTGGATCAGAATCAACTATACACAGACAATGAACTTTTTCTCCGGATCAGCCGCGGAGATGAAAAAGCGTTCACGGATTTGTTTTACCGTTGGAAGGACAGGGTTTTTGGTATTGCCTTCCATTTTACGGAGCATCCGTTCCGGTCGGAGGAAATTGTACAGGATGTGTTTTTATACCTTTGGACGAGCAGGGCAGGGTTAACTGCGATTGATCAACCGGAGGCATGGATCTACACGCTGGCCCGTAACCGGTCGATGACGGCGTTCAAAACGCTCTTAAGAGATGCTTCTTCCCGTGCAGAGGCATTGGAGTACCTGCCCCGCCAGGAAGCTGCCAATTCCGGCAACCTGGAATTGAATGACCTGAAAAGAACCCTGGAGCAGGCCCTTAACCTGCTTACACCCCAGCAGCGACGGGTATTTGAACTGAGCAGGCTGGAAGGTTACGACCGTGAAGCGGTAGCCCGCGAAATGGGCATCGCCAAAGCAACGGTAAGTGTTCACCTCACCATTGCACTCCGTACAGTACGGGCTTATCTGCTGGCCCGGCTGGATGTGCTCACAGTGCTTTTACTCCTCCGGGAATTTTTTTAAAAAAAATCCACATTCAACTAATAACGTTCGCCGGTTCCGGAGACTACCTTATTACAGCAACAATAATTTCATGGAAACGCAACGTATAAACGACCTGCTCTACAGGTATCTCCATAAAACGGCCACACCTGCCGAAAGGGAGGAGTTATTTCTGTTGGTGCAGTCGTTGAAAAACGATGCGCCGCTGGAGGAGGTGTTGTCCGGGATAGATGTGTCCCTGCTGCCGCCGGTGTCATTGCCGGAAGAAGCAGGGAGGGAAATGCTGGAAGCCATATTGCGGGTAGAGCCGGTTGCGCCTGTAGCCATGGCGCCCGTTCACCGGGTACATTTCCTGCGGAAATGGCGCTGGGCCGTGGCTGTTGTGCTTGTGCTGAGTGTCGCTGCCGCAATCTGGATGAACAGGAAGGAAAGCCCTGGACCTGACCTGGTAAAAGCGGATTTGAAGAATGTGGCGCCCGGTAAGGAAGGGGCGGTACTCACGCTTACGGATGGTCGCCAGGTAGTGCTGGACAGCATGGGAAACGGCGTGGTGGCCATGCAGAATGGTGCACAGGCTGTGATCAGGAACGGACAACTCGTTTATGAACCCACAGCGCAAACTTCCGGGGAAGTGCTGTACAATACCATGACCACGCCACGTGGGCGGCAGTTCCAGGTGATGTTGCCCGACGGTTCGAAGGCCTGGCTCAATTGCGCCTCCTCCATTCGTTTCCCCACAGTGTTCTCCGGTCAGCAACGGGTGGTGCAGGTAACCGGTGAAGTGTACCTCGAAGTGGCGAAGAATGCAGCCCAACCGTTCATCGTACAACTTCCGAATCAATCTTTCATCGAAGTGCTGGGCACCAGTTTCAACATCAATGCTTATGAAGATGAACCCACTGTGAAAACGACATTGCTGGAAGGAGCCATTCAATACAAACGCGGCACAGAAGTACAAAAACTGGTTCCCGGCGATCAGGTGCAGGATGATGCGCAGGCCAGAACAGAGCTCCGTAAAAAACAGGTGGAAGATATAGAGGAAATAGTAGCCTGGAAGAATGGATACTTCAGTTTTTCCGGCACCAATTTCTCCACGATAATGCGGCAGTTGGCCCGGTGGTACAATGTGGAAGTAGTGATCAGTGGCGCATTGCCTGCCCGTTCTTTCAGCGCTTCGGTGAGCAGGAACATCTCCCTGGAGAACCTGCTCAAGGCAATGGAAGTATACGGTATCCGCTCGTCGTATGAAAATGGACGCGTGGTAATAACGCCTTAGCAACAACAATATTTTTAACCATAGACTAGCCTGAAAGAAAGCCGCTTCGTGTACGAGACGAAGCGGCCGGAAGTCAGGTTGAGCAAACAAATTTTCATCGCTTAAGACGCTTTTTATTCATCAACCAAAACTGACCAAAGTTATGCTTTTAAAGGATTTCTTTGTCCGGGGCACTTATTTGCCTCCAGGATGCTTCACCAAAACTTTGCGGATCATGAAAGTTACCGCTATTTTACTGCTCGCTGCCTGTTTGCACGTTACGGCCAGGAGCTTTTCCCAGAATGTCACCATTTCAGCGAAGAAGGCCACGCTGGAAAAAGTGATCCGTGAGGTGCGGTCACAAACCGGGCTCTCGTTTATGCTGGATCTGCAATTGCTCCGCAAGAGCCGGCCCGTGGACCTGGACATTAAGAATATGCCCTTACAGGATGCCCTGAACCAATTGTTCCGCACGCAGCCACTCGGTTACCGCATCGTGGATGGGGTGGTGGTGGTGTATGAAAAAGAGGTTACACCCAAAAAAGAACCGGTGGCTGAAACGGTGATCGCCTTTGTAAATATTACGGGAACCGTGGTAGATGGGAAAACGCAGGAGCCTGTATCGGGCGCCAGCGTGCTGGTGAAAGGTTCCGCTAAAGGCGCCACCACCGATCAGAATGGAAAGTTCAGCATTGATGCCAATCCGGGCCAGGTGCTGGTGATCAGTTCCGTTGGCTTCGAAAGCCAGGAAGTGGTGGTGGGCGGCCGCACGAACCTTCGTATTGTACTCAGCGTTTCCGATGTTTCCATGAAAGATGTGGTGGTAACGGGAATGTTCAACCGCAAAGCATCCAGCTTCACCGGCGCTACCACCAGCTTCACGCAGGATGAGCTGCTGAAAGTGGGCAGTGTGAACGTGCTGCAAAGTCTCCGGAACCTGGATCCGGCCTTCCAGATCATTGATAACATGGAGCTGGGTTCGGACCCCAACGCGATTCCGAATATCCAGTTGAGGGGACAATCAGGCCTGCCGGACCTTCGGGGCGAATACACTACAAACCCCAACCTGCCCTTGTTTATCCTGGATGGTTTTGAGACTACAATTCAGAAAGTGATCGACCTGGATATTTACCGTGTAAAAAGTATCAACGTATTGAAAGATGCCGCCTCCAAAGCCATTTACGGTTCACGTGCCGCCAATGGCGTGGTGGTGATAGAAACGATACGGCCGCAGGCCGGGAAGCTGCGGCTTTCCTACAATACCAATATTACTTTACAGGCACCCGATCTTTCCAGCTACAACCTGACCAACGCGGCCGAAAAACTGGAAGTGGAACTGGCAGGCGGTATCTATTCCAACTCCACTGCAGGCAGTGGTCAGTATATCCTGAAGCAACGCTACAACGAAAACCTCGCGCTGGTATTGAGCGGCGTGAATACCGACTGGCTCTCGAAACCCGTACAAAATGGTTGGGGCCAGCGCCACTCCATGCGCGTGGAAGGTGGCGACGAAAGTTTCCGTTATGGCGTGGACCTCATGTACAACAAAGTGACCGGTGCCATGAAAGGTTCCGACCGGAAAACCACCACCGCAGCCATCGATCTTACCTATCGCGTGAAAAAAATATCATTCAATAATATTCTCACCATCACCAACAACAGGGCCGATAATTCGCCCTGGGGCGACTTCTCCCAGTATGCCGCGATGAACCCCTACCTGCCCTACCAGAATGAGAACGGACAGATACTGAAGGTGATCAATACCATCACAAGGCCACAGGGCGGAGGCGCTCCCGGAGGGGTTGTTAACGAATCGGTGTACAACCCTGCTTTTAATTCAACCCTCAAAATACTGGACTATTCCAGGTACACTGACATTACCAACAACTTTAACCTCGATTGGCGTTTGCTGCCTGGGTTAAGGGCCGTTGGTAATTTCAGCATCACAAAACAACTGAATGAAAGCCACGAGTTTCTTCCGGCAGAACATACCATGTTTACCACTTCAGAGTTCTCCGGCGCAGGCGCTTCCAGGAAAGGCCGTTACACGAAGGGCGATGGCAGCATCGACTTCTATTCCGGAAGGCTGATGCTGAACTATACCAAGAACGTTGGTCAGCACTACTTCGCGTTGAACGGTGGAGGCGACTACACCAGCAACCAGACGTTGAACATCGCGCACGCGGTGGAAGGTTTCCCGAACGACCGGCTCGATTTTATGTCGCTGGGATTGCAGTATCTCCTCAATTCCCGCCCCACGGGTTTTGAAAGTACGGTGAAAGACATGAGCGGCATTGTTTCCGGTAACTACTCTTTTGACGACCGTTTTCTTTTTGACGTTTCTTACAGGGCCACCCAATCTTCTTTGTATGGAAAAGACAACCGCTGGGGGCAATTCTATTCCACGGGTATCGGCTGGAACCTGCACAAGGAAAAGTTCATCGCCGACCTTGGTTTCATCGACCAGTTCAGGCTCCGTGCCACCAACGGGTACACCGGTTCCCAGAACTTCAACTCTACCATCAGTAAATCCACGTATTCCTACTATCTCAGGAACGCTTATGCCACGTTCGGCAATGGCGCTACGCTGATTGGTCTCGCGAATCCCGGTCTTAAATGGCAGCGCCGCCAGGATATGAACTTCGGAACGGACATCTCCCTTTTCAAAAAATTCAACATCAGGGCCGACTATTACATCAGTACCACCGATGGATTGGTAACGGACATCACCCTGCCGCCATCCGCGGGCTTCAACACTTACAAGGCCAACCTCGGAAAAGCAGAGAACAAAGGAGTTGACGTAAGGCTGGATTACAGGATATTCAGCAACGCGGCCAAAAAGAGTTCGCTCACCGTCTTCGTGCTGGCTTCCCACAACAAAAATACCATCCGGGAAATCTCCAATTCCCTCAAGGCATGGAACGCTTCGCAGGATTCCATCAGCGGCAACAACGCTGCCACCAATAAAGAAGCCGCCAAACCACGTGTAAGGTTTGAAGAGGGGCAATCGATGAACGCGATATGGGCCGTTCAGTCCCTCGGCATCGATCCGGCCACGGGCAGGGAAGTGTACCTGAAAAAAGACGGTACTGTATCCTACAACTGGAACGCCAACGACCAGGTGGTGGCAGGCGATCTGCTGCCGAAAATTTCCGGCAACTTCGGTTTCAACTTCCAGCACCAGGGGTTACAGGTGAATACCTCTTTCCGCTTCCAGTATGGCGGGCAGATGTACAACTCAACACTGGTAAGCAAAGTAGAGAACGCGAACATTTACCAGAACGTGGACAGAAGGGTGCTAACCGACAGGTGGCGCAAACCCGGCGATGTGAGCTTCTTTAAAGATGTGGCCAGCACCACCGTTACACAACTGAGCACCCGCTTCGTGGAAGACAACAACCAGCTCAATTTCGCTTCGCTGAACATCGCTTACGACCTGGAAAGAATCAGGGCCATCAAATCACTTGGCTTTTCCAGGCTCAGGGCCGGGCTCAATATGAACGAGGTATTCGTGCTTTCTTCCGTTGAAGTGGAACGCGGCACCGCATACCCCTTTGCGCGCAGTTTCCAGTTCACCCTTCAGGCTTCATTCTAAAAACAGAACAACATGTCAATTAAACGAACTATACATATACTCGGGCTGGCGTTCCTGCTATTTTCGGTCGCCTCCTGTAAAAAATGGGTGGAGGTTTCTCCCAAGACCCAGATAGAGGACCTGGATTTTTACGGCAACGAACAGGGTTTTAAAGAAGCCCTGAATGGTGTTTACCTGCTGATGGGGCGCCCGGCGCAATATGGCCGTGAACTTACTTTCGGCCTTGCCGATGTGCTCGGCGGCATGTATGTGCTGAACAGTTCCAACGGCTCCCTGGCTTACCGTGATGCTTTCGCGGGATTGTACACCAATGCGGCCACGCAAAACATCATCAACAGCGTTTGGGCTAACCAGTACAATGCCATCGCGAACGTGAACAAGCTGCTCCAGGAACTGGAAAGAGCGGACACTACAAAGTTTCTTCCCAAAAATTACCACATCATCAAAGGCGAAGCATTGGGCTTAAGGGCCTTCCTGCATTTCGACCTGCTGCGCCTGTTCGGTACCTCATACGCTTCGGGCGGCGCAAGCCTTCCCGCCATTCCCTACCTGAAAACGTACGCGACCACGGTTACGGGAAAAGCCAGTTCCGCGGAAGTGATGCAACTGATTTTCGAAGATGTGACGAAGGCGACGGAGGAACTCAGAAATGATCCCATACTTACAGGTGAAACGATTACTACGGATATAGATAACGGTTACCTGATGAACAGGTCGCTCCGTTTCAATTATTACGCGGTGAAAGCGCTGGAGGCGCGGGCGCAGCTCTGGGTGGGCGCTACCGATAAGGCTTTACCTGCCGCTGAAGCCGTGATAGCTGTAGCCGGGCAGAAATTCCCGTGGGTGGCACAGTCTACCATCGCCACCAGCAACGAAGCGGCCCGGAACAGGGTGTTTACCACCGAGCACATTTTTGGCCTTTTTGTGAACGATATGGCCCTCAATTACACGGACCTGCTGGATTCCAGCCGTTTTCAGACCACGCTCACCGTCAATTCATCGCGGCTGACGCAGCAATTTGAATCGGGCTCCATCGGCGCCGCGGATTACAGGCTCGTGTACCTGATCCGGAACCTTTCTAACCTGCCGTCGCCGAAAATATTCTTCGGGAAACTGTATCAGCCCAATGGCATAACGGAAGCGTATGCCAAGAGAATGCCACTCATCAGAATTCCTGAAATGTATTATATCGCGGCCGAATGCCTGAAAGCCACCGATCCGGCCAAAGCCACCAGTTACCTTACCGCTGTTCGCGCCAGCAGGGGCGTAACCGCTCCTTTATCGGCATCACTCACCGCAGACCAGATACAGGAGGAGATCAGGAAAGAATACTGGAAAGAATTTCCTTCTGAAGGACAACTGTTCTTCTACTTCAAAAGAAGGAATGGCGCGGCCGTGCCTGGTGTAAACGGAACCTATCCTTCCGCACGGTATGTACTGCCTTTGCCGCCCGCTGAACTCGAATTTGGATTCTGATAATTTTTAATTGAACTGAAATGAATAAACGAATATATATCCTGTTATTGCTTCTTCCGGCGCTCACATTCCTGGGTTGTAAGAAGAACGAGCTTGATCCCGCCTTCAGGTCGGATGCGAGACTATTGCTTACAGCCAACAATTCAGACGGCGCTTTGGGCGACTCGCTGGTGTTTTCTTTCGCCATCTGGCCGAATTCCTTGCGCGATACCGTGGTAAACCTCTATGCGCAGGTAATGGGAACGGTTACACCTGAAGAGCGCACTTTCACCCTCCAGGTTGATCCTTCCAGTACCGCTCAACCGTCCGAATACGTGTTGCCCGCTTCTTTTAAAGTGCCGGGAAACGGCTTTCGTGTAGCCATACCCGTGAAAATAAACAGGACGGCACGTCTTACGGATGCTTCCGCAAAGCTGGTGCTGAGGGTAATGCCGGATGATAATTTTTT
>CAMLRX010000059.1 GCA_946482545.1 uncultured Flavihumibacter sp. | reverse complement strand
TGCGCTGCGCACTGCGAGGAACGAAGCAGTTAAGCTGTTGCGTGAAAAAAAAGAGGCCTGCCCTGAAAAGAGCCGGCCGTTGCTAACCTATGAAAAACACCTAGTTCAAATAAGGTGAAAATATCTTTACCTGAGGTTATTCTTCCTGTTGTTCTGCCGTTCCATCCTGCGTTCCTGGATCTCTTTCTGCACGTAACGGTTGAATTCTTTTTCCTCCGTGAAAACCTTGTTGGCTTTTTCTTTGCCTAAAACCTTTGAAAACTCCTCCCTGTACTTCTTCCTAACGCCAACCACTTTTTCTTCAAAGGCGATTTCATCGTCCTGGTTCTTCATTTCCAATCTTGTTTTCCGTAATTCCGCTTCGTAATTGTTGTACACCGGCCAGAACTTTTGCGCTTCTTCAGGAGAGAGGTCCAGTTTTCTGGTGAGAAAAGCAATCTTCAGGGCTTGCACCCTTCCAGCCGGATTTTGCGCCAGTGATACAGTCGTGAAACCAAGGAAAACCAATGCAAGTAATAATATTTTTTTCATCTGATTGTATTTTTTTTAAGACTCCGCCGAAAATTTAGAAAAATTCTAATGAAGGGTTCCTTCTTTTAGATGTTGTTCCTTCACATACTTTTCCAGTTCTTCAGTAGAGTAGTCGGTAAGCATCGCCTGTATATCCTGGTCCGATATTCCCATGGGTTCAGCCTCTTTTGTTGTCGGGTCTGTAGGGGTGAGCGCCTCAGCGTATTTAGACAGTTCTTCATCTGAAACCTGGCTGAAAGCTACTGCCGGAGCCGCTCCGGTATTTTCCTCATTACCGACGAAGCGCCACACGGCGATGCCCATCACGGCTACGATGCTTGCGGCTGCGAGCCAGCGCAAACGTTTCGGAAACAATTTCACCACTTTTCCCGTTTGCTGCTCCTCCTGTTTCACCCTGGCCAGGAGGGTTTGGGGAAGTTGCTCAAAATACCCTGCGGGTGCCTGCTGCGGCATCGAAGGGCCTTTTTCCCATAACGGTACTTCCTCCGGTCCAACGATGGCGGCCATCGTTGTGGGGAGTTCATCAAAATATGCTTCGGGCACACGGTAAGTGGGTACCCGGGGGATTTCGGCCACCAACGTGCTGATGCTCAATAATTCATTGTGTATTTGCTCGTTCATCTCGTTCATTAAGACCCTTGTATCAAAGAAAAGTTTAATGATTCTTTATGAAATCCTCTATTTTTTTGACCGCATGGTGGTACGATGCTTTCAGTGCCCCTTCGGAGGTCTCCAGTACACGGCTCATTTCTTCGTAGGGCATTTCATCATAATAGCGCAACGAAAATACGATCCGTTGTTTTTCAGGCAGTTGCTGGATCGCAAGTTGCAGTTTCCATTCCAGTTGTTTCGGGTCAAAAAATGGATCAGCCTTCACCTTATTACTCATCGTTTCCACGTGCTCATCAAGGGATGCCGTGCTTTTTTTCTTTTGTTGTTCCAGGAAGCTGAGGCATTCGTTTGTGGCCACACGGTACAGCCAGGTGTACAGTTGCGCGTCTTCTCTGAAATTCGCCAACCCGTTCCAAACGCGTAAGAACGTGTTCTGCAATACATCGTTCGCGTCTTCGTGTTCCACGACCATTCTCCGGATATGCCAGTACAGCTTCTGTTGGTACTTCCGGATGATGGCGGTATAAGCGCCTTCCTTGGTGGCCGGTTCCCGGAATTGGATGAGTAAAAGCCTGTCGTCGTCGTTCAACGCCATTCGGTGCGATTTGCGGGGAAGATAGGGATTTTGAGGAATTTCTGGCGGTGTTTTACATGTCCTGATTTGGGTGATTGCATCGACTTCGGTGCAGTGTTTTTCTTTTCAGACGAATTTGTGGTGTTAAAAATGCGGCAATGGCTTGCCTGGCGAGGGGTTGGGGGAGAAGCTGGTCTCGGGAGCCGGTTTGGAACCGGTGCCACCGACGTTGTTTTCCTGGGGCTTCCACGGTGTAACAGGGTTACTTGCGAAGGTGTTTATACCGTAAAGTTTGCGTATGAAGGTTGTAAAAAAAAGAGGTGCCGCATCTGTTGCAACACCTCTTTAATGTTATTCATCACTATGGTTATGGAATATCTTTTAAGAAAGAACACCCGCCATAAACTATCCTTTTCTCTGGATGGCTTTTTCCGCGGCTTCCACGATGAAAGGCGTATCCAGACCGTACTTCTTCAGGAGTTCAGTAGGCGTGCCGCTTTCCCCGAAGGTATCGTTGGTACCGATGTATTCGATGGGAATGGGGAGGTTTTTCGCCGCTACCTGTGCGATGCTGTCGCCCAGACCACCAATAACATTATGCTCTTCCACGGTTACCGCACACCTGGTTTTGCTGATGGATTTCAGCACGGCTTCGGTATCCAGTGGTTTAATGGTGTGAATGTTGATCACTTCCACGCTGTAACCTTTTTCTTCGAGTTGCAGGCCGGCTTCAATTGCTTTCCATACCATGTGGCCGCAGGCGAAGATGGAAACGTCGGTTCCTTCTGAAAGCACCTGTGCTTTACCGATTTCGAAAGGCATATCGGTAGTGAAGATGGGCCAGGAGGGACGGCCAAAACGCAGGTAAACCGGACCTTCGTAATCCGCTACCGCGATGGTGGCTGCTTTGGTTTGCGCATAATCACAGGGAACGATCACGGTCATGCCGGGAAGCATCTTCATCATGCCGATGTCTTCCAGGATCTGGTGGGTGGCGCCGTCTTCGCCGAGGGTGAGTCCGGCATGGGAAGCGCATATTTTCACGTTCTTACCGGAATAGGCCACGGATTGACGGATCTGGTCGTACACGCGTCCGGTAGAGAAGTTGGCGAAAGTAGTGGTGAAGGGAATTTTTCCGCCGATGGTAAGTCCGGCTGCGATGCCGATCATATTGGCTTCGGCGATGCCCACCTGGATAAAGCGGTCGGGATTTTCCTTGATGAATTGCTGGAGTTTCATGGAACCCGCGAGATCGGCGGTGAGCGCCACCACGTTGGGATTGGTGCGTCCCAACTCGGCGATACCGTCTCCGAAACCACTGCGGGTATCCTTGTTACCAATTGATTTGATTGATTGTAGCATGATGTTTTGTTTTGAAAAACTATAAAAATAGCAAACTTAGTTCAACCCTGCGTGCTGGTTGGAATAGAAACTTTCGTCGGCTTTCAGCTTCTGTTCCCATTTCCAGGCGGTGGACATCATATCATCGATATTGTATTTGATGTCCCAGCCCAGGGTCTTAACGGCGTATTCGTTGTTGGCGTAAATGGCCATCACATCACCGGGACGACGGGGTCCCACCATATAGTTCAGTTTTTCACCCGATACTTTTTCGAAGGCCTTGATGGCTTCGAGCACGGTTACGCCTACACCTGTGCCGAGGTTGAATACTTCACACCTTTTATCAGATTTGCCGGCAATCAGGAAGTCCACTGCCAGGGTGTGGGCGCGGGAGATATCGCAAACATGGATGTAATCGCGGAGGCAGGAGCCGTCGCGGGTTTCATAGTCACCGCCGAATACCTGCACCTGTGGCAATTTGCCGATGGCTGTCTGGGTAATCACGGGCACCAGGTTGCTGGGTTTACCCAGTGGCAGTTCCCCGATCAGCGCGGAAGGGTGTGCGCCTACCGGGTTAAAGTAACGGAGTAGCACACACTGTGTATTCACCGCTTTGGAGAATTCGTTGATGATCTGCTCACCCATCTGTTTGGTATAACCGTAAGGCGATTCCGCCGGTTTGGGCGGCGTGGCTTCGGTAACCGGAATCTTATCGGGACTTCCATACACGGTGCAGGAAGAAGAGAATACGAAATAAGGCACGTTGAACTCCTGCACGCATTTCAGCAGGTTGACCAGCGAAGTGAGGTTGTTCTCAAAATACATCAGCGGTTGCTCCACCGATTCGCCCACTGCTTTGTAGGCGGCGAAGTGGATGATCCCAGCAATGTCTTCATTCTCCTGGAAAATAGCCCGGGTATCATCGAAATTGCAAAGGTCTACTTTGTAATTTTTGATGCCCCTGCCCACGATTTTTTCAGCGCCCTCGAGGATGCGCATGGTGGAACGGGAGTTGTTGTCTACGGAGATAACATCGTAACCATGTTCTATCAGGTCTACTATAGTGTGGGCTCCTATATAACCGCAGCCCCCGGTAACTAAAATCTTAGGCATATATATATTGTGTTAGAAATTTTTATATCAGCTCCATCAAATATTTCCCGTAACCGCTTTTCATCAGTGGTTTCGCGATTTCTTCCAGTTTTTCTTTCCCGATAAATCCTTTACGGTAGGCAATCTCTTCGATGCAGGCGATCTTAATGCCCTGGCGTTGTTCGATCACCTGCACAAATTGTGATGCCTGCATCAGCGAATCGAATGTGCCGGTATCGAGCCAGGCGGTACCGCGGTCCATCACGGAAACACGGAGCTTGCCTCTTTTCAGGTATTCCTTGTTCACATCGGTAATTTCGTATTCCCCGCGTGGTGAGGGCTGCAGGTTCTTCGCGATTTCGATTACATCGTTGTCATAGAAATAAAGCCCGGGAACGGCGTAATTGCTTTTGGGCTGAAGGGGCTTTTCTTCAATGGACACCACTTTATTGTCTGCGTCAAATTCCACCACGCCATACCTTTCGGGGTCGCTCACGTGGTAGGCATATACGATACCGCCATCGGGGGTGGTATTCTTTTCCAGTTGCTGGCCCAGACCCACGCCGTGGAAGATGTTATCGCCCAGTACCAGCGCCACATTGTCTTTCCCTATGAAAGATTCGCCGATCACAAAAGCCTGTGCCAGCCCATTGGGAACGGCCTGCTCAGCATAAGACAGCGAGAGTCCGATCTGTTCCCCGGTGCCCAGCAGTTTTTTAAACAGCGGAAGGTCCTGCGGGGTGGAGATGATCAGGATTTCACGGATGCCGGCCATCATCAGCGTGGAAAGCGGATAATAGATCATGGGTTTATCATACACGGGCATGATCTGCTTGCTGATGGCATAGGTGATGGGGTGCAAACGGGTTCCGGATCCTCCGGCGAGAATAATTCCCTTCATGAATGATTTTTTTATGATCGCAACCGGCTCAACGGGTGTTTTCTGGCAAGCCTTGGTTGCGGGGTTGTTGGATAAGTTTCCAAAATAACAACATAATTCACTAAAAAAAGAACCCGCAACGGGATTCATTGCGGGTTTTTATCATACAAACGGTTGACCGTTTATTTAAAGAGTGTTACAATATAGTACACCAGGGCTGCGAGCAGGGCGCTTACCGGTATGGTAAGTATCCAGGCCCAGAGCAGGTTGATGGTGACCCCCCAGCGTACGGCCGATACCCTTTTGGTAAGTCCTACCCCGATGATAGAACCGGTAATGGTATGCGTTGTACTCACGGGAATACCGAGTTTTTCCGTGATGAACAGGGTGAATGCACCTGCTGTTTCAGCGCTTACCCCTTCCAGTGGCGTTACTTTGGTGATACGGGTTCCCATGGTTTTAACGATCTTCCAGCCACCCATCATCGTACCCAGACCTATGGCCGTGTAACATACAATGGGTACCCAGGCGGGAATATGGGCGATTTTGGCTTTCCCGGTAGCGGCGTCCACGGTTTGTTCTACCAGCGCCCAGTGTGGGATTTCACCTCCTGCTGCCGTTACCTGTGCTGCGTACACGAGCAGGGCGGCAGAAATAATACCCATTACCTTCTGGGAATCGTTACCACCGTGACCAATACTGAACAACGCCGAAGATACGAGCTGTAATCGCTTGAACCATTTATCGGCCCGGTAGGGATTGGCTTTCCGGCAGATGTTCACGATAATGATGGTAATAATGTAAGCCATGATCATCCCCACTAAAGGGGCGATGAAAATGAACGCGAAGATTTGTATTATTTTATCCTGCGCCACCACGGTGAAACTACCGGCGTGTGCGATGGCGGCACCTGCGAACCCGCCAATAAGCGTATGCGAGGAACTGGAGGGAATGCCGAACCACCAGGTAAGGAGGTTCCAACTGATGGCCGCGATGAGTCCGGCGAAGATCACTTCCAGGTTGATGCTGCTGTTCTTCACGGTTTTCGCCACGGTATCGGCCACGTTCAGGTCGAAGATAAAGTAGGCCACCACGTTGAAGAAGGCCGCCCAAACCACGGCCTGGAAAGGCGTGAGTACTTTCGTGGAAACGATGGTGGCTATGGAGTTGGCTGCGTCGTGAAACCCGTTGATGAGGTCGAAGATCACGGCCAGGATGATGATAATGATGAGGAAGGAGAGCATAAATAGTATTTTGGATTCTGGATGTTGGATTTTGAATCAGAAGCGGTTATTCATCCAACATTCAAAATTCAACATTCAAAATGTCCTACGCGTATTTAATAATAATGGATTCGATCACGTTTGCGGCGTCTTCGCATTTATCGGTCACGGTTTCCATTGCCTGGTAAATCTCTCTTTTCTTGATCACTTCTTTGGCGTCGGGTTCCATTTCGAAGAGGCGGTCGATGCTGAGGTCGAAGATATCATCGGCCTGGTTCTCGATGCTGTTCACTTTCACGAGTGCGTCGGTGATCTGGCGCATGTTCTTCATGTTGCGCAGCTCCCGCACGGCGAGGTGAATTTGTTTGGCACCCTGCTCGATGAGGTCGGCCATTTTCTGGATGCCCTGGTCGTTGGGATTAACTTTATAGAAGTTGATCTTTTTTGCGGAAGAATAAATATAGTCGGCGATGTCATCCAGTGCGGAGGCGAGGTAGTGGATGTCTTCCCGGTCGAAAGGCGTAATGAAGTTGCGCCCGAGTTCAGTGAAGATTTTATGGGTGAAATCGTCGTTCACATGTTCCATATCTTCTATCTGGGAGATCAGGGCTGCTCTTTTATCGAAGTTGGGTTCAGATACTACATCATTGAGGATCACTCCCATTTTTTCCACGTTCTCACCAACCTGTTCAAAGAGAGAGTAAAATACCTTGTCTTTCGGCATGAAGAACTTCATAATTGAATTCAGGGCCATATAGCTAAAAATTTGGTGCGAAATTAGAATTACTAACCCTGTAAGCCTTGCCGGATGGGAGAGTTAATAATTCCTTAACATTGGAAAAGCCAAAATTAGGGTTCTTTGAAAGAAATGCATCAAATTATACTAAAGCGTTCATAATCACGCGCTTAATAATTAATTAACACTGTGTGTCTGTTTTCGGGCGCACAGCATTGCGCTTAACATTGCGGTAATATCTGTTCTTAACATTGAGGTAATATTACGGTAACGTGGCGGTAACATTGGGCTGATACTTTTGCGGGCAAATAAAACTAATCTCGTGAGGAAAAAGTATCTGCTCCTATTACCGCTGCTCTTCCTGGCAACGGTTTTTGCACAGGCACAGAACGGAAAGATTTCAGGGAAGGTCCTGAACGATAAGAACGAACCACTGGCAAGTGTATCCGTTAAAATAACTGGCGCCGCCGGCGGGGCCACTACCGACCTGGAAGGAAGGTATACCCTTTCTTTACCTGCCAACAAAAAGTACCAGCTTGAGTTTTCTGCTGTAGGTTATGATAAGAATACCATCAGTGATGTATTGGTGGAAGCAGATAAAGTTACTTATGCTGATGTTGTAATGGCTGTTACTTCGAAAAATCTTGAAACAGTGACCGTAACGGCTGGCAGAAATTCCGTTCGCAGGGAAACCGCTGCCGCCGTGATTGCCTTTCAGAAGAATACCAATACTGTTGCCTCGGTTATTTCTGCTGAAGCCATCCGCCGTTCACCCGACCGTACCACTGGTGAGGTCCTGAAACGTACGCCCGGCGCAAGTATCCAGGAAGGTAAGTTCCTCGTTATCCGTGGTCTTGCCGATCGTTACAACCAGGCGATGCTGAATGGCATCCTTTTAACCAGTACGGAACCTGATAGAAAAACCTTTTCCTTCGACCTGATCCCTTCCGCCATGATCGATAACGTGGTGATCAATAAGGCATTCGTTCCCGAATACCCCGGAGAATGGGCCGGTGGCCTGATTCAGGTGAATACAAAAGATATTCCTTCGCAGAATTTCTTCAACATACAGGTAGGAACCGGCTTCAACACCCAAACCATTGGTAAGAATTTTTACAAACAGGATGGCGGTAAACTCGATTGGCTTGGTATTGATGACGGTGCCCGCGGACTCCCATCCTCTTATAAAACCAAATCTCAGTTCGACGGACTTTCCATTGCCGACAGAACAACCATAGGAACACAATTGCGCAATGCATGGGTGCCGGTTCAAACATCCGCTCCGCTCAACGCTTCGTTCCAGGCGAACGGCGGGTTCAACAGCGTACTCTTCGGAAAGAAAGTAGGCGGTATGTTCGGACTGGTATACAATAAGAACAACAGGTTCATTGATATGATGAACCAGCAGAGTGCGCTCAATGACGTTTCAAATGAATTCGTGCCCAATTACAAGTATGATGATGACCGTTACACACAGGATGTTTCCGTGGGTGCAATGGCCAGTCTTACAGTACAGTTGAACCCGCTGCACAAAATTTCCCTGAAGTCGCTTGCAAACGTGAATTCTTCCAATTTCATCACACAAAGGGAAGGACAGGATTACAACCGTGAAAATGATGTAAGGGGTACAGAGTTCACCTTCCGGCAGAATACTTTCTACACCATTCAGGCTACCGGCGAACACCTGCTGGCCACGCCCCTGAAAATGAAATGGTACGGATCCTTTAATATACTGGATGGGTACTCTCCCGATCAGCGCAGGCTTCAATACACCCGCACCACGGGAACACAGGAAGCTTACCGTTTGCTGGTGGGTAACTCCCTCTCCCAGGAAAGCGGCAGCCGTATATTCCAGAACCTGAACGACTACATTTATACTGCCGGTGGTGACCTGAGTTATTCCTTCGACCTTTTTGATCTGAAGCAAACCGTAAAAGGTGGCTATATGCTCCAGATCAAGGACAGGCTGTATGATGCCAAGCTGTTCGCGAATTATCTTCCACGTGATAATGACGCCCTGCGCCAGTTGCCTGCTGATAAAATTTTCAGCCCTGAAAACTTTGGTGATGGTTCCGCTGGCAGCAATCAGTTTGCCTTCGATGCCATCCGCGGAAGCAATTTCAGGTACCTGGCCAATACGATTCTTAACGCCGGGTTCCTTCAGTTCGATAACCAGTTCACCCCCATGTTCCGTGTGGTGTGGGGCGCCAGGATCGAAGATTACGATCAGCTGGTGGGTAGCGTGAAAAAATCTGATCCCCGCCACACCCATTCAAGGGTAACGGATATCCTGCCCGGGATGAACGCTACCTTGAAACTGAATAACCTTTCCAACCTGCGTTTGAGCGGTTCACAAACTGTGATCCGTCCCGAGCTCCGCGAACTTTCTTTCCTGAACCTGTATGATTTTGAATTGAATGCTTCTGTACAGGGCAGCCCTAGTCTGAAAAGAACTAAAGTTACGAATGCTGATTTCCGTTATGAACTTTATCCCCGTTCCGGCGAGGTGTTTACTGCGGGCGTGTTCTTCAAGCGTTTCCAGAATCCGATTGAACAGGTATTCTACGAAGGCATCGGCGGAGCGAGCACGTTCGAATTCAAAAACCCGGAAGAAGCCACTTCATATGGTGCTGAAGTAGAGTTCAGGAAGAAACTTGATTTTGCCACCGCACTGAAAAACTTCACTTTCCAGGCGAATGCCGCATACATCTACAGCCGGGTAAAAGATGCCGGATTAAACATCGACAGGCCCATGCAAGGACAGTCGCCCTACCTTTTCAACCTCAGCCTCATGTATGATCTTGAGAAGGAAGGTATAAACGCTACTGTATTGTTCAACCAGGTGGGTGAGCGTATTTACCTCGTGGGTGATATCACCGCAGGTGCGGGTTCTCCAGACATCTATGAAGCGCCAAGACCTTTACTTGATTTCCAGTTTGGCAAGAAGTTCCTGGACAAAAAAGCCGAGATCAGACTGAATGTTTCAGATATCCTCAACCAAAGGCAATACTTCTACCAGAATGCCAAAGGCAACAAAGAAAGCTTCCAGAAGAATGAAGACCAATATCGCTTCACCAGGAAACTGGGTACAACATTCGGCATCACGTTTAACTATTCTATATAATAATCAGCAGCACTAAAATTCTTAAAATACAAAAAAACAAAAATGAAACAGAACATCCTTTATCTCGTTGCTTTCACTGTTCTGGCATTTACTGCTTGTAGGAAAATTGAGATTGACGGAGACAGCAACGGAAATGGTAACAACGGCGGCGGAAACGGAACGGGTCAAACCGTAGAACTGAGTGGCCGTATCACTTCCAACATCACATTGAAGAAAGGAGATGAGAATATCCTGAGGGGTAAAGTGTACATCACCAACGGGTTTACGCTTACCGTAGAAAAAGGCGCTACAGTGAAGGCTGCTTACACTGGCGCAGATGTGGCCACACTGATTGTTTCCCGTGGTGGTAAGCTGGTGGCTGACGGTACAGTGAGTGAGCCTATCGTATTTACTTCTTCAGCGCCCTCTCCGCAATCCGGCGACTGGGGCGGTATCGTTCTGCTGGGTAAAGCAAGCATCAACACCAGCTACGACAACAAAAACGGCCTGTTGCAGGTAGAAGGTGGCGTTGACAATGCTGAAGGTGAAGGTCGCGCAGGTTCCGGTGACGCGGTTGCGCCAACGCCTGTTGACAACGACAGTTCAGGTGTACTCCGTTATGTGCGCATTGAATACGCCGGTTACGCTTACCAGCCCGACAAAGAAGTGAACAGTCTTACAATGGCAGGAGTAGGCAGCAAAACCGTAATTGATCACGTACAGGTGACCTACGCTAAAGATGATGCCTTCGAATGGTTCGGTGGTACCGTTAACTGTAAATACCTGATCGCTTACAATACGCAGGATGATGATTTTGATACCGATAACGGCTACTCAGGCAGCGTACAGTTTGGTTTGATTGTTCGTGATTCTTCTGTAGCTGACGTGTCTAAGTCAGAAGCTTTTGAAAGCGATAACAACAGCAGTGGGGGCGCTGTAACTCCTCAGACAAGAGCGGTATTCAGCAACATCTCTGCTTTTGGTCCTGCTGCAACCGCCAACAACAAGGGCAACTCCAACTACCTTGGCGCAGCAGTACAGATCAGAAGGAATTCTTCTATCTCCATCTTTAACTCTTCGTTCATCGGATGGCCCGTAGGTATCCAGATCAATGCGGCACAAGGAAATACGGACCTGAACATTCAGGCGGGAACATTGAAACTGAGCGGTATCATCATTGCAGGCGCATATAAAAAAGCAATCGAATTCGTATCCGGTTCAGGAAGTGTGTACAATGAGACCACATTAACTGAATGGTTCACCGCCAATACAAAAAACAAAATCCTAGCTACAGTTGATGATGCCCGTTATATCCGTCCTTTCGACTATGGAAATCCTGACTGGCAGCCATTCGGTAACTCTGCAGTCGTGATCCCAACCGCATCTAACACTCATTTTGATGATGCGTTGATTCAGGCACGTCCTTTCATTAAGAAAGTTGACTTCATCGGCGGTATCGCTCCTTCCGGTGAAGATGCCAACTGGCACAAAGGCTGGACAAAATTCAACAACTAATTCTCTTTATAATCGTTCGTAGCAATATCAGAGTAAAGAGTAGATTTAGAAATCGCCCCGATTCTTCGGGGCGATATTTTTTTCCTGGTGTTTGTGCCCCGGCTCCCAGATCACCCGCACAAAACTGCTCATCCGCTGGTTCTCCCTTCTTACCGGGATGCCCGCTACTATACCTATCAGCAAATTATCGGCTATTCCTACCCGTAATTGCGGTCTGATCACCATATCGAAATCGGAGCCATGCAGTTCCTTGTTGAACTCGGTGCCCACGAAGTTGCGGGTGCCCGGGATCATGTAATGGAAGCTGGTATTGATTTCGTACCGGCTGTGCCAACTTCCGCCGGAGAATGGTTTTTCAAGTACAGGACCTGTGTACAGCAGCGAATGAAAATTGTTGCCCCAGCGTTTCGCCGTGATGAGAAACGGGTTGAAAACATTACCCGTAACGGACCTTTGTTTGCCAAGCTTGTTCAGGTCTGCCAATACCAGTTCATTGATGTACCCGATGGCCATGCTGGTGCTGGCACGCTGCGACACGAGGAAGGTCCATTGAACAGCGGTTTTAATGCTTTCCAATTTGTTGGCGGGTTTCTGATTATTTGTTGTTCCGTTAAGTTTTGAGTAAAAGGTGAATGGCAGTTCTACTTCCAGCCCCAATCTGTTGATAGGGGCCCATTCGTATTCCACCAGCGCTTCGTAACTATCATATCCCAGGTTGTCGGTAATGCCCAGGCCGAAGTTCCATTCTTTTTCTCCTTTTCTTGCGCCGAGGTCCCGGATCAGATCAATGTAGAGCGGCTCGGCATGTAGTACTTTATCGGGTTCACTGGTTTCCTGGACCTTGTTGATGTATATACTATCCGTATCTGCTTTGCTGTGTTTTTGTGCACTAACGGAAAGTGCCAGCAGGCATAAGGCGCCTGCCGTCAATAATATTCCTCGCATAAGTATAAAAGTGATTCCGCAGCGGATTTCCGTGCGATTCCGTCATTGAATGAAATAAAGTAAGTGGTCAGAAGGACTTTGCGTAGGCGAAAAACCTGTCGGGTGGAGGTGTTATTACGAGGGAGACATTATTGCTGTTGGAGCCGGAATAGAAGCCAGATGGTCTTCCGGCATAGACGGTGGGATGGTTCAACTTTAATTCATGGAAACAAAGACCTGCGCAATCGAATCCGGCAGAACCTTGTTCTTCATCGGCTGAATCGCCGGCTTCGGGCAGATGGTCTTCCAGCCCTAATGTTATCTCAGTAATCAGTTCGTAAATGGACTCAATATCGTTGTGGGTATGGCTTTCAACATACGATTCCCCGTTCCATACATAGTTGTTAAGGTGTTCACGTGTATCTGCACTGCTGTTCAGCACCAGCAAAGCAAGCGAAGCCAGGAGCACTTTTGCGGCGAATGTCTTTATTCTTTTGTATGTTTTCCTGAGGAGAAGCACCGCACAAAGATAAGGTATGCGGTTAATCTTTCTTCGCGTCCAGTGTAAAGCCAATAGTAGTGCCCACATCTATTTTACTTCTCACGTGAATGGTTTGGCCGTGGGCTTCTACAATGTGTTTGCAGATGGCGAGTCCGAGACCAGTGCCCCCTTTGTCGCGGCTGCGCGCTTTATCGGTGCGGTAAAAACGTTCGAATATGCGGATAAGGTGTTCTTCTTCGATACCCAGTCCGTCATCAGATATTTCAATCAACACGTGTTTGCCATCGGTATTGTACATGCTGGCCACGATGGTGCCGCCGGGTCGGCCGTATTTGGTGGCGTTCTCCACGAGGTTGATGAGCACCTGCCTGATCTTCTCTTTATCGGCGAAAACGGTGAGGGGTGGTTCACAGCCCTTTTTGATGCTGCATTTGATCCCTTTCTCATTGGTTTTGATGGAGAGAGATTCGAACACTTCTTTTGTGAGGTCCTGGATCACGAAGTTCTGTTTGTACAGGGCCTGTTCTCCTCTTTCGAGTTTGGAGATTTCATCGAGGTCGTTCATCAGGTTCACGAGGCGGTCCACGTTTTTGGAAGCGTTGGTAAGGAAACGTTTACTGATATCGGGATCTTCCATGGCGCCGTTCAGTA
Source organism: uncultured Flavihumibacter sp. (assembly GCA_946482545.1). The sequence continues at coordinate 14,495 of CAMLRX010000059.1, read as the reverse complement.
GTGTATCCACATAACCCTGGATCGCGAAGATGGGCGTTTTGAATTCATGGGCCAGATTCTGAAGAAACTCTTTCCTGTAAGCCTCGTTCTGTTTGAGGTTTTCGATCTCCTGTTTGCGCTGGTCGGCCCATTTCTCCACGTCCATTCTTACTTCATCAATGCCTTTCTGGGGAATGATGTATTTGTAGTACATCTCCTCCTTTTTAGAGGCTTTGGTCTGGTAGATGTATTTATAAATGAGTTTTATTTTCCGGTAGATAAACCGCTGAAGCGTGATGGCCACCAGCGCATAGCTGCCGGCGAACACCAGGAAAAAAGCGGATACGCCGATCCACCATACGGGACGGAGCCAGTAAATACCCAGCGCGATGGGCACTGATAGCATAAACGCCGTTAGTGCCGAAAGCTGCCGGGGCGAAAGGTTTTTGGTATCTAACATGGATTGGAAGGTAGGAAAATTTTGGATGTTGAATTTTGGATGTTGAATGATGAATTTTCAAATGAGCTACAATTCAGTATATAGGGAATGCCCTTCTTTCATCCATCATTTAAAATCCAACATTCAAAATGATTACAACTCGAACTTGTAGCCTACACCTTTTACAGTCGTGATGCAGTCCATCCCCATTTTCTGCCTTACTTTCCTGACGTGCACATCAATGGTGCGGTCGCCAACGATCACATCATTGCCCCATATCTGGCTGAGGATTTCGTTGCGCAGGAACACGCGGCCTGGTTTGGAGGCGAGCAGGTAGAGGAGTTCGAATTCTTTTTTGGCGAGGATGATCTCCTGATCGTCGGCCATGACCACGAACTTTACCGGGTCAATGGTGAGGTTGTCGATTTTCAGTACGCCGCCTTCTTCTTTGGTATTGATGTTCTTGTTGAGCCGGCGGAACAGCGCGTTTACGCGGCTGGTCAGTACTTTCGGGCTGATGGGTTTGTTTACGTAGTCGTCGGCGCCGCTTTCCAGTCCTTTTATGTGGGAGGTCTCGTCGCTGAGGGCGGTGAGCATGATAATCAGTGTATCGCGGAAGGCTTCCTGGTTACGGAGAATCTCGCAAACTTCGAGTCCGGTTCTTTTCGGCATCATAATGTCCAGCACAATAAGGTCGGGTTTCTGGGCTTTGGCCTGTTCCAGCGCTTCATCTCCATTGGCGGCCCTCACCACTTCATAGCCTTCCTTTCTGAGGTTGTAGTCCAGTATTTCCAGGATATCGGGCTCGTCGTCGGCGATCAGTATCTTCTTGCCTTTCGGTTCCATTTAACAATATATTTACACAAAAATAATTTGCGGAGGGCTTCTAATGTTAAATGTAGGGATTATGTAATTGTTAAGTTGGAAGAAGCCATGCTGAATAGAGGGGACATGGTGGAAAAACGGAAAAGCGGGCCCGTGAAAACACGGTACCCGGTGCCACCGCTATAGCGGTGCCACCGGGGTTAAGTAAATTGGTCGTATTTTTGCATCTTATTTCTCATATCCTGTTCATTATGAAGGTACTTGTACGAATTTGCTGTTCTCTGCTGCTGATGGCTACCGTTTCCGGGGTATGGGCCCAAACTTCGGATACGCCCGCTAAAAATATCCTGCGTTCCAACCCAAGGATATTATGGCATGATAAGATAGACGAAGAACAGAAAAAAGCGCTGGCGCTGGGCAAAGCAACTGATATTGTAAAGGTTTCAGAAGATGAATCCATCAACCTCCAGGTAACGGACGCGGTTATCCGGAAAGTAGATAAATTCCAGGATGAAGTTGAAACTGATTCCACACTGGATCACCGCCTGAAAGTGAAGTACCTCCGCGGTATAGAAGATGTGCTGCGCCTGTACAATACCGGCTGGCAGGACCGCTCCTTCAAGCCCGCTCAAGCCCCGGAACTCGTGGCCGCCTATCTCGAAACGATGAAGGCAGACAAAAAAGGGGAGAACATGACACTGCAGATCGCAAAGTATCCATACACCGTTGGAAATGTGTTGATCAGGGCCTCTTCTTTTATTGACAATCCCGGGCTGAAAGAGAGTGGCTATATCGTTTTCCGCAAGTATTGTGCCCTCCATCCCAATGATATTCTGCCCAAACTCAGGGTGAATTCAGATTATCCCTTCACCGATAGCCTTATCATCGCCGCGGCGCACCGTGATCCCAAGAAATTATACGACTACGCCGCCGCCGGGAACAAACTGGGGAGCAGGATACGCAATGTTGATGAACCACTGGTGAGAACCGTGTCGCAACTGGCCACCAGCCGCAGCGGACAATTGTACTTCCCCTTTCTCGATAACCTCTACCATGGAAAGATCACGCTCGACCAGGTAGATAAGGCCGCGGAAAATGACGAAACTTACTACAAACTGCTGGTGAAAACCCAGATCGAATACGCCGGACGTCTGCCAGAAAGGGATACCCCCATGGAAATGCAGGCGCTCACGGATATGCTTGGCAGAAAAGGGAAACAGGTGTATGTGAGCCAGATCAACGCGCTGCACGATTCGCCCGATGCCATCCGCTTCAAAATACTGCAATCCCTTACCCCGGAAGAACTGTATTACCTGGCAGTACTGGGAGAAGATGAAATCTATACTTCCAGCTATACCAATGGTGTTTACAAACTGATTTTTCAGAAAATGGCCGTTCCCCGCGGCGATAGTTTATTGATGCGCGTAAACTTCGACCATTTCAGGAAGTTTATTAAAATGTCTGCTGGATACAATACCCTCGATCATTTCCTGGGAACCATGGAAAAAGACAACGCCATCGCGCTGATGCGCGCCTTCGCGCTCCGCCTGGAAAAGACCCGCGATATGGAAGATCCCGTGGACGTGGCCGATTCCTACGGCAGCATCCGCAACGAAGAAATTAAGGCGATCGTATTAAGGGAGATCAAACAGGGATATGCCAGCAACAGGCAGAATGGCAACAAAAAAGGAGAAGTGATTTACAATATCCTCGAAACCCTGTTCGCCTCTTCGGATACTTCACAACATGTGGACCTGTCCGCTAAACTCGGTATTCCCCCCGTGTACAATGTTTCTTACAAGTCTCTTTCCAGCGACAGCGGTGCTGTAATACAACAGGTATTCTTCTATGGCGACAAAGATGGTATTGATTCTTACGCCAACTTTATGGGTATGTTCCGCGGAAATCCCAACTGGAAAGTGGTTGCCAATAAGCAATGGGTGGAAATCAGTTCCACCAAAGGCAAGCCCGTACGCATTTTCGCCAACCTACCACTGGACAATGATACCGACCAGGATGCGAAGGCGCAACATGCCCTCTCCGCTTACATGTCGGAGAAAGGACTCAGCCCCACCATTGTGGTGCACCGCGGGCATAGTTATCATGTGAAGTATACCATCGCGCAACTGGCACCTTCGGCAAGAGTGGTGATTCTCGGGTCCTGTGGCGGATACCATAACCTCGACCAGGTGCTGGACATCTCGCCCGACGCGCACATCATTTCGTCCAAGCAGGTGGGTACCCGCGTGGTGAATGAGCCTATCCTTCAATCCATCAACGAATGTGTACGCAGCGGAAAGAACATTGAATGGATCAGCATGTGGGGCGACCTGGCCTCCAGGGTAAAAGATGAACGTTTCGAAGATTATATCCCACCACACAAAAACCTGGGGGCGATATTCATAAAGGCTTACAAGAAAGCAATGGGAGAGGAGTAAACGCCCGTTGCAACAAAAGTTATGACTGAAAAGAAGGAAAAGAAGCAATTTTTTGATACCAGGCTGTTAAGAAGGGTTTTTCAGTACACACGCCCTTACCGTGGAAGTTTCTATACTTCGGTGTTCCTCGCCATATTCCTGGCGGTGATCTCCCCGGTGCGCCCGCTCCTGATACAAAAAACCGTAAACGATTATATCCGCAACGACGCTTTACAGATGTTGTTCTGGATCACGGCCATCCAGGTAGGCGTTTTGATCATTGAAACGGTGGCGCGGTTCTTCTTCTCTTTCATCACTTCTTCACTCGGACAGAATGTGGTACGCGATCTCCGTCGGAATGTATTCGGCAAAGTGCTGCGGCTTAATCTCAGCCAGTACGACCGTACACCCATCGGTACCCTTACCACGCGTACCATCAACGATATTGAATCCATCAACGATATATTCGCCGATGGCCTGATCCCCATTATTTCGGACCTGCTCACCATATTATTTGTACTCGCCACCATGTTCTGGGTCGATTGGCGGCTCACCCTCGTTTGCCTTATTCCGTTTCCTATTCTCATCATCGCTACCTATTTCTTCAAGGAAAGCGTGAACAAATCTTTTCATAAGGTACGGAACGCCGTTGCTGCGCTGAATGCTTTTGTGCAGGAACACATTACGGGTATGGGTATTGTTCAGGCCTTCGCTTCGGAAGAAAGGGAAATGAACAAGTTCGTTCAGATCAATAAAGACCATCGCAACGCCAATATACGCGCCATCTTCGCCTATTCGGTTTTTTTTCCGGTAGTGGAAATCATCTCGGCCCTTTCCATTGGCTTGCTCGTTTGGTGGGGCGCCACGCAGGTTGCGCCGGGTGTAGGTGCGGCCATCTCTTCCAATGGAGCGGATGCGCTGGCGGGCAACCTGATCGCTTTTATCTTGTACATTAACCAGATTTTCCGTCCGCTCCGCGTGATCGCCGATAAATTCAACGTGATCCAGATGGGCATGATCGCCTCCGAAAGGGTATTTAAGGTGATGGATAACCCCGATGTTACGGAAGATGATGGCACCCACGCCCCTGCCACAGTGAACGGGAAAATCGAATTCGATAAGGTGTGGTTCGCCTACGAAGCGGAGAATTATGTGTTGAAAGATGTAAACTTTAAAGTGAACCCGGGGGAAACCCTGGCCATAGTTGGGCATACGGGCAGCGGGAAAACTTCCATAATCAGTCTGATGAACCGGCTCTACCACATCAACAAGGGGCGTATCCTCATTGATGATGTTTCCATAGAAGCCTACAAACTGGATGCCCTCCGGTCCAGGATCGGCGTTGTACTACAGGATGTGTTCCTTTTCTCCGGAACGGTGCTCGATAACCTCACGCTCCGGAACCCGGATATTCCCTTCGAAAGGGTGGAAGCCGCTGCCAAACTAATTGGTTTACACGAATTTATCCTCCAACTACCGGGCGGATACCATTATAATGTCATGGAAAGAGGGAATACGCTCTCCATGGGCCAGCGGCAACTGATGTCGTTCGCGCGGGCCCTGTTGTATGACCCTTCCATCCTGATCCTGGACGAAGCAACTTCTTCTGTTGATACCGAATCGGAATACCTGATCCAACACGCCATTGATACGCTGATCGCGGGTAGAACCGCTATCGTGATCGCCCACCGCCTCTCTACTATCCGCAAAGCCGATAAGATTTTGGTGCTGGATAAGGGGGTGATCCGGGAAATGGGGTCTCATGAGGAGTTGATGGCGCAGGGCGGGTATTACGCGGGGTTGGTGGAAATGCAGTTCGGGACGGTGAGTGCGGTGTGAGGTTGCCCGCAGTTTTATTTCACGCGAAGACGCAAAGGAGCAAGGACGCAAGGCATTGATTGGTTGGCGGGTTGCTTCATTATCGGAATGTTCCTGATGTGTTTCATGGCCCTAATTAACGCTTTTGTATGGGTGGATTGCAGGTTTTGAGTGTTTAAAAAGATCAGCCACTCCTTGCGTCCTTGCTCCTTCGCGTCTTTGCGAGAACTAATCTCTACCACTACTGTGCAACCAGCGATTTCTGCGTAAAAACAGGAATATCTCCCGGCATGATGGAACTTTTCACTTTATTTTCCTGAATTTTGACTTTACCGCCCTTCCGTCATATCTTTGCCGCAAATTTTGAGACAGGTATGGCACGAATTAGCATGAAATCTTTATTGGTAGCGGTTTTCAGCGTATTCACGCTGCTGAATTCGCAGGTGGCGCTGGCCAACGAAGGAGGCGATCACGCTGCGGAACAAAAAGCCGAACTCGATCCGGGTAAAGAGATCCTGCACCACATCATGGATTCCCATGAGTTCCACTTCGCTACCGTGGGCCATACCCATGTGACCATTCCCCTGCCCATCATCCTGTATTCCCCCGAAAAAGGACTCTCCGTTTTCTCTTCTTCTAAATTCGAGCATGGACATGCCACTTACGAAGGATACAAAATGGAACACGACCATATTTTCGCCGTAAAAGAAGATGGTACCGTAGATGAATCGGTGAAGGTTTATGATTTCTCCATGACCAAAAACGTGGTACAGATGATCCTCGCACTGGTGGTACTGGTGCTCATCATGACCAGCGTCGCGAAAAAATACAAAAAGAACGGCGCTTCCAAAGCACCGAGCGGACTGCAGAACGCCATTGAACCGGTGATCACTTTCGTGCGCGACGATGTGGCCAAACCCAATCTGGGACACAAAGCAGGTAAATACCTGCCCTACCTGCTCACCGTATTCTTCTTCATTCTCATCAACAATATATTCGGACTTATACCAGGCGCCGCCAACGTAACAGGTAATATTGCCTTTACCATGGTGCTGGCGCTTATTTCACTGCTCGTGATCCTGTTCAGCACCAACGGTCATTTCTGGGGCCATATCTTCTGGCCTCCGGGGGTTCCCTTCCTGGTGAAGCTGATCCTGATCCCGGTGGAACTGATGGGCGTGTTCATTAAACCTGCGGCCCTCATGATCCGTCTTTTCGCGAACATGACCGCGGGACACATCGTGATCCTGAGTTTCGTTTCGCTTATCTTTATCTTTGGTCAGATGTCTACGGTTGCCGGCTGGGGATTCTCTCCCATCTCAGTTGCTTTCTCCGTGTTCATTTACCTTATTGAAGTACTGGTGGCGTTCATCCAGGCGTTCATCTTCACCAACCTGACGGCGGTATTCATCGGACAGGCTTTTGAAGGCGGACACACGGAAGAGCACGGTGGTCATCACGATGATGGCTTCGTAGCCGGCGTATAAAATCGTTTTTTAACAATCAAATATAGACACAATGTCAATGTTGAATTTTCTCCTGGATGTAGGTATGTCCCACCTCGGTGGTGCTATCGGTGCTGGTCTGGCTGCTATCGGAGCCGGTATTGGTATTGGTCAGATCGGTAAAGGTGCCGTAGAATCTATTGCACGTCAACCTGAAGCTGCCAACGACATCCGTGGTAACATGATCCTGACCGCTGCGTTCATCGAGGGTGTTGCCCTTTTCGCAGTGATCGCTGGTCTGCTGGCTGTACTGGCTAAGTAAGATCAATTCAAATTCATTACTGCATCCAAAGCACAGGGCGGAGGATGCAGTTTTGTAACTTCGCCCGTTATTAAAACAACATATAGAAATCTGTTATGGAACTCTTATTACCTGGTCTTGGTTTTTTCTTCTGGACATTGCTGGCCTTTGTGATCGTATTCCTGATCCTGAAGAAATTCGCCTGGAAACCCATCATCTCCACCCTGAACGAAAGGGAGAAAACAATCGCTGATTCCATCGAAAGCGCTGAACGCGTGAAAGCGGAAATGGCACAGATGAAGAGCGAAAACGAATTGCTGATGCAGAAGGCACGCGAAGAACGTGGTCTTATTCTGAAAGAAGCGAAAGAAGTGAAGGACCGCATCATCGCTGAAGCGAAGGAGCAGGCAAAAGCTGAAGCCAACAAGATCATGATTGATGCCCAGGCCGCTATCCAGGCGCAGAAAATGGCCGCCCTTACCGAGGTGAAAAACCAGGTAGGTAAACTGGTGGTGGAAGTGAGCGAGAAAGTACTTCGCCGCGAACTATCCGACAAAGCCAACCAGGAAAATTATATTCAGCAGTTGGCTGATGATGTGAAACTGAACTAAGGAGTTATCCAAAATATTAACGATGCAGAATCCCCGTTTAGCAGGAAGATACGCGAAAAGTCTGGTCGATCTGGCAACAGAACGCAACCAACTGGAAGTGGTATTCAAGGATATGGAATTTTTACAGGCTGTCTGCAAACAGAACCCTGACTTTGTAACACTGATGAGAAGCCCCGTGATTCCCGGCGATAAAAAGCTGAAGATCATGGAAGCCGTGTTGAGCGGAAGAATCAGTGAACTCACCACCGCATTCGCGTCTTTGCTGATCAGGAAAGGAAGGGAGAACGTGTTGCCTGAAATCGCCACCGCGTTCCTGCAGCAATACAAACTGCTGAAAGGTATTCATGAAGTAAAACTCACCACAGCCGTTCCCGTAAGCGAGGAACTGAAAGGTGCTATCGTGAAAAGGATTCAGTCTTCCACTCCCATGCAGAACGTGGAACTGGAAACAGTGGTGGACGAAAGCATCATCGGCGGGTTTGTCCTTGAAATGGGGGATAGCCTGGTGGATGCCAGCATTATCCGCGACTTGCGTGATGTGAAGAAGCAGTTCCTGAACAACGACTATATTTTTAATATAAGATAATGTTGAATTTTGAATGCTGAATTTTGGATTGGTCTTAATTCAAAATTCAACATTCAACATCCAAAATTTTTAAAACAAACGCTTTAAATAAACAGAAAATGGTAGACATCAAACCAGATGAGATTTCGGCGATATTGCGTCAGCAATTGAGCAATTTCAATGCTTCTGCAGATCTGGAAGAAGTAGGCACCGTACTCCAGGTGGGTGATGGTATTGCCCGCGTGTACGGACTGAGCAGCGTTCGCTCAGGGGAACTGGTTGAATTTGAGAACGGCGTTAAAGCCATCGCACTGAACCTGGAAGAAGACAACGTAGGTGTCGTTCTGATGGGAGAGAGTGGCGACATCAGGGAAGGTTCCAAAGTACGCCGCACCGGCAAAATCGCCTCTATTAATGTAGGTGAAGGTGTGGTTGGACGGGTAATCAACACCCTGGGTGAACCTATCGATGGCAAAGGCCCCATCACCGGTGACCTCTACGAGATGCCATTGGAAAGAAAAGCGCCCGGCGTTATTTTCCGTGAACCCGTTAAAGAACCCCTCCAAACCGGTATCAAGGCCATCGACGCCATGATTCCTATCGGTCGTGGTCAAAGGGAACTGATCATCGGCGACCGTCAGACCGGTAAAACCGCCATCGCCGTTGACACCATCATCAACCAGAAAGAATTCTACAAAGCAGGTAAGCCTGTTTATTGTATATATGTGGCCATCGGACAGAAAGCATCCACCATCGCTGGTGTGATGAAGACCCTGGAAGACAATGGCGCGATGGAATATACCACCATCGTGGCAGCTTCCGCTTCCGATCCCGCTCCACAACAGTTCTATGCGCCTTTCGCCGGAGCCGCCATCGGTGAGTTCTTCCGCGATACAGGTCGCCCCGCGCTGATCATTTTCGATGACCTCTCCAAGCAAGCCGTGGCCTACCGTGAGGTGTCCCTGCTGCTTCGCCGTCCCCCAGGACGTGAAGCTTATCCCGGTGACGTATTCTACCTGCACTCCCGCTTGCTGGAACGCGCCGCCAAAGTGATCGCGAAAGATGAGATCGCAGCTAAAATGAACGATCTCCCAGAATCCATCAAACACCTTGTGAAAGGTGGTGGGTCTCTGACCGCCCTGCCCATCATCGAGACACAGGCCGGTGACGTATCTGCTTATATCCCGACAAACGTGATCTCCATCACCGATGGTCAGATCTTCCTGGAAGGTAACCTCTTCAACGCGGGTATCCGTCCGGCCATTAACGTGGGTATCTCCGTAAGCCGCGTAGGGGGTAACGCCCAGATCAAATCCATGAAGAAGGTATCCGGTACCCTGAAGCTCGACCAGGCCCTCTACCGCGAAATGGAAGCGTTCTCCAAGTTCGGTGGTGACCTCGATGCCGCTACCAAACTGGTGCTCGACAAAGGTGCCCGTAACGTGGAAATCCTGAAGCAAGCCCAGTTCGCGCCTTTCTCCGTAGAAAAGCAGGTGGCTATGATCTACCTCGGTACACAAGGTTTGCTCCGCGAAGTACCCGTTAAAAAGGTAAAGGAATTCGAAGAGCAATTCCTCCTCGAAATGGAAAACAAACTTCCCGACGTACTGGCCGAGTTCAAAAAAGGCAATCTGCCCGACGCAGGTATCGCCAAAATGACCGAACTCGCTAAAAACATCGCGGCCCAGTTCAAATAAGAATTACTTTCTTCTGAATACAATCCCTCCGGTTCCGGGGGGATTTTTTTTTGCGTGTAATGCTGGGTTAACAATAAGTGAAATCACTTATCGTTAATAGTGAAAATATCTATACTAAATAAGTGTAAAAATCATTTATTGTAGGTGGTTTATATTTTTTGATCGGTGTATTGTTTAGTGATTTTCAATGCTCCGGTCCTTAAAAGTTGTAAACAGTATTCATCCAATATCCAGACATGCGAAAGCTTTACCCTTTTCCTGTAAAGATCGCCGTTGCTGCCTGCATAGGTGTATTCTTTACTTTTCTCTTCTTTACCGGCCAGCTTTTATCCCCTGAAGAAAGGGAGGAAGAAGAAGGTGAAGGTGTTCCGGGCATTTTCTCCGCTATGAACCTTTGGGGAGAAATGCGGACCTATCCCGGCAAAAAACTCAATGCAGCCCCGTATTCCGGCGCTTTTTTCCGGGCCAGAGCAATGGACATGGCCTCCCAAAAAAGGGAGAACGGTCTGCAGGCCAGAACGAATACCTCTGATTGGGAAGCCCTGGCACCCATGAATTTCGCCGGCAGGATACTCTGCATCGGGTTTCACCCTACCAATGCCAATATCATGTACGCCGGTTCCGCCAGTGGCGGCTTGTGGAGAACAACGGTTGGCGGTACCGGCGGTACAAACGGTATTTCCTGGGAATATGTTTCTACCGGGTTCCCGGTCCTTGGTGTGAGTTCTATTCTGTTTCATCCCACCGATCCCGATATCATCCTCGTAGGAACGGGGGAAGTATACAATTACGGCACCACTGAATCGGGCACCACGGGTTCGGGCAACATCCGCACCTTCCGGGGATCCTATGGCGTGGGCATCCTGCGTTCCACCGATGGCGGCGCCACCTGGAGCAAGGCCCTCGATTTTTCCGTAAACAACATGATGAGTGTGAACGATATGGTGGCTGATCCGAACAACGCCGATATCATGTACGCGGCTACCACCGATGGCGTGTACAAAACAAGTGATGCGGGTGCTTCATGGACGAAGATTCATTCTGTGGTCATGGCCATGGACCTCTGTATGAAGCCCGGCAGTTCAAGCGTATTGTACGTGGGCTGCGGAAACTTTGAATCAACCGGAACAGGATTGTACAAATCCACCAACGTGAACACCGCAACGCCCAGCTTCACCAAATTGGGTGGCGGATTGCCCACTTCCATTTCCGGAAAGATCATGGTGGATATCAGTCCCAACAACAGCAGCCGTGTATATGTGAGTATTGGAAAAGCTCCCCAGACCTCGAATACAAACGGACTGTATTATTCCGCTGATGAAGGTACCAGCTTCACCAAAAGCACGACCTCCATCATCAACAACCAGGGCTGGTACGCGCACGATGTGGCCGTAAGCAGAAGCTCCGCCGCTACTGTGTTCTGGGCTGAAATGGATGTGTACCGTTCCACGAACAGCGGTAGTTCCTTCACCAAAAGAAGTGACTGGAGCCAGTGGGATGTCAACAAAACCACCGTAGGCACTACCGCGGAAGGTACGGCTAACACCTATGTACATGCGGATATTCATAAACTGATCTTCTCTCCCCATAATGATAATCACCTGTACATCTGCACCGACGGGGGCATCTTCCGGCAGGACATCAGCAGTACGAACAGTTATGTGGCGCTGAACGGCGGGTTACAAACTGCACAGATTTATGCCAATATGAGCGTATCCCAACAGGATCCTGATTTTATGCTGGGCGGCATGCAGGACAATGAAGGTGTGGTATATGCCGGATCACCCGGTTGCAGAAGAGTACCCAACCTGGGAGATGGCTTCCATACGGCGATCCATCCAACGGATGATGATGTCTGTTTCATCGCCTCTTACTTTCTCAACATTAAAAAATCAACCAACAGGGCATCCAGTTTCAGCAGTGTATTCACCAATTCAGGATTACCACCTGCTGAAAATGCGTGTTTCAATGCGCCTTTCGTTATCGCGCCCAGTGCACCCGCAACAATGTATGGAGGCACCATCTATTTCAAAAGAAGCACCAATACCGGCGGCAGTTGGAGCAACCGGAACGGCGGCAATGTGCTTGTAAACAGTTCAGCGCCCATTCTCACCATTACTGTTGCGCCGAATGATGCGAATATGGTTTACCTCTCCACCTGTCCTGGTGGCGGCGCTTCCACACGAATGTACCGTACCGGCGATGGGGGCGGAACATTCACCAATATTACGGACGGGCTGCCCGACAGGTATTTCTCCAAAATAGCGGTTGACCCCGCTAATAAGAACCGTGTGGCCGTAACGCTTTCCGGCTTCGGCACTTCCCATGTATTCCTGAGCCACGACGGCGGCGCCAACTGGAGTGATATAGACGGCAACCTGCCGGATGTACCGCACAACACACTCGCGTTCGATCCGAACAATACCGGCAACCTCTACGTGGGCAACGACATCGGTGTGTTCTATGTACAAAATCTGCCCACTTCCGGAACGCTGCCTTCCACTATTTCCACCAACTGGACTGCTTACAACGAAGGATTCGGCGATGCGATCCTGGTGAGTGACATCGTGATTACATCCGGTAACGAACTGCGTATGTCCTCCTACGGTAGAGGCTTCTGGGGCCGCGCGCTCGCGCCGCAAGGAACCCTTCCCGTGAAAATGACTTACTTCAAAGGCGTGAGCAAAGTGAAAGAGAATGAACTCACCTGGCAAACGGAAATGGAAGAAAGTATCCGGCATTTTGTGGTGGAATACAGCACGGATGCTGTTCATTTTATGGAAGCTGGAAGAACCCTCCCGAAGGCGAACAATGGTGGCGGCGCCAGCTATAACTTCCGCCATGCCATTACCTGGAATGGAAAAATTTATTACCGGCTCAAGATTCTCAACAATGACGGGTCGCACGAATACAGTGAAACGGTCACTTTATTGCAGAAAGCTTCAGAAGGCTGGAACATCTATCCGAATCCGGTACTGTCGGATATAACGGTGTCGTGTAACCTGAGAAACGCCGGTTCCTACCAATGGAAGGTATTTGACAACAACGGTCGCCTGTTGTGGAAACGGGAGCTCAAACTTTCCGCGGGCGCGCAACAATATACATTACCCATGAGCCAGTTGCATCCGGGCCTCTACCAGTTTGTGGTGGAAGGATCGGAACAATGGCAGGTATTTCCGTTCATTAAAAAATAAACAGACTACCCTCAATCCTCACCCGAAAACAAATATCCATGAAACAGTTCTACTCACTCAAAAGAAGTGTGTACATGTTGCTTGCTGCGCTGTTTTTAGTAACAGTAAATGTGCAGGCACAATTCAATTGCGATGGCATCACAAATATGTATGGGATTTTTATGCGGCAGACCAATCCCACAGGCGTGTATGTAGCGCCAATACAATTTTCAAACGGAACCATTGGCACAACCATACGTTCCTTCTCTGTAAACGCCGCCAGTGGCGGCTCTTATGGATCAGCCACTTTCGCCATCTCTTCTGCTACGGGAAGAATGTTCTACATGACGCGGGATGTTAGCAATAAATATTTCTGGACGCATGATCCAGTATCAAACACCAGGGTCAGGACCACCACGCCCAATGCCATGAACAATGAACATTACGTAAAAATGGCCGTAGGGCCTGATAACAGGGTGTACGCACTGGCTACAAACGCCGTAACCAATGATTCCGCAGGACGGACAAGGGTAGTCCGATTCAGTGATTGTATTTCCAGCAACGGATGTACCACGATAGAAACACTGGGTTTTATTCCCGGATCGGAAATGCCGAACTGGCATCAATACAATGGCGATATCTGTTTCGCGAACAATGGCGATATGTATATTTTCGGCTCGCATTACACCAACATATCTTCTGCCTGGGTCTATGATCAGTCGAGAGTGTACCGGATTCCGGCGGCGAACATCCCCACCACGGCCGGTACCGGTGACATACATGTAAATTATGTGGGCACTATGCCTGCCATGCACGGACGCGGGGTTTCCGGTGCTGCGTTTGATATGTACGGCAACTTTTATGTGGCTTCTGCGGATGCTGCCAGCGGTACATCTTCCCTGTACATGGGCAGTACACTTGAACCCACTATTCTGCTGAACCAGATCACTACCATGAGCGCCCCGGCTTCAGGCTATTTTCTTACGGACCTGGCCACCTGTGTTTATCCACACATGGTAATATTAGATGAACCGAAACTTACTTTACAAGCGCGGAAGCAAAAGAATTCAGTTCATCTTTCTTTCCAGGTAAGCGATCAGCAGCAGGTGAAAGAATATGTGATAGAAAAGAAAGCGCCACATTACCGTGAGTTCATCAACTGGAAAAAGGTTCCCGTTTCTGGAACTTCTAACTATACTTTTACCGACAACGAAGAAGTGGTGGA
>CAMLRX010000058.1 GCA_946482545.1 uncultured Flavihumibacter sp. | reverse complement strand
CCCTCCTCCAGGTTGGGATAGGCCGTTTTTCCCTGCTCCAGACATTCCGCAAAATATTCCAGGTAATTCTGGTACTCACCCGCATGGTGACTTTTCCCTTCAAACCGGAAATAATGTTTCAGTTTATGCTCCCAGGTAATGATCCGTTCTTCGCCTTTTTTATCTGTAATGGCATACCGCAGGTCCATATAATCCGCCTGGCTGCATCCTTCCGATCCGCGCAGAATGCAACTCATTTCACTGTCGCGGGTAACGGGTTGAACCGGGCTGCTGTACACACCGCTTACCCTCGCAATCCTTCCATCCGCGGCTTTGAAGATGAAGTGCATGGTATCTTCATTTTTTAATCCCCCGTTTTTACCGTTCGGACTTAGCATGCCGTACCCCATCACCTCCACGATGTCTGGCAGGTACCACCGTACCAGGTCCACCGGATGACTCAACCCGCCAAACAACCATCTGAATGACGTTTCCAGCGACCAGCCCTTCCCCAGGAACCAGCGATGATCAGCGTGGTAATAAGCTTCAACGGTTACCAACTCACCAATTTCTCCGGCAACAAAGTCGGCACGCTGCCGCTTCATCGGTTCGAAGAAACGGGAACTCTGCCCAACGAATACATGTTTACCAGACCTCTTTTGCGTTTCCAGCAAAGCTTCGGCTTCCGAAAGATCATTCAACAACGGTTTTGTGCAAACCACATGCTTGCCCGCTTCCAGGGCCTGCATGATGTGCCTGGCGTGTAAATGATCGGGCGTATAAATAGCAATTACCTCAATGGCAGGATCGTTCAACAAATCATCGTATTGCAGCGTATAGGTTTTGAAACCAAATTCCGCACACCGTTGTTGGCAAAGCGCTTCGTTTCTGTCACAGATATTCACCAGCTTCCACAACGGGCTTTGCAATGCCGCCGACATGGTGCTTCTTCCTTCTCCCAACCCCAGAATTCCTAACGTAAACATATCTATCGTTTTATTTATGAACTGCTTTTAATTCAACCCACACCTCATTTTTTGCCGTTCCTTCAATACCGGTTTGGTACTTAGACATTAGTTTGTTCCACTGCTCCACCTTCGGATTGTGCTCCACCGTTTTCGGATTCAGTTCTTCCAGCGATTTTCCTTCCGGAACACTGATCACCAACATGAGTTGTCTTCCGTTACGGTATAGAAGCAGTCGTTGGAAAGAAGCGTTACAAAATCCCCGAGACACTTCCGGCCATTTTTCGAACTGTGTTTCGTGGTGGCTCATATATTCCTGTTGTAACTTTTCATCTTCCACAAGGTTGGTCGTAAGTATTGTATGTGTCCAGTTTCCGTTCTGCTGATTTTCGCCGCAATGTGTCCGGTCGAATTCATAAAAGGGTGCATCATATATTTTAACTCCGGCCTGTGGGAACTGCGCTTTCAATGCCCCCTGCAACACAAAAACATCTTTCACCTTCCCAAATGCAACGAGGTGGTTATTCCATTGGTAAAGCTGTTCAGCATGTACGCCATATTTATCTAATACGGTTTTCAGTTGAATCTGATCCATAGGCTTTTCATTCTTCCCCACCAACTCGATCACGACCGGATATTCTTTATTGACCGGGAACACCGCTTTCAACGGAGGATAGCGGTTTCTGGTATTTTTGAACGAAGGCTGTATACCTGCTTTCATCCTGATGCTATCGTGCACTGCCGGACCATTGTTTGTCCAGGTGTTACCAGGTCCATTCGCATTTTGCAGAAACTTTTCAGAAGGGGTCCAGTTGTTTTCAATGCGCATGTATGCTGATCCCTCGTCGGTGTACAAATAGAACCAATGCGCGGGAATATGTGGGAACGGAGCACGGTAGATGCTGTCGATCCTGTTGTTGCTGATCACGGAACCGGGTTGTGCGGAAAGGGTGTAAATACCGGCCACATCGTACATGTACTTCGCGTAATGATGGATATAGTTTCCGTAAATACTATTGTTGCGCATAGCGTTCAGTGCAGGCGTCCAGCCCCATCCCAGGGATATACCCGTGTATGGCAGATCGCAGAGTTCATTGAATTCAATACTGATGCCGCGTACAAAACCCGCAGCGATACCGGTACAGCCCCAGTCTTCGTTTCCTGCGTTACGGATGTAGTTGTTGGAAATGTTGAGGCTCCTGCAAAGAACAGTTTCATCGGCAGGATCATAAGGCAGGTGCGCTTCGAAGGCTTCGTCAGAAAAAGTTCCTGCCTGAATCGCATTTCCGCCAATATCAAAGAAACTGCAAGCGGCAATGGTATCGTTTAGCGTAGCTGTTGCATAATCAATGGCAGCGGAGGCGGTATGTTCAAACGAGCATTTTTTAAAAGAAGTGTGCGCCACGTTTTCCAACTGCACCGCAGCAGGGGGCCTTCCCACCCAGGCCTGGTTCTCCAGTGTGGACTTTTCTCTGGTTCCCGGCTGCCTGAGTTTATACGCATCGAGGAGATACATTCCTGCCTGTAACGGTACATGTCCGTTTTCGGAGGGACGCAACCAGGTGCTGTGCTGAAAAGCTATTCCTTCAAAGTGCACATGCGATACGGACTTTCCTTGAACGCCTTCGATTTTCACGAGTTGTTCGAGGTAAGGAACGATGGCTTGCGCCTGTGCCATATTGAGTCCTTCCGGCGGATAGAAATAGAGTTTTCCGGCACGCCTGTCGAGGAACCATTCACCCGGTTCATCCAGTAGTTGAATCGCGTTGGACAGGCGGAAAGCGGAGTTGCCAGTTTCAGCGGATATCCACGGGGCGGGCCACGGGTGCTCGTTCTGGATACGGCTTTCCGGCTCATAAAAAGACAACCGTGCCGAATCCCCCATCCTTTCAAATTTCCTGACCCTGAGTTGCGCAATGGCCCACCATTGGTGGATCATCATTTCAAGTCCGGTACCTCCTTCCAGTTCCGGAAGTTGTGCTGCCGGGATCATACATGTGCCGGTGTTGTGATCCCAGGAAAAAATTCTTTGTAAATCTTTGTCTTTACGATCAGCGGCGCGGACAGCTTTCTCCCCGTTCACCCAAAGTTGACGGAAATTCAAGATGCTGCCTGCAATCGAAGGAGCATCTGCCACCCAAAGTTTGCTCCCGATACTTTTTGGTAGTCCGGAAATTTGTTGCCGGTTCTTTTTCCATTCCGTGATACTGACGCCACCACTTAGTACGGGTTGCCCCTCATCTGCTGCGCGGATAACAGTTGGACTATCCGGCGTTCCTGCATCTTCAGGCCTGATAAAAACCGTCTCTTTCAGGTAATAGGTTCCGGAACACAGGAAAATCGTTATGCCCCCTTTCAGTTGTGCCGCCCCCAACCTTCTCCATTCTCTTGCTTCCCGCAAAGCTGCCTGCAAAGTTGCTTTAGGTTTGTCTCTTGTGCCGGGGTACGCATCGTTGCCTTCGGGTGCTACCCAAATTTCTCCGGCCGAAGCAGAGATGGCGCAAAACAGCAGTAAAACAAATAAGAGACATTTCATTGGCAGACAATTGCTATTCAGTTGATGATTTATTTCATTGGAAAACAGCTTTCACGTATTTCACATTGGCGCTGAAATTCTTTCTCACATTCGACGGCTCCTTCGCATCCCGGGACCGTTCGATCACGAGCCAGCCACGCCAGCGTATTTTCTTCAGTGTTTTTTTGATGGCATACATATCTATTGCAGGATCATTTTCGAGCCATACGCCGTCTTTGTTGGTACAATGGATCATACAAATCCTTTTCCGGCCCAGTACCTTCAGCTCTTGGTGGATATCTCTTCCGGAGGCAATGATGTCGGCAAAGTTCACGTAGATTTTTATCGCCGGAGAACCGATCTCTTTCAGCAGTCTCACCTGTTCTTCCGCCGGGAGCGGGGTTTCAATCCCAATCACCACATGTGCCGCTTCGGCCATCTTTCCCACTATTTTTAGCCTTTCCACCACAGCGGTTCTCAACGCAGGATTCTTTACAAGGTCACACTGAACACCAAGGGGAAGAAATCCTGTCTTCACCCCTAACAGGTTCATCGTAGTAATACAATCGCCGATACTTCTTTCGAAAGAATCCCGCTGGCAAAAAGACTGTGCATAGTAGCCAGTCATGGCTACGGAAGAAAACGATATCCCTTCTTCTTTCGCTTTAGCCTGGAACTGTTTCCTTATGGAATCGATCAATAGCTTATTGTCGAAAGTTGGTCGGTTACCCAGTCCGCCCATATCTATCTCTAACCCATCGGCGCCAACTTCTTTTGCGAGTGGGATAGCCCCCAGCTTCTGCCGTTTGAGCAGCATAAGGTCTATCACAGCCACTTTATACCGTTGCTTTTTAGACTGCGCCAATACCAATACCGGCATCGTGCACAGCACCAAAAGCAGACATTGGAAAATAAGTTTGTTTTTCATCGTTTTCATTTAAGGATTCCTGATGGCTGTTTCAAACACTTTTTCGAGTTGTTCAAACCCTTTGATGGCATTGGCCGGTAAACGTTCTCCCTGCTCGCCGAATACATACATGGCCGCCGGGGCCTCTATCTTAACACCTGTTTCATCATACTTGCCATTGGCATTTTTAAAGCGTGCCGTATTCAGTTTCCAATGTTTTTCCAGGAAATCATACAACGCTGTTCGTTTGCTGATGCCGTAGTCGTGTCCCTCTTCTGGGAAATGCTGGTTTTCTGTAAGACCGCCAGCGCTGTACATTTCGTACATCTTTTTAAGGTAGGGAAACTCCACGCGCGGGACCTGCTCCGTCCAGTCCTTCCCATCGGAGATGATCAATTGGGGCCTCGGAGCGGCCATGGCCGCGATCTCCGGGTTATTGGTTCCGCCACCGCACCAGTGGATCGGCTGTCCGCTTTCGCAGGGACAACCACCGCTGTGGTAACTCGAAAGCATCACTGCCGGGGCGCTTAATTTGATTCTGGGATCAAGCGCGGTGATCAACATGGTATGACTTCCACCACCTGATCCTCCCGAAATGCCTACACGCGCAGTATCAGTTTCTTTCAGGGTCAGCATGTAATCCAGTATCCGCAAGGTTCCCAGCGCTTGTATGGTCATAGCCAGGCTACGGCGGTGGTCCTCTGTTTTAAACTGAAGCAACGATTCTCCCCAGGCAAAGAGGTCATAACTGATCGCTATACATCCCATTTTCGCCAGCATAGCGCAGCGGTACTGGCAATCGGCGCGGTACCGGTGTTGCTCCCAATGGCCATCCGGACAAAGCATCACCGGCACTTTTCCTTTTATCTTTTCCGGTTTATAGATGGAGCCATTTACATACAGGCCGGGTAACAATTCGATAGCGATGTTCTCAATCGAATAGCCGTCCATTTTTCTCTTATTGGCGAAGATGGGCGCCGATGAAGGCTTTTCGGGCATCTTATCTAACCTGATCGCCTTCCACATACAGGCCTTCATTTCTTCTCTTCTCTTTTCCCACTCCGCTTTTGTAGTGTACAAAGAAGCCAAGTAGGCTACTTCAGCCTTTCCTTCTTCCGGCGTTTTCCTATGGTATTCATAAGCCCTGATGCGGTAGGTCGTTTCTCCGGCTTTCGTTGCAGTAAGGTCAAAAGGCGCCAAGATATTTTGTAAAGATGTTTCCAGGTCAGGACGCAGTCGCCACAAACCGTAAGTAAGTTCTTTTCCGGCCACCATTTCTTCCGTATAACGCAGTTTTATACTGAAGCGTTTTTCCACCTGCGACAACACATCCTTTAAAGGAAGTTTATACTGGCTGTCTGAATTCTGGGAAAAAGTAAACTTTCCCAACATCAATATAGAAAAAGCAAGAAGCCATTTTTTCATACCATTCATTTTTGAGCTGAAACCTATACTATTGGGGCCATACTCCATTTACAATAGCTTTTGTTTTCAATTTAGACGGATCAATTTTCACATACTTTATGCGTTCTCTTCTCCACGTATATACCACATGCACCATGCCATCGCTCCCTTGGAAAATGGAAGGATAAGAGTACTGGCTGATGGGAGAATTTTCCAGTACCAGTGCCGCTTCCCAATGTTTACCATCTTTTGAAACCGATATGTTTAATGGCGTTCTGGGTCCTTTCGCCTCATTGCCTGGTGGCAGTACGTGGTTATACACGAGCAGGTGCCTGCCATCCTTCAGGGTTACAGCATCCGTTCCTGAATTGTTATTGGGTAGCGTTGTTTTTACGACCGGGGTCCAGGTCCTGCCATCATCATACGACCAGGACTCAATGATGGCGCGGTTCCTGCTTCTCGCCAACACCTGCAGCGTATCAGGGCCATGGTAAAGAATGCTGGGCTGTATCGCATCAATAGTTTTTCCTTCATTGATTGGCCCGACCTTTGACCATGTTTTTCCGAAGTCAGGCGTTACTTCAAAATGAAGTTTCCATCCATCTCCCTCCGTGCTGGAGGGGCAAAACAAATTTCCGTTAGACAACAATACCGGCTTGTTTTTCACAGGCCCTATATATCCTTCCGGCATTTTCTGCGCAGCCGACCAGGTTATACCGCCATCATTGGAAGTCTTCATCATGCCCCACCATTCCGAAGGCTTTGGACCGATCTTATAGAAAAGAATTAATGCACCGCCGGGCACCTGGTACAATACCGGATTCCATGTTGGCAACCTCAACGTATCGTTGATGATGCCGTTCGCCACAGATACGGGTGCCGTCCACTTCCCTTTTACCATTCTGCATACATATATTTCCACATCAGGGTGTCTTTCCCTGGTACCGCCAAAGAAAGCAGAAACCAGTCCCGTAGGTGTTTCCGTTATTGTAGCCGAATGACAGGAAGGGAATGTAGCTTTTTCATAAATAAATTCATCGGTTACGATTCCCGCTTTCCACTTGTTCACCTGTGCGTCTGTGGCATACACGACGCTTAAAAGAAACATCAAAGAAAATAGCTTTTTCATCATTTACATTTCAGATTCAAAATAATAATCGCCGGAGCCAATCTTAAATACGGCATAGCCATCTTCCATCCGGATGAACTTAATATCTTCTGAAGCATTTACCGGCTTGCCGCTTTCCCTGACCTTTTGTGGTGATGTTGCAAATAAAAACACTTCTGCCGAGGTATTTGCAGGGACCGTTATTTTCCATTGGAAGACTCCGTTATTTCTACGCCATTCACTCCGTATTTTTCCGTAAACAGATTGATAGGACGCGGTAACATTTTTAAGCTGGTCTACCTTTTCAGGCTTCATACTTATCTGCTGAAATCCATTGCCAGAGCGGATTCCAGCTAAGTGTTCAAAATACCAGATCAACAAATCACCCAACATCATCACATGATTCTGTGAATTCATTTTTGGGTGTGCCGTGTTTCCGTTCCAGAGTTCCCAGATGGTGGTGGCACCATTCTCAATCATATAGCCCCATCCAGGATAGGAACGTTGGGTAGCAATGGTGTAAGCCAGATCGGGCCTTCCGTTTTCAGTAAGTGTGCGCATCAGCCATTGCACCCCCACAAGGCCCGTACTAAGATGGCCTTTGTTCACCACTTCAATAGTGCGTATAACATTTTTGAGTACGAGATCCTTCCGATCATCCGGCACCATTCCGAAATACAAAGGAAGCAGGTTGTGCGTGAGTGAACTGTCTCCGTAAAAACCCTGATTCCTGAAATAGTTTTTATGAAAAGATGCTTTGATTTTTTCACCGAGTTCCTGGTAATAAAGCGTATCTGCTTCATTACCCGAAATTTTTGCGAAGCTGGTCATCAACTGCGTAAAGTGGTAATAATAACTGGTCGCGATTAATGGACTGGGGTATTTTTTATCTGCGCTTTTTCCCCTGCCTGCTTCAATGGTAACTGGCGGCACGCACCAGTCGCCGTAACTGTCTTTTGTTACGAGAAAATCATCGGTCATGTACCGGTCCTTCATATAACCCAGCCATTTCTTCATGACCGGATAGTGCTGTTGGATGGGGCGTGCATCTCCGTCCTGTGTATATAACATTTCGGCTACGAGGAGTAGGGCGCCGGGCCAGGACATATTGTCGCTGTAATACCGCCAGAAAGCGGGCGCTACATCGGGAATGGCGCCATCTTCTTTCTGCGCGAGGGCTATATCCTCCAGCCACTTCGCATACAGCCTTCCGTTATCGAACAAAAAATGTTCTCCGTAACTGCTGATGGGCCTGTCGCCCAGCCAGGGTTGGCGCTCGTTTCTCTGTGGACAATCAATGGGCATCCCTTTGTAGTTTCCGGCGATCCCCCACCAGGCATTGGTAAAAATCCGGTTGAGTAAGTTATCCGAAGAGGAAAATGTTCCGGTGTTGTCCATTGCGTCATAGACCATTTTTCCACGGATCATGTCCGTTGTAAATACACCGGGATAACCCGTTATTTCCACATAGCGAAATCCGTGGTAGACGAACTTCGGCTCCCAGATTTCCACGGTGCCCCCCTTCAGTGTATATACATCGGTAGCTTTTGCATCGCGCAGGTTCTCCGTAAATATGCCACCATCTTCTTTTAAAGATTCCGCGAACCTCATCTTTACCTGCGTTCCACGGGAGCCTTTTACTTTCAGTTGTATCCAGCCCGCGATATTCTGACCGATATCCACTATATACGCGCCATTGGGCTGTTTGCTCACAGCATGGGGCACCAGTTCCTTCATTACTTTTACCGGCTGGTTCATCTGCGCCTGATAGGCCCCTCCGGGCTCCTGCACCAATTCAGCCTGCAGCCAAAGTTTATCATCAAAACCGGGCTGGTCCCAGCCCGTCATTTCCTTGCGGGCATCGTATACTTCGCCATCGTATTCATTGTTGGCGGTGATGGGGCCGTTGGCGGTGCCCTTCCAGGTTTCGTCGGAGACTATTTTCGCGGAGGAACCATCGTCGTACCTGATGTTCAACTGGAAGAGCAATTTCGGGAATCCGAAAGAGTTATTTTTATACGGTTTGGTATGCTGGCGCATGGCGAAAAATCGCCCGTTGCCCAATACCACACCTATCGTATTCGCTCCGGTTTTTAATTGATCCGTTACATCAAACGTATTGTACAACACATTCTTCCTGTAATCTGTTGGGGCGGGCGACAACACCTGGTCTCCAACTTTCCTGCCATTAATAGACAGTTCATACAGCCCGAGTCCGATGATGCTGGCAGTAGCGGAAACGATTTTTTTTGAAGCTTTGAATTCCTTCCGGAAATACCGCGCTGATAGTTGTGAGTTTTTAACGGTTTCATCCCAGGGAAAAGCACGGTCAAAACCGATCCACCTTCCCTGCCAGTCTTTATAGTACAATAACCCCATTTTCCAATGTGCGGGTGCACTCCATGCGGATGTGCCAGTATTCGTCACCACACGTACTTTCCAGAAACAGTCCATGCCAGACCGGAGGGGAGCCCCTTTATATTCCACATCCACTGAAGTGCCACTCCGGATTTTTCCAGATGCCCACAGGTCCGCTTTATCCTGTTCCAGCAAGGTGCTGGAAGATGCGACCATCACTTCATATTCCAGTTGAAAAACATTTCGTTTACCGCTTTCGATCTGCCAGGAAAGCCGCGGGCGTATTTCATCTATTCCTATAGGATTCTTTAACCTTTCACAGGTCAGCGCATTTACCTTCACCACCTCATTTGCCAATGCATTGGATATAAGGAGCAAACACCATAAAGGGAACAGTATTATCCCCGTTTGCAGCATTCGTTTTTTAGCGGATCGTTTCATGTTTTAATCCTCCAGGAAGTTAAAGTACAAGACCAGTTCCTTTGCGCGCGAAGGATCTTTCTCGTAATCATAAAAAATATGTTTCCCTCCCATTGGCCCGGTATTCTCCGTTTTCTGCGTTTTGGTTCCTATACCTGAAATCCCCTGCATAAAAGAGATATCGCCGGAAGGAAAATTCAACACATAATTATTGTAAGGGTCTTTTTTCCAGGCAGGTGTGAACAAGCGAAAGAAAACATCTTCCTGATCCGTTACAACAGTAAAGTTGTGCTGTTTGCCTTCGAAGCGACACCAATACATATTGGCATGATAGCCTTTAAATTCAGGATACTGAAAAGGAAGTTCCCCGGTTTCCGTATTGTTGTATGTTTTGTTCCAAACCCCCAATGTTCCTCCTTTCATCCTGTTCTTCCAAACCCTGTAAGGACCTTTTCCCGCCCAGGTCACGGCTTTCATGTCCGCTTCCGGAAGAGAAAAGTTTACGCCTACAAATGAAGTGAAATAAGAAGCGGGGAAATAACGTGTTTTTAACCGTATCCACCCCGAGGAAAAAACGGTCCATTCCAACGTATTATAACCGGTTTTCCGATTAAACGAAGAAGTGATCACCACGCTGTCTTTTTCCGCTCGGGCACTGAATCCGGAGAAGTTGTTCTCGCCTTCCTGCAATACCGGGCCGTTTGAGAATGGGATCAATTCATTGCCACGGGATAGTTTTGTGAGCATACCGGTTCTTCTATGAATATCCATTGAAAGCGGGCCTGCTTTGATGTGAAAAACACTGTCGGACTGGTCCAGGTTTAACGGTAGCGTGCCCTGTTTTTTCACCATTGCTTCTGCTGTTTTAAATGGCAGTGCCACGGGAAAACTCCAGGTAAACAATTCCCGGCCATGCGGGTCTTTGGCAGTTACATACAATACGTCGAAGTTGTGCCAGTTGAGCGGCAACTGAAGTGCAAGCTTTCCTTTTTCACCAGGAGCAATGCGTGGTGATTTAGCGGTTCCTTTCAACGTGTTTGTTTTTACCTCAGTTAAATAACCCAGTTCCCAGGTAAAAGAACACTGATCAGTATTGGTAAAAGCATACCTGTTTTCGACCAGTAATACCCCGTCAAAATCCGGTGTGATTTCTTTTTTCTCAAAGTGTAAAGGACTCCAGACTTCTTTGATGGTGTAGAAGCTCCCTTCCTTTTGCTTATAGGGCCCTACAATGCCATCTGCCCCGTGGTTACCATCGGTATCCACCATTCCATTCTTATCGGTGCGTACGATGCCCTGGTCCGCAAAGTCCCAGAGAAAGCCACCCGCGGAAAGCGGGTTATGCCACATGGCTTCCCAGTAATCTTCCAGACCAGCGCCATGCCCGCCATCATACATACCGTGTAAAAACTCAGTGGGCATCAGTATATCGTGTCCATGATCATAACTGCCTATGCCATAATTGTATTCGCGGTAGTGTTGCGTTTCGATGCCGCTAAAAAGTTGCCAGGGATGCACCACGGGCCTTTGCTGCAGATCGTGTTTTGCAAACAATGGATCCAGCTCAAAGTTGTGTCCGCCTTCATTTCCATTGGCCCATAAAATGACGGATGGGTGGTTGCGGTCGTGTTCCAGCATTTCTTTTACAAGCGGCGTACCCGTTTTCGTATCGTAATGACCGTGCCAGCCCGCGAGTTCATCCATCACATACAACCCAATAGAATCACATGCTTCGAGGAAATGTGCATCCGGTGGATAATGGCTCATGCGCACGGCATTCATGTTCATATCCTTCATCAACAACACATCTTCAATACTGGTTTTTCTGCCCGTTGTGCGACCGGTTTCAGGGTGAAACGAATGCCTGTTCACGCCTTTAAACTTCATTTTAACCCCATTCACATAAATGCCATCCCGCATACGAAGTTCTATTGAACGGAACCCAATCTTCCTGGTAAGTGCATGTACCGCTTTCCCGTTTTTCAGCAGTGTAAATTTCACTTCATACAAATGCGGAAATTCTGCCGACCAGGGTAGTACATCCCGGAAATGACCTTTCAGGAACAGGCTGTCACCGTTTTTTCCCGTTCTTTCGCTCTGTATTTTCTCCCAGGTTTTACCCGTTTTATCTACGAGTTGCATTTCCACCTTATCGGCATTTCCTGCGGCGATAACTGTCGCGGAAAAATCTCCGTTCGCTTTGGCATCTATATCGAGGGTGCGGATAAATTCTTTTGGATGCACTTCCAGGAACACTGGTCGGAATATGCCGCCGAATATCCAGAAATCTGCCCTTCGTTCCGCGTCGTTCACTGATTCATTGGAGGAGTGTTTATCCACTTTTACTTCCAGCACATTATCTTTCCCCCATTGAAGTAATTTCGAGATATCGTATCTGAAGGCATAAAAAGCGCCCTGGTGTTTTTCTCCTGCTATTTTACCGTTTATTTTCACTTCAGCATCCGTCATAACACCTTCGAAAACCAGTTCCACCACTTTTCCTTTCCAGGAGGCCGGGGTGTGGAAACGGTGTTTGTAAAGTCCTGATTCTTTGCCGCGTGCACTGTCTTTATCAAAGCCGTAATTATAGGTGCCGAAGCCCTGCTGCTCCCAGTTGGACGGAACGGGAATGGTGGCCCATTTACCCGCATTGCGGCCAGCGGTGCAATAGAAATCCCAGCGAACGGCATCTTCCGGTCCGCTTCCTGAAAGATAGACACGTTGAGAAACAGGATCACCGACTATTTGCGTTGTGGCTGCAAAATTTTGCTTCACCGTCCCTGTCAGTAGACAAAGGCAGCAAATCCATTTTATCATTCTTGTATTCAGCAATCGTTTCATTTTTAGATCCCTTTCTTTACATGGTTGCTTTCAACGGTCCAAGTTCAGTTCTTTCCCCTTTCTTCACACCGTTCACCCAGATACTTAGTCCCGGTCCTTTCCCAAATTTTTCTCCGTTTTTATCCCAGATGATTGTCAGTGTTTTTCCGTGGTAGAGGATATTGTCCAGGCAGAACCAATCCCATTTGCCTGGGGGGACCAATGGGTTGAGTTCCACCACATCGTCGGCGCGTGGACGAAGTCCAACCAGTCCGGTGATGAGCAGGTCGTTAAACGTGGAATGGTTGTAGTAACGGCTTCTTTCCTGGTCTCCCTTGAGCCAGTAGCCCGTTCTTTCATCGAGGTATTCTCCAATGTATGGGCGTCCCCGGTAATACTGCGATTCCACATACTGCTGTAACAGCATGAAATAATCTTCGCGCCCTACCACCTGCTGTTCCTGCTCATTCAGCAGGTTGGCCATAGCGGTAAGGGTTTGCGCAGTGGCAAAGGGCCATACCGGTCCATCCCATTCGCATTTGCAACAGCCATGGGTGCGGAAGGCAGGGTGCGACCTGTCTGCAGTTGTAAGCCCGAAAGGCGCGGCAAAGCAACTGGTATCCTTAATATTGCGCCATGCCTGTTCGTAGCCTTTGCCTGGCAATCCAAAGTACCAGGGGATATAACCGATGGCTTCTTTCACATTGGCCAGACCGCCCTTTTCTTTTCGGACCTCAAAAAATTGTTGGGTAGGATGCCATAGGTTTTTCAGTACCAATTGCCGGATCGTATCCGCTTTTTTACGGAAGAAATCACCGTCATTTTCTTTTCCGGCCAGTGTGGCCATTTTCGATAAGGCAACCGCGTTTCCATACATATAACTGTTGATGGTAGGCCGTGCATTTTTCTCACGCCGGCCGCCACTGATGGTTTCCTCCATACCGTCTTTTACATCCGATTGCCAGTAAAGGCCATCAGGTAGCTTTTTCTCCTGCTCCCATAGGTGAAAATCTGCTGAAAGATCGGGGTAAAAATCAACGATATGCTGCTTATCGCCGTTAACGAGATAGCGGTTATATACCGCATCCGGGGTCCAACTGCTGAAACCGTGCAGTTTTTTCATGGGTTTGCCCTCGTTTCCCCGGTACCATACTTTCAGGTAATCGTTAAGGTATTGCTGGTTGTGCAGCCAACGCCCTTCATTGATGTGGTGCCCGATCGCGCATGCGATAAGGTTGTATTTATCAGCATACGATCTTTCTACCAGAAATTCAGTAAACGCAAAGCCAACAGGCGTTTCCTTAATGTGCTTGCGGAAACTCCACCAGCGGAAATAAAACATTTCCTCAAAATTTTGCTGGGGGCAGGTAAAAAGTGGTATGTTTTGCCGCATCCATTCGGAAGCCGCAGCATTTGGAACAGCCTGCGCGATGTTTTCATCCTCCATGTTATTGAAGTAACGTGCGTAATGCGCAAAGTCGTTATAATGAAGTACGGATTGCTTTCGGGCACTTACGCTGCGTGTGGTTGAACAACCGGCAAACAATGCTACAGCAATAACGGCACAGGTAGATATATGGCTTCTTTTCATGCTTATCCTCTCGTTTCAATCTTATACAAATGAAAAACTGCTTCTTTTACCGGCGTTCCGGCTCCGGGTAAATCCACATCGTTATCCGCAGGTGTATCCGGATGAGGGAAACGGCGGACTTCCCCGGTTCTGAAACTCATCCGCTCCACCGCGTGTATGGGGGCGAACAGGATGTGCGGGCCTTTGTCCACGCCGTTCACATTTACAGTACACATGCGTGTGGCCGCATTCAGTTTCAGGCGTATGGTATATTTTGTGGCGGATTCATATTTCTGAATGGTCCGGTAACGCGCGCCTGCTTTTGCGGTAATAAGTCCATCTTTGGTGAAACTCAGTCTGAAGGCTGTTGTTCCTTTTCCATCCAGCAATTCTATATCCAAATGCCCGTGATCGTTTTGTTTGGGTTCCAGCACAAATTCCGTTTCGAAAATCGGGGAAGCAGGCAGCACCACTTCTGCCTTGGCGTAATCGTAGGGGTCTTTGTCTTTCAGGGTAAGCGCATCTTTCTCCAGAAGCACAGGTGCCCAGAGCGGACTGTACAGGTTCCATCTGTCCAGCGTTTTTTTCTCCCTGTTGCCGGAGAAATTCACGGAGAGGTGCGTCGTATTTTCACCGGTAATGGGGACTGGTACCGACGCCACCCAGATGTCTTCCTTGTTCATACTGTAAGTGACCCAGAGTTTCCCATCCGGTGGCCTACCATTGCCTTCGAGGATACCCCGGACATACTGCGGACCATAAGATTTATAATTCCCCCCATAGCGCATGGGAGAAATTTCGCCGTTCACCAGCAACAGATCTCGGTATTCAATACCATTGCTGCTTGTTGAGAGGGCAAGCGGCCAGCGGTATTCAGATGGGTTGTACACGGTAGCAAACCTGTTATCTGAAGTTTTTTGTCCCCATATTTTCGCGTTGCTGTTTACGAATCCGGGAGCCCGGAATGGAGGATAGTCCCATGTTTTGCCGCCATCGTTGCTGATGGAAGTGAGTGCATGTTTCCAGAGGCCCACCGTTTTTCCACCAGGCAGGGTGTAGAAAGAGAACGCTTTATATTGTTTTTTTAACGGTATCAGTGGATCATCGCGATCTGCTTCTTCATTCCAATGTTGCATCATCAATGGTTTGGAGAGGAGTTCATCGCATGCGGCAATAAAAGCTTTGTCTTTGCTTTTTTTGTAGAAGGGATAGGTGGTGTTTTTTTCATTGAACAGGTGGTTGAAGCGAATGAAATATATTGGCCCGAAACTACCGTCGGGCAATATTTCACGTACCACTCTTCCGATCCCGTTCCCATCGTTGGGATCATCTTTTTCATCCATCGCGATGGCATAGTAAGCCAGGGCAAGGAGTTTATTATTGGCAGCAACATAGAAGCCCATCCGCTGGTGCATTACGGCCTTCAGGTTTTTGGCAACACCTTCTCTTCCGGGCTTTTTGAAACCATCCGGTACGTTGTAAATTGGAAATATGACCTGTGGCTTCGTCCAGTTGTAGCCATCTTTTGAGGTGAGCAAACATGTTTGTCCGGGCGGAACATGTTCGCCAACAGGATCTGAAAGATATTCGAGGAAAAAAGTATTGTTCCACCAGGCGATCATGGGCGCGTGGTTGTAGGTCCAGCCGAAGCCATCTGCGGTTTCGGGGTTTTCGCGGTTGGCGCGGAGGACCTGAATGTTATGTACACCGATGGCCGGGGAAAGTTGTCCGTGGTGGTAATCTACGTTGGAGAGGGTTTTTCCGGTATAATGAACGGTATCTTGTGCGGAGGTTTGGAGGGTGATAAGGAGGAGGAAGGCCTCACCCCAACCCCTCTCCCTTGGGAGAGGGGCTACGATGCGTTTCTTCAGAGACCCTATTGTTCGGAGAATGTTTTTTAGAGCGCGTAAGTTTATTTGTATGGGTGTGGAAAGCGTCATTGTTTCAGTGTTTTTCCGGTGAGCATTTTCAGTGTTTTTCTATCCACGGGAACAATGGTACCGTGTTTGTGGCCCTCGGGCAGGTTGATGAGGTGGTTGATTTTTTCGAAGTGAATGAAATCCTTTGTGCGAACCGCTTCATACTTTTTTGCGCCATAGGAATCGAAGTAGATTAACCAGTCATTTTTCACTTTTACTACTGTTGGGCCTTCCGTTAATTTATCCGAGAACGGGGTTGATGCAGCAGAATATGGGCCGGCGGGATGTTTTGCGGTGGCAGTTTTGAGGTTACGGTTGGGCCTTGTATTGTCTTTCAGCACTAATACAAAATCATTTGCGTTTTTTTCTACGATTATGGCATCAATTACACTGAATCCGGGATCCAAAAAAAGACGTGTAGGTGTGAAAGTTTTAAAATCCTTTGTTTCCGTGATGTACATTCTGTGGTTGTTCACTTCTTCCTCTTCCCCTTTCGGAAACCGGTTCGGAATGGTGGAGGCCCAGATGATTAAAAACTTCTTTTCTGCCTTATCGTAAAAAAGCTCCGGTGCCCAAACATTCACAGTGGAGGGTTCATGCTTCATTACAGGGATGAATTGCTGTGGCGACCAATTGATAAGATCTTTAGAAGAAGCATATCCGAAACCCTGATCTCCGCGCCACGCGGTGGTCCATACCAGGTGAAATGTGCCATCGGAGCCTTGAACAATGGATGGATCCCGCATGATCTTCTGTGAACCTATCTGCGGGGTAAGGAATATTTTTCCGGCATCCTTCCAAGTATAGCCATCTTTACTGAAGAGCAGGCGCAGTCCTTCATTGGCCGGCTCTCTGAAAGAGGTAAACACATACCCTTTTTTCGCTGTGGAACAGGCGCAGAAAACAAACAGGAATAATATAGCGGCTGCAAATCTCATGTTATACTGCTTCTAGAATAAGTACCCAATCGTTGGCAGGAGCCGGTTCTCCGGGCGGATCAAATTCATCAACGCCCTTGTTTTCAATAGTGCCGATGGTTTTTATCGCACCACTGCGGGGATCGAACCAGGATGCTTTCAGTTGTTTTCCTTCGAACAATTCGGCGTTAATACGCATATTCCTTCCGGTGTATGTGTACACATAAGCGTAGTTCTTTCCCATTCCGGCTGCAAGCCGTTCATATTTTTCGCCCTGGTTCAGTACCAGTTTTTCACCGGAGGCAAATCCGTTTAAAGACCGTGAAAGCATCAGTTCTTTCACGTACCGCATCTGTTCTGCGCCGGGCGCTTTCATGGCTTCATTCCAGAATACCTTCGCACCATAGGCGCTTCCATCATCTCCTTTGTGAAAGAACTGCATCACCGCGCTGTGTCCGTAAGTAAAGCCAGCGGCGCCTTCCAGCACGCTCCACCAGGCATATCTTCTGAGATCGTGTTCATTCCAGTATGGTTGCGTCGTATCATGGAGTCCCTGAGGAATTCCTTCGTAAGAAGGTTCACCATCCAGTGTAGGTTTGGTGGGTGCAAGTGCGAGGTCGTTGCGGATGTACCGCCAGTTGTCCTCCCCGAAGTGGAGGTCTCCTTTACTGGTATCCTGGTCGTACCGGCGGTGTCCTGACTGGCTCATGTTGAAATCGAGCCAGGGTGCATTGTGGAACCATTGGGAAGAAGTGGTCCTCCCCCGCGGATGGAACGTGACCAACTGGCCGGGCGATTTTTCTTTCAACGTTTCACCAATAACGTTCCATACCTGAAGGGAGTCACTTCCTTTTATGTCACCACCGTTGAGCCAGATGATGTTTTTTTTCTTCCCGAAACGCTCCGTTAAAAAACCGGCATATGCCCGGCCTTTTTCCGGTGATACCCATCCGTTTTTTACATTGGTACCCCATACCGGTACGAGCGCCATGTAGATTCCTTTTTCAGCGGCCAGGTCCACCATATATTCTACGTGGTCCCAGAAATCATACTGTACTGAATCTTTGGGATCATTCCCTTCCGTTACGAGTGGCTTATTGATCTCCCTTGCAACAATGGCAGAATCACCGTACACATTTACTGCTTTTTTCAGGTCGTGCAACACCATCACCTGGATCACATTAAAGCCTTGTTGTTTACGCGTTTCAAGGTAGTCTGCCGCGGCTTCTCTGTCGAGTTTTACAAAAAGCAGCCATCCGGTGTCTCCTAACCAGAAGAAAGGTGCGCCATCGGAAGTTTCAAAATATCTTTTTCCTTCCCCCACCCGGAGGTTACTTAATTCTTTTTCCTTTTTAACTTCCGCTGTATGGCAGCCAATGCTCAGCAACAATACCGGAAGCCAATTCAGTAAATACGTTCTTTTCATTTGTTTTCCTTTTTGACCAGGAGGAGCGCGGCCTTTTTATCCGTTTTCAAATTGTATTTCTTCCCACCATCCAGTTTTATGGTCTCCACTACATTTTGCGTACCGGTATCGATCCACTGCATTGTATATTTTCCATGAAACCCGGACAGGTCGATAGTTACGGGCTTATCAGCAAGCTTATAAATCAGCGCGCTTCCATCTTCCCCCTGCAAGCGCCAATGTTCATCGTTTACCGGTTTCATATTTTCGAATGGCCATGCGCCGGCCTCTGAAAAAGGTTTTACAGCAGGCAGGGACGCGCCGGCCATTAAAGCGCCCCATCCAAAGCGATCGTACCCATCCCCTGAATAGAGGACTGCTTTTTGCGGGAAACGTTGCCTGTATTCACTTACAGCACGGTACACCTGCTCATTGGAACTTCCTTTGGGTTTCAAAACGCGTGCATGTTGCCTTGGAGCCAGTTGTTTGCCCCCTTCAGGCGCGTACAATTTTCCATCAGACTGGTAATGCCAGTACCTGATATCGATGATGTCCACG
Source organism: uncultured Flavihumibacter sp. (assembly GCA_946482545.1). The sequence continues at coordinate 9,651 of CAMLRX010000058.1, read as the reverse complement.
ACCGCTGCTCTTTTCTGATCTGACAGTATCGCATCCTGCACATCTTTGGTGACGCTGAGCGCGATCAGGGGATGCGCTCCGGTTTCCCGTTCCCATTCGGCAATCACATCCAGCCAGAACTCCACGAAATGCAATGGACCGGTGTATTCAGCGCTTATAAAATGTACCACGTTCTTATTGCCTGCAAAATTGGACAGGCATTGACGAATGTATTTACGGTGCAGTTCCCGGTAAGCAGGATCGGACACATCATAAAACTGTTCCGCCAGGAAAATTCTTTTGTCGCCAGCATAAGGTACCGGCTCCGCGAAAGGCGTATTGTTGATATTGTTCGCCGTTCTCCAGGGGAAATCAGCGTAATGCGCACCGGCTTCCAGGATATTGTGTTGAAAGTAATGCTGGTGAAACAACACCTTCGCTCTTTTTTCAGCCGCTGTGGCAAAGGCTTTCAGCCGATCCCAATAGAAATGATTGTACCTGGTAAGATCGTATTTACTCAATCCATCCCATGCGGTGCCCACGCCACTTCTTGCGAAGGGGAGTTCATAAAAAGGGGGCCATACATCGCCATCCATCCTGCGTATGCGTTCATGGTCGTCGCGTCTTCTTTCATACCAAAGACCATAGTTGTGGTCCAGCGCGATTACACCTTCCCGGGTCATTTCATTGATCACTTCGTTGATGCGATCGGTATACCCTTTGCCAGATTTCCCCGGAACGAACCTGGTGATGTGCGGATTCGCCTGCGTTATTGCTTTGTTGCGGAGGTTTCCGTTCCACCATTGCACGTGGAAGCGTGGCCCTCCGGCGAACCTGTGCCGCAATACCAGCATTCCGTTTTTCATGACCAGGGGTGCTTCGTCCGGCGCGGAAGCGGCCCAGTTTGATTTTATCTTTTCCACCTCCTTAGCTGAGGCGGCATCTGTGGAGATTGGGTTCCGTTCATGCGCCTTTAATATCCATTCTTTCAGTGTAATAATTTTTGTTTTTGCCAATGCTGTGAGCGCCGCCGCCTGTTCATAAGAGGGACTGCTCGTGGCATCCGTTTCCAGCGGCAACAAAGAAGCGCGTTTATCCATACCCGTGGAAAGCCGTTCTTTTAACTGCTGGTAATATAAGCTGCGGGGCTGAATGGTATTGTTTGATTCATTCCAATAGCCATCTCCGGAGAACTGGCTCCAGGATCCGAAGGCCCAGTTCTGTGCGGTGGGCGGTTTGTAACAATCAATTCTGGCGGCGGAGCAATTCCAAAATACGCTGTTGGCGGTCGCCCAACCAGCGCCGTTCTTATCCTGGCCCAGGTTTTTGAAACTAAGGGCATTGCCATCAATGTTGACCACATCCATTAATGTTCCGGCCGACCAACTGTTGATGCCGCCGCTGAAACCTAGCGCATTCATGGCCTCACATTGTACAAAAACATTGGGACCTGGCGCACAATAACCTGTTGCGAAAGCATGTATGGCGCTATCGGCAAAGCAGCGCTGGAAAAGCGTTTGCTGTCCTTCTGTAAAAAAAGCTATCCTTCTCCAGCCCCCGATTTCGCTCACAGGCTTTTCCCAGATACAATCTTCTATTGTGATCCTTTTTGCTTCTGAAAGCACCGACACAGCGGAAGACGCGAAATAAGCACATTGTACCTGCCTCACCCAACAATCTATTGCATTGTCGATGCTGATGGCAATCCAGCGGTGGTCTTCATCTTTCGGGTAATTATGATCGTATTCTGAAACAAGTTTTATGTTTTCAATGCCGCAGTTGCTGATTCTTCCTTCAAAATTATATTTACTGACCGTTGCACCACCGTAAGCGCTGTCCAGGGCTGTGGTGATGGGCGCATCCAGCGTGATCGTATTTCCGTTTACTGCTGTAATTGTTCTATCCCAGCGAATGCTTCTGTCCATTGGTTTCCAGCCGAGCGAAGTAATTCCGCCGCCGAAATGCTCCGTTCCTAAGATACCGATCCATTTTTCAGTGAATGGCCGTTCAACGATGACCTGGTCTCCTTTTTTGAAAACGTTGTTCTTAACTGTCAGCTTCGTTTCATTCACCGGAACATAAGGATCAGTTATGGCGACCGCAGCATCTTCTTTCCTGTTGCCTTCGCCCATCATTTCGATCAGTGTTTCCCTTGAATGCCCCGCACCCACGAGTATGGTTCCATTTTCGCCCATTCCACTGCCACGCAAAACAATCCCCGAGGCGGATAACTTCAATCCTCCACCCACTTTATAGGTGCCGGGTGCAAGCAATACCGCGCCACGAAAACCATCCGGGCCGGGTTTCAGTTTAGCGACATCATCAATCGCCTGCTGAATTTGTTGTGTGGCATCACCTTCGATTTTCCCCAATTTCACCACTGCGTTAACGAAAGGAACATCCATTTCTCCCCCCATGTAACCGGCGTAGGAAAAATCTGGCACCCTGTTCCCCAAGGAATCCTTCAGGTGAACGAGTGTTCCATTTCTGAAGCTTACCAGCGGCTCGGGTGGTTTAGGTTTCTGTGCAAAAGTTGTGGCGCAGGAAAGCAGGATAGCCGCCAAAATGGAAAGAGGACATGTAAGAAATAATATCGTTGTATTTCGCTTCAATCGCGTTCTTATTTTTCTATAGACCATATAAGGAATGTACATTAAATCCCTTAAAAAAAACTGTACAGGCAGATGTATTGTTCCATCCGGCCTGTACAGCGCATTAAGAACAATCCTTTATTTTTTCGCGGTGCTTTGCGCCACCACCCAGTTCAGGTATTCTTCTATGTTTGTATATTTTTTACCGGGCTTTGTAGCGGAAGCGTCGGCGGGATTATTGGGGTTCAATCCGTTCGCGCGTTCCCAGGTATCTGGTATACCGTCGTTATCAGCGTCTTTGTATGGAGCGCCTTTGTAATCGGGATATCCGCCCACCTGGCTGATATCGGTAATGATGCCCTGTTTGTAGGAATCGATGGGCAACCTTCTGTGTTTGAACTGAGTTTCAGGCAGTTTCACGTTGGGATCGTATTTGATCTTTCCGGTCCTTACCTGTTCGGTGATCCTCGTATCTACCGGATCCCTTTTAGGCAGTGTGGCGCCAGCGTTTGCGAGCACGTGTGTGAAGGTTTCTTTCGCGCTCATGATCGGGAAGGAAGGCATGGGCAGTGGTTTGTTCCACTTCATATCGGCAGTGTATTTGCCTGCGTTGGGCAAGTCTTCCACCTGTACACCGCCATCCCAGTTATCTTTGGTCACGCGGTCGTTTCCTTCCACGATATTTCCGTTTACGTAAGCGCGTCCGAACACCAGGTAACCGAGTTTACTTCTGCCTGCTTCCGGCTTCACGATGCGGTATGCGAGCGGCGAATTGGTGGGTGTAAGCGGTCCTGGTTTATAATAATTGTTGATGATGTTGTACATGGCCCTGTAATCTCCGCCATCTACGGATCGGTGCACCCAGTTGAACACCACGTTATTCACGAAGTTGAAGATGCCATACCATCCGATGGAAGGATTTCTACCTGCATTATCGGCCCAGAGGTTGCGCATGAAAGTGCAGTTCTCTCCGCCTAATGTGCTGCCGAAGGCGTGGTTCCAGGTATCCAGCGCTTCGGAGAAGATCGAATTCTGGATCGTGATGTTCACGGTGGGCAGCTTATCTTCCGCCAGTTTACCGGTACTGTCGTTGTACATGTGGCGGTACATGCTCATGTTTTCATCCAGTCCCCAACTTGCGGAGACGTGGTCTATCATGATATTCCCGATCGGGTTTCCGCCGATGGCGTCGTCCCTTCTGCCCACATTGGTTTCTCCTCTGCGGAAGCGCATGTAGCGGATGATGACATCATGCGTATTGATCCAAACCGATTCTCCGGCCACGCATACCCCGTCTCCGGGAGCGGATTGTCCGGCGATGGTAATGTATGGTGCACGGATAATGAGCGGAGATTTGAGGCGGATGATGCCGGCCACATTGAACACTACAGTTCTTGCGCCGCCCTGTTCGCAGGCCCAGCGTAAACTACCGGGACCATCGTCGTTCAGGTTGGTCACCACATACACTTTTCCACCACGGCCGCCGAAGGAAAATTTCCCACCGCCTTCGGCTCCTGGGAAGGCCGGCACATCGGCCTGTGGAAGATCATAAGGACGGGCGGCCCAGGGAATGTAGGGCCTCCCATTCCGTGCCTCTTCCTGGATTACAGGCAACGCTTTCGCCCAAGCTTCCTGGCTCTTTTTCATGGCCTCGGCCATCATTTTATCACTTTCCTCCTGGATCTCTTTCGGGACCTGGGGGTACTGTGCCGAAGCGCTCCATCCTGTTAAGACAAGGGCTACACCAAAAATTGCTTTTTTACAGATAACATTCATGCTACTAACTTTCAATATTTCAAATCAATTAAGGATCACAAGCAGTTCATGGCGGCTGGTAAGGTTAATAATTTACTGGAGTGGATCGAAGGTGCCGGCACCACCGGTTAATCCGGGCCAGTCTTTCGTTTGCTCCAAGTACGGTGCTGTCACCAGGATATTCTGATGCAAACCAAAGAAATAGTATTGGTTGTACCATCTGAAGGTCCAGTTGGCCGGATTGGTTGGATCCAGGTTGTCTCTTTCGATGATCTCAAAATAATTTTCATACAGGTGGTCCAGGTAGGCATCATAGTTGGCGAAGCCGGGAGGCAAAGTAACAGGCTCCCTGTCTATCACCGGTACAGTGTTGTTGGCCTTTCTCAGCAGGGGATCTCCTTCGCCAGAGGCGGGGACATATTTATTGCCGTTGGCCCTTTTAACATATATCCAGTACGCTTTTCTCCTGGTGCCATTCAGGGGCGTCATTCCCAGGCGGGTGCAGGTGCCATAATCGTCATTGAAAAGCATCCAGCGGCGCAGGTCCCAGAAACGTTTTCCCTCATAAGCGAATTCTACTTTTCTTTCATTTAATACTGCGGCAAACAGTTTGTCGCGATTTCCTGCGGCGGCGGCCAGGCCATAATGCCCATCACCAATTTCAAGACCGGCGCGTTCCCTGATTTTCTTAATAAGATCAAGTCCTTCGCTCAGTTTGTTTGAACCAATAGCAGCTTCGGCCAGGTTAAGGATTACTTCTGCGAAACGCAGTTCCATAAAATCTGTACCGCTGAAACTGAAATCACCTGAAGTATTGGATGCGGAAGGATTCGTGGCTTTTCTCACATAGATCCCGCTTGAATTCGGGTTTGCCTCAGTATACACGTTAGGTGTGGCGGTAGTATTGTTGCTGTGCCAGGAATAGGTCCATTGCCTGTAGGAGCTGTTACCACCATAGGGCCACACGGCACCATTGTAGGCAAAAGTTTTATAAAACCTTGGATCCCTGTTCTTGTAGAATTTTTTAGGATCGTAAGTATAGGTGGAAGAAGGATCTCCGGGCATTTTCCCATCTTTCATGGGGAAAGCGTCTACGATCTGTTTGGTAGGGGAAATGGAGCCGCCTCCACCCTGTTGGCGTGATCTTGCGGCCTGCTCCCATCCGTTGTTGCGTTGTGTCTGGTCTGAAGTAACGGTATTAAAGGTCCAGGTGAGCACGCCTTCCATATTGTCGGTTTCTTTGAACCACATATTTTCCCATGCCGTACCATTAGAAAAACCGCCAGTATTGAACAATCCGTAGCCATTGCTTTCCAACAGCGTTTTCGCTGCAAGGTTCGCCTGATAAGCAGTTTCCCAACGGGCCACATCATCATTTCTATTAAACAGGGGGCTGGCCCAGGTGAGCAGTACACGGCCTTTTAATGCAGCAGCTCCCCCACTGGTCACTCTTCCCCAATCGAGTGTGGCATTCACCCAACGTCCGGGGAGCAGGGCGATCGCCTGATCGAGGTCTTCCACAATCTGCGCCAGGGTTTCTGAAGAAGAACTGCGGGGCACTTCAAGTTCAGGATTTCCTTCTGCGCCAACAGGGTTTTGAGATTCAAGCACCAGGGGTACACCACCGTACAAACGCAGCAATTCGAAATACTGGTAGCCTCTCCAGAAATACATTTCACCTTTCAGCCGGTTCCTGACGTTTTCGGGAAGTCCATGCTTATCGATCTCAGCAAGAAAAATATTGATTTGCTTCAATCTGGTCCATGTGTTATTGGCAATACTCGTGGTCATTCTTTGCCCAAAATATTGATTGGCGTGGTTCTGGTTGATCGCTATAGAAGCCCACTCCCGGTTGTAATCCGTCTGCCCCGCCAACTCATCAGTAGTCCTGGAATACGCATCCGAATAAGTACCATTTGCTCCGGTCTGATTCACAATAAAAGAGACGGCATTATCAGCAGGCTGAAACAAACCGTAAACATAATTCACGTAAGCGATTGCCATTGCGGAGTCCTGAAATACCTGTTCATTCACCCCTGAAAGATCTCTTTTCTCCTCCAGGAATTTATCGCTACAGGCTGAAAGCCCTAAAATTCCCGCCAGTCCAGATATATAGAATATACGTTTCATAAATTCATTCATTTAACAAGCGTCGTTTAAAAAGTAACATTTAAGCCCAAAGAAATCGTTCTCAGCACAGGATAGGCATCCCAGGCGCCTTCTGAGTTCTTGTAGGAGTAGGGATTGTAAAGATTCAGCGGGTTAAGTGCTGAAAGGATTACCCTCGCATTGTTGATCTTAGCCGCATTCACTACACTTTTCGGAATGGTATAGCTGATATTGGCGTTCACCATGCGCAGCCTGAAAGCACTCACCCCCCAGAAAGAAGACAGTTCTGAGTTCACATCTGAATGATACGCGTTGGGGTACTTCCCATTGGGGTTGAGAACCGGATCCCACATATCAGCCCAGTAGGCCGGCGCGCTCTGGAACAAGCTTGTGATATTTCTTTGCAAAGGACTGAATGCATCCATTTCCGCCCAGCCTCCGAAGCTGCCACCGATCACGCAGTCAAAGGCAAGGCCTTTGTAAGAAGCACGGAGCGTGGTTCCAAAGCTGTAATGGTTGGAACTTTTCCTCGAAAGCAGTATCTGGTCATTGTTGTCCACTTTTCCATCTGGTGCGGCGAAAGTGCCATCTGCCTGTAAAGCACCTCTCACATCAGCATAATAAAGCATTCCGGGACGGAGATTGGCGGCTGCAACGCCCATCATTTCAGTTATGCCAAATTTCTGCACATAGTTATTGATATCATCCTGTGTTTTGAACATACCCAGATATTGGAAGCCCCAGGTTCCGAAATCGGAGGAAGTATTGGGGCGGGCATTCCAGGGATAGAGAATATCTGTTTCGTTGAAATTACCTTTCAGCACTTTGTTGTCAGACCATGAAAACCGGAAGTCGATTCCATAACTAAAGTCTTTATTCCTGGACTCGTTCCATCCGATACCAATCTCATATCCGAAGGAATTCACGGAAGCATAGTTCTGTGCTGCTACCGTACCGCCTACCGTCAGGGGAACATTTGTTTGCTCCTGCAAAAGGTTTCTACCCAGGTTGTAATAGCCATCAATATTTACAGAAAGGCGTGACTTGAGGAAACGCATGTCAAAGCCGAGGTTATTCTTGTAATCATCACTCCATGCGGCATTCCTGTTGGGTGATGCTTCCATTTTCATACCAATACCAGCGGGTTGGTTGTTCGTTCCAAATGAACCTCCTTTACCATTCTGGAAAGTATAACGTTGACGCCATCTCCAGGGCTGGGTATCATCCTTGCCCAACAGTCCGAACGAGTACCTCACTTTCAGGTAATCGAAAATATTCGATTTGAAAAATCCTTCATCCGACACCACCCATCCTGCTGAAATGGAATAAAATTTACCCCAGTAGTTTTCCGGTGCGAAACGGGTGGAAGCGTCGGAACGGAAAAGGAAATCAACGGAGTACTTGCTGCTGTAAGAATAACCAGCTCTGCCCACATAACCGAGTGTCCCGGTTTCATTGGCACTTGTACTTCCATCAACGGCGCCGAAAGCTGTATTAAATTGTCCGTTCGTTCCTGCAACGGGCGCTTCTTTGTATGATTCAATACCTCTCGCGTCAGCTTCGGAGCGTTCTGCCGTGAAAAAGGCGCTGATATTGTGTTCCCCAAACTGGCGGCTGTAGCTGCCGGAGATGTTCGCCTGGTAACTTGAACCCCTCGTACTTGCATGGATGATCCTGTTGTGGTTCTGGGCCATCACGCGTACAGGACCGGTAGCACCTTCGTAAATATGCTGGTTCTGCCCCTGCATGCTGGAGAATGTATATAAGGGATACAATGTACCCACACTCTCATTATAGGTACTGCTGGAGTTCCTGCCATAAGAGCCCCTTAATTTTAATCCTTTAATAAAGGGTACGCTATATTCCAGGTATGCATTTACTGTGAGTGTATTTCTGTTGCCATCGTTATAGTTGTTCAATTTATCCAATTCAAAAAGGTGATAAGCTGAAACGTTGTTCCCCCCGGGACCAGGGAGTTTAACAGGAAGGCCGTCGAGGTAAGTAGGGATATAACGTGGTGCTCTCAGCAATATTCTGTAATCGTTTTCAACATTCGTTCCGCCAATACGGCTGTTTACACGGCTGTCATTCCCGATGTTTCCTGAAACCTGTAATCCAACCTTGAACCCTTCAGAAAGGTTCACGTCAGTACCGCCTCTGAAGGTCCACTTGTTATCCAGCAAACGGCCAAGATTACCGTCCTGCTTATAATTTGTAACGCTGGCGAAATAAGTGGCACGTTCCATACCTCCGCTGATGTTGATGGTATTCCGCATCAGATTTGAAGCTTTCCAGGCCTGGTCCAGCCAGTCGTGATTAATGGTTTTGAAATGCTCCAGTTCATCTTCACTGAAGAAATAGTTCCTGTCGGTGGCATTTACATTGGCTCCTGTAGGACCGTTAATAATGTTGGTATAACGTGCCAGCTCATACGCGCTCAACATTTTGGTATGGTATGCCGCGTCGCTAATGGCATAAGAACCTCCGTAGGTAATTCTGGGTTTCCCCATTTTTCCTCTTTTGGTGGTCACTACCACAACGCCGTTTGCACCCCTGGAACCATAAATAGCAGCTCCGGCATCTTTCAGAATCGTGATGTTTTCAACTTCAGAAGGGTCGAGTGAATTAAACAAATCTGCGCTGGGAGCACCCTGCGCTGTAATCTGGATCACATCATCAATAACGTACAGTGGTCCGTTTGTGCCTCCGTCTTTTGATAAGCTGGAGGGATTACGCACAACCAATTGTGCGGGAGATCCCGGTCTTGCGGTACCACCACTTACAGAAACCCCAAGCAGACGACCAGCCAGTGCGGCGCCAAGGTTACCTACCGGAAGGTCTTCCACTTCCTTCATGTTAATGGTAGTGGCAGCGTTGTTCAGCCTGGATCTTTTTTGTGACCCATAACCGATTACAACGATGTCATCCATACTCGTACCGGAGGACGCCATTGTTATATTAAATTCCGTTCCGGTCTTCACATTGATCTCTTTATCCGTCATCCCGATATAACTTACCAGCAAGGCAGATGCGGACGCTGGAACAGTAATCGTGAATGTGCCATCGGCTTTTGTTGCCGTACTGATCCGGTGGTCTTTCACCGCAACGGTGGCATCGGGAAGCGGGGCCCCTTTATCATCGGTCACCTTACCGGTTACGACCTTATCCTGTTGTTGAAAATACGCCCGGTGGTTACTTCCGGAAGCGTTCGCGCCCG
>CAMLRX010000057.1 GCA_946482545.1 uncultured Flavihumibacter sp. | reverse complement strand
CAGGACAGCAGGGCCGAAAAAAGCGGCAATAGGAATAACTTCTTCATATCGAATCTTCTCGTGATAAATCTTTTCCAATCTACTAAATATTTCGTTGTTTGTTCGTTAATGTGGATGACCGGGGCGATTGTGCGGGTGAGTGGGGAAACAAGGGCATTTTTCCTTATTTTTAGCTTCCAATCGAAAAAACAGATGAGATTCAGCACGGATGGCCACATTGTAGATATTTTCAACGAAAAGATATTCCCCGGAAGGGTTACGGTAGAAAACGGCAAGATTGTATCGGTGGAAGAATTATCCGCCGCAACGGCTGTACCCGCCCGCTTTATACTCCCCGGTTTTATAGATGCGCATGTGCACATTGAGAGTTCGATGCTGGTTCCTTCCGAATTCGCAAGGCTCGCGGTGGTGCATGGTACCGTGGCCACCATCAGCGATCCCCATGAAATAGCGAACGTATGTGGCATGGAAGGGGTTGATTTTATGATCAACAATGGCAAACAGGTGCCGTTCCATTTTTATTTCGGTGCGCCATCCTGCGTGCCCGCCACCGTGTTTGAAACGGCCGGCGCCACATTGGATGCCGACCAGGTGGAGGCCCTGCTGGCAAAGCCTGAAGTAAAATACCTCTCTGAAATGATGAACTTCCCCGGCGTGCTGAACCAGGAAGAAGAAGTAGTGCGTAAACTGGAAGCCGCCAGGCGATTTGATAAACCGGTGGATGGTCATGCTCCCGGACTAAGGGGTGAAGCGGCCAGAAAGTACATTGAGTCGGGCATTTCCACTGACCATGAATGTTATACGTTGGAAGAAGCGCAGGAGAAACTGCGTTATGGCATGAAGATCATCATCCGCGAAGGGAGCGCCGCGCGCAACTTCGACGCGCTGATCCCCCTGCTGAAAGAATACCCGGAAGTCATGATGTTCGGCAGTGACGACAAGCATCCCGACAGCCTGGTGAAAGGCCATATCAACGAACTTGCGGATAGGGCCGTGAAAGCCGGTATTCCATTGTTTAATATCCTCCGTGCAGCCTGTATTAACCCGGTGCTGCACTACAACCTGGATTGCGGTATGTTGCGCACCGGCGATTCCGCCGATTTTATTGTGGTGGAAGATTTGCGTTCTTTTAAGGTGTTGCAAACCATTATTGCCGGACAAAAAGTGGCGGAAGAAGGAAGAACACTGATCGACTCGGTGCCGGTTACGCCCGTGAACAAGTTCCGTTGTACCCCCCGTGTTCCCGCTGATTTCGCTTATCCGTTACTGAAATGGGGCGAAGAAGAAAACATAGAACAGGTGTATGTGGTAGAGGCGCTCGACGGGCAACTGATCACCAACAAAAAGATCGTGGGCCTTCGCTCGGTGATTGACGAAAATAATTTGCTGCAGAGCAATGTTGAAGAAGATATTCTTAAAATGGTGGTGGTGAACCGGTATACGCCCGACGCACCCATCGCCAAAACTTTCGTGAAGAATTTCGGGTTGAAGAAAGGTGCGATTGCTTCCAGCGTGGCACACGATTCACACAACATCATCGCCGTAGGCGTGGATGACGCTTCCATTTGCGCGGCGGTGAACTATATTATCGAAAACAAAGGGGGCATCAGTTGCGGAACAGATGGCATGTCGTTGCCTGTTGGCGGATTGATGTCGGCAAGAGATGGGTACAATATTGCGAAACGTTATGCCGCTTTGGATGCGGCCGCAAAAGAACTCGGTTCCACGCTCAGCGCGCCTTTTATGACCCTGTCGTTTATGGCATTGCTGGTGATTCCACATTTAAAACTGAGCGATAAGGGATTGTTTGACGGGGATACTTTTCAATTGGTTTAACTTCCGCTCCACAATGCCCCGCCGATACTGCTCCGAGATGCGCCGGTAACGGAGGCGAAAACATTTTCGTCCTGCCGCCAGCGCAATATTCCGATTAATGCCATGATCAGCGCTTCTTTTCCTGAAACCAGTGTTTCGTTGGGCAGGATTATTTCCACATTCAATGCTTTAAGGCGCTGATCCAGTTCCGTGAGCAGGTAGGTGTTGAATGCGCCACCCCCGGTAACCAGTAACCGCTTTTCCTTACCGGGTTCGCTCCATGGTTGAACCGAGTTTTCAATCTGATCACAAATATGTTGCACCATCGTGTGCAAGGCATCTGCGGTGGAAATCCCGGATTGCTGAAGAATAGGAAGGACTGTTTCCGTCCCAAATTCATTCGCGAGTGATTTAGGTGCCGGAAGCTGGTAATAGGAAAGTGCATTCAGTTGTTGAAGCAGGTGTTCCTGTAAATTCCCGCCTGCGGCCATTTCCCCGTTGTGGTCGTATTCTTTTCCTGCATCGTTGGCGAGTGCGTTCAGGACACGGTTTGCAGGACAAACATCAAAAGCGACGCGTTCCTTTCCGGCTACAGTCAGATTAGCGATTCCGCCAATATTGAGGTAAAAATCAAATCCGGGCAGCAGCAGCGCTTCCCCGATGGGCACGATTGGTGCGCCCTGTCCGCCGAGGGCCACATCCAGGGAACGGAGGTCGGAGATGACCTGGAGACCGGTTTCAGCGGCGATCGCGGCACCATCACCCAGTTGTGCGGTCATACGTTTTTCCGGTGCGTGGAAAACAGTATGGCCATGCGAGGCCACGAGCTGTACCTTGTGTTGAAGCGCATGTTTTTCAATGAATTCATTCACTTTTTCACCCAGGTACCGGCCATATTCGGCATGAAGCACAAGGTATTCGAATGCGGATAACTGCCTTGCGTTTTTCAATTTCTCCTGCCATTCAAGGGTATAGGGGATACATTCGGCGTGCAGGATATCAAATCCCCATTTCCGCCCGGATTCATGAATTTCCGCAAAAACAATATCCAGTCCGTCCAGCGAACTTCCACTCATCAAACCGATAGCCCTGTAGATCATCCCGTTTATTTTTGAATGCGGCCGATAGCCCTTAAATTGCAGCAAAAATAGGTGTAAACCTGCCTTATGGTCATCAACCTCAGCGAAAATTATTCCCTGCTCAGCAACTGGGTGGGTGAACTCAGGGATGTAAATGTGCAGAACGACCGGATGCGTTTCCGCCGCAATCTGGAACGCATTGGTGAAGCCATCGCCTATGAACTGAGTAAAGCCCTTGAATGGGAGGAAAAGGAGATTACCACGCCATTAGGCATATCGCCCTGTAAGGTGTTGAAGGAACAACCCGTGCTGGCAACCATACTCCGTGCAGGACTTCCACTCCACCAGGGATTGCTCAATTATTTTGACAAGGCAGACAATGCGTTCATCTCCGCTTACCGCAAACACAATCCCGACGGCAGTTTCGATATCAGTCTGGATTATGTTTCCTGCCCAGCCCTCGAAAACAGGGTGGTCATCATTTCCGATCCCATGCTGGCCACGGGCGCTTCGCTCGTAAAAACAATCCAGTTCCTCCGCGAAGAGGGGCATCCCAGCGAAATACATGTGGTGGCCGCCATCGCCTGTACCGTAGGCATCGAATTCGTTCACCGCACGGAGCCCAACGTGAAGTTGTGGTGCGGCGCCATTGACGATGAACTGACCGCAAAAGGGTATATCGTTCCCGGACTCGGCGATGCCGGAGACCTCGCCTTCGGCGTGAAAGTGCAGATGTAAACCGCCACTTATTGCCTGAACACCGCAAGGGGATGTGAAAATTAATGCTTACCTTGTTTACCCATTCTAGTACTGATGAGAAAGATCCTGACCTTAATACTGTGCATACTCCTGGCGAAAGATTTTTACGGGCAGGATCCCAATTTTTCACAGTTCTTCGTTTCACCACTTACGCTGAATCCCGCGCTTACAGGTAAATTCAATGGTGGCTACCGCATCGCGGGCAACTACCGCAACCAATGGCCCACCATCAGCAACGCATTCAAAACAGGCACCGCATCCATTGATCTGCCCATCCTCACCAACCGCATCTCCGAGATCGACCGCTGGGGTGTTGGCGTACTGGCCCTGACCGATAAAAGCGGCAACGGTATTCTCAACAACAACTACCTCTCGCTCTCCACCGCCTACCACAAAGGCCTGGATGAAGATGGCTACCACCAACTGGGCGTGGGGTTCCAGGGTACCTACGCGCAAAGCAGGCTCGATGGCACCAAACTGAACCTGGGCGATGAACTGGATGCCAACGGCACCTGGACCAGTCCCACGCAGGATCCGCTCAACAATGTGGTGTTTAACAAAAACTATTTCGACCTGGCCGCCGGTATCTTCTATAACGGCGCCACCAGCGACTGGAATAATTTCTATTTCGGCATCTCCATGTACCACATCAACAAGCCGAAAGAATCTTTTACTGACGCGCTTTTCTACCTCAATCCACGGGTAACCGTGCAGGCCGGAGGTTACTTTCCGCTCAGTGAAACCGCCAACCTCCACCTCAGCGCCATGCACAGCAACCAGGCCAGCGCCCGGAACACCGTGGCAGGTGGTGCAGTGGAGTTTCTGCTCAACCAGGATGAATACGCTCCGGTAAGCATGTACGCCGGTGCATGGCTCCGCCTTAAAGATGCCGTGATTCCCTATGTTGGATTGGAAATCAACAACGAATGGCGCTTCGGGCTTTCTTATGATGTGAATACTTCTTCACTGAAACCCGCTTCTAATACCAGGGGCGGAATTGAACTTTCACTGATTTATACCAGGCAGCCGAGGGATCCGAATGCAAGGAAGTTGAATTGTCCCAAGTTTTAGGTTTTCTTTCACGCCAAGACGCAAGGAAGCAAGGACGCTAGGCGTTGTTTGTGTTTGGGGCGGTTGTTGAAGCGCATTTTTTATTTCTCGCGATTGCTTCGTGCCTCGCAACGCTAGGGCGCTACGTTAGACGCTGATTAAATTTCTTATTGGTATTTTGCGAAAAACAAACGATCATATTTCAACCTTGCAATAAGATCATAGAGGCTGTAAAACGATATGCGTTCATAAAATAGCTTCTCTAACAAAACCCGCTATTCTGCCATACAACAGCCCGTGGCGTCGTAGCGTTGCGAGGCACGAAGCAATCGCGAGAAAATCCCCTCACCTGTAGCACTTCAACCTCCCCTTGCGTCCTAGCTCCTTTGCGTCCCTTGCGTGAACCCTAAAAAAACACCGGCAACACATACCAGCAAAACACTGAAATCAGCGCAATCGCCAGCAAGTTCAGCACCAGCCCTGCTTTCACCATTTGTCCCAAACGGATATGCCCACTCGCAAAAACGATCGCATTGGGCGGCGTTCCCATTGGTAACATAGATGCGCAACTCGCGGCCAGCGTCATCGGAACGCCGAGCAACATTGGGTTGATATGCAGTGCATCGGCCATGCCCGCCATCACCGGCGCGAACACGATTACCTGTGCCACATTGCTCATTACTTCAGAAATAAAAATGGAAAGAATGGTGATCATTACCACCAATACAAAACCACCGTTCCCTGCGAAGCCTGCGAGCCATTCCCCGAGTTGCTTCATGAGACCGGCGTTCTCCAGTGCGTTGGCCAATGTGATGCCACCCCCGAAAAGCAACAGGATGCCCCATGCCATTTTGGAAGTGTCTTCCCAGGTGAGCAGGGCGTTCTCTTTGGTGTTTTCTTTCCCCGCAGGGATAAAGAAGAGTGCTGCTCCGCCTGCAATGGCGATTACTGTATCATCCAGTTTTATCAGGTTGAGTTGATTGATCAGGTCTTTCAGTATCCATAGGAGGGCGGTGGTGCAGAATACGATCAGTACTCTTTTTTCTGAAACACGCATTGGACCCAGTTTCGCGAGTTCTTCCCTGATTACTATGCGCGTGCTTTCTTCCGCTTTAATGTGGTTGGGGAAAAGCCATTTCACCATCACGACATACATACTCAGCATCAGCAGCAATGCGAGGGGGAAACAAACCGCCATCCAACTGGCGAAGTCGATGGTCATGTTGTAGCGTTCCTGCATATAGCCCACGAAAGCCACGTTGGGCGGGGTTCCTATTACAGTGGCGATGCCGCCCAGGTTGGAAGCGTAAGCGATGGAGAGCATGATGGCCACCGCGAAATGATCGTAACGTGCGCCATTGCGGGGGTGTTCCTTCATCACGTTTACCACGGAGAGGGCGATGGGAAACATCATCATGGTGGTGGCTGTATTGCTGAGCCACATGCTCAGGAAGCCGGTACTGAGTATAAAGCCCAGTACGATACGGTTGCCACTGGTACCGGTCATACGTACGATGTTCAGCGCGATGCGCCGGTGCAGGTTCCATTTTTCGATGGCGAGTCCCAGCAGGAAGCCGCCCATGAACAGGAAGATAACGGGATCAGCATAAGGCAGCGCCGTATTTTTTAAAGTGCCGATGCCAAAGGAAGGAAACAATACCAGCGGCAACAACGCCACCACGGGCATGGGCAGCGCTTCGCTCACCCACCAGAATACCATGAGTACACCAATCGACAAGGTGAGTATGGCCTTCGGGGCAAGCCCGAAGGGATTCAGGAAATATACGAGCAACGCCAGGACAATACCGGCGGGAACAGCAATCGATTTCTTCATGACCTACAAGATAATAACTATTGGCGTTTGCCGCTTACTGATATGAAATACAGCCATTTTGTGTAAATTCCTTTATTTTCATGCGAATTTTTCTTTCAACTGCCTGAAGTTAGCAGGTCGGGCACTAAAATCAAGTTTCTTGCTCAAAGAAATCGTAATATCCATACAGGCCTATTTCCAGGCGCACCAGTTCATCCGGCAACACAAACTCTGGAAATGGATACTCATTCCCGGTATCCTCTATGCGCTGCTTTTCCTTACCGGCATGTATTTCTTCTGGACCTCCACCAGCGAAGCGGTTACGTATATCAGTAAGTTGGTGGGGTTGCAGGTGTGGCTGGAAAGAATGCACAACAGTTTCCTGAATTTCCTTTTTATTCTCGGAGAACTGATCGTGCGCGTGATCCTCGTGTTCTTTTACTTTTCGCTTTTCAAATACCTGTTCCTCATCATCGGCTCACCCATTTTCGCTTACCTCAGTGAAAAAACGGAGTCTATTCTGGAAGGAAGGGA
Organism: uncultured Flavihumibacter sp.; assembly: GCA_946482545.1. The sequence continues at coordinate 22,788 of CAMLRX010000057.1, read as the reverse complement.
TTTCCCGTTCAGCTTTAAACAACTGCTGAAAGACATTCTCAGGGGCATCCGGCTGGCTTTGCGGAACGCACTCTGGCAAACAGTTTACACGATTTCTATCCTGATCCTTTCCTTCATACCCCTTGTGGGCTGGATCACGCCGCTTATCGCTTTGTTTGTGGAATGTTATTACTACGGGTTCTCCATGCTGGATTACAGTTGCGAACGCCGGAAAATGAGTCCTGCGCAAAGTGTGGCCTTCATTGGCACACACAAGGGGCTTGCCATCGGGAACGGGCTGGTATTCTACCTGATGCACAGCGTGCCTTTATTGGGTTGGGTGCTGGCGCCTTCTTATGCGGTGGTGGCCGCTACCCTTAGTTTACATGAAATGAAAAAATGAGTATGCCTGTTCCCGGTAAAGTGTTCCTGGTTCCTACTGTTCTGGCAGAAGATGCGGAGCAAACTGTTCCTCCTTATGTACTGGATGCCGTAAAACAGTGCAATGTTTTTTTCGTGGAGAATGAAAGAACCACCCGCCGCTGGCTGAAGAAAATCTGGCGCGACATGGTGATTGACGCGTATGAATGGGTGGTGATTCACAAAGCGGAAGAAGCGGTAATCTCCCAATTCAGAAATGCTTTGAAGGCAGGGAAAAACATTGGCATCATCAGCGAAGCGGGATGTCCTGGTATTGCGGATCCCGGGCAAATACTTGTGGCGGAAGCCCAGGATATGGGTGTTGCCGTAGTGCCGTTGGTAGGACCAAGTTCCATCCTCCTCGCCCTGATGGCTTCGGGCATGAACGGGCAACAATTCCGCTTCTGCGGCTACCTGCCCATTGAAAGCGCTTCCCGTATAAAAATGCTGCGACAACTGGAGTTGGAAGCTGTAAAAGAATCGTGTACCCAGTTGTTCATCGAAACACCATACCGCAACAACCAATTGCTGAAAGACATCCTCGCTACCTGCCAGGGTTCCACGAAGTTGTGCGTGGCCGCGGATATCACCTCCGCGAATGAGTACATCGTCACCAGAGCCATTTCGGATTGGAAAAAGCAGTCGTTGCCGGAACTGCACAAGCGTCCCACGATATTTTTAATCGGGAAATAAGATTTTATTGTTTCTGAAGGAGCACTGTAGCGTAGGCTACCAGTCCTTCTTCCCTGCCCACGAAACCCATCTTTTCCGTGGTAGTGGCTTTCACGGAAACATCTTCTGTGGTAACGCCGATAATCGACGCGATGGTTTGTTGCATCTGTTCCACGTAAGGCTTTATTTTCGGGGCTTCCAGGCAAAGCGAACTGTCCACGTTTACCACACTGTATCCTTTGGCGCTGATCAGGTCAAAAGTGCGTTTCAACAGAATTTTACTATCGATACCTTTGAACTCGTTGGAAGTATCCGGGAAATGTTTGCCGATATCGCCCAGTGCCAGTGCGCCCAGCATGGCATCGCAGATCGCGTGGAGCAGCACATCGGCATCACTGTGGCCCACGGCTCCTTTGGTATGGGGAATTTTAACGCCGCCGATAAAGAGTTCGCGGCCCTCTGCCAGTTGGTGAAAATCTATTCCGAAGCCGATGCGTAGGTTCATGGGGAGATGTTAAGGGGGCAAATATAGGGAATTGGGGTTGCTTCGTTTCACGCAAAGACGCGAAGGGGCAAGGAACGCAAGGAGGGGTTGAGGTGTTGCAGCAAACGCAATTGCGAGAAACAAAAATTACTTCTCAGTTTCAAAATAGCAACCAGCCCAAAAGCAAACAATGCCCTGCGTCCTTGCTCCCTTGCGTCTTCGCGCGAAAAAAAATCTTCTCCCCAACGGCAACCCGTCAAAGAGAAGATCGTTTAATTATTTCCGCATAAAACTACAACTACTCTACCGCATCCAGGTCAAATGCCAGCCCGAAGCGCAGCGTATTGGAAAGCGGGTTCCTCGTAATACCCTGACCCGAAGGTGCCAGGTAAGAGAAGTTGATGCCAATGGCGTTGTATTTGATGCCCGCACCTACGGTGAAGTATTTGCGGTTGCCTTTGTCTTTGTTCTCATAAAAATAGCCTGCACGCAATGCGAACTGGTTGTTGTACCAGTATTCCGCGCCTGCTGAGAAAGTGAACTCTTTCAGTTCTTCGCCAAATCCGCCGGGTGCGTCACCAAAGGAACTGAACCAGCTTCCTACGATGCCTTTGGAGCGGTAGTCGCGGGTTTTGGCGTTGTTGCGCTCCACTACTTCATCGTAAGCAGGGTCCGACATATCGGGCACTTCTTCATAGCTGGGGGGCGTTGGCACCATCAACTTATTGATATCTAGGGCGAAAGTAACTTTGTTGGCTTCGTCGAAAACTTTGGTGTATGCACCACCAAGTCCAAGGTTGGCGGGAATATAATCTCTTTCTTCGGCGTTGTTGGTATATCCTATTTTGCCACCCAGATTGGAGAGTACGGCACCAGCGCTGAACCCTTCTCCATTTTCATCGGCACCATTGTAATACCAGGAGAGATCGGCCGCAACGGTGGAGCCGGGTTTATAAGTTGTTCCGGCGATGTTGCCGATGGCCAGGCGGGAACGGATATAACGCAGTCCAAGACCGATACCCATCTGGTCGGATAATTTTCTGGAATAGCCCATGTCGATAGAAAATTCACGCGGACGTTCGGTTTGAAGGAAGTTTCCGCTTCCATCTGTAAAAGAGATATTGCCCAGACTGAAATACCTTACCGACATAGAAATAGCTTCCATATCGCTTGGTTTCAGGTAGCCTGCGAGCGAGGCAAGATACACATCGTTTAAACCCAGGTCTTTTAACCAGGGGGTGTACGTCATAGCAATGCCTGTATTACTGGTGTTGAAAGGTGTTTTGGCGAGGTTCCAGAACGGCGCGTTGGCATCGGGTAAAGTAGCGATCCCGGTTTCGCCCATGCCTCCGGCCCTTGCGTCAGGTGAGATTCGTAGGAAAGGTACTGCCGTTGTAACGATGTTTATTCTGTCGGCTGTTTGTGCGGATACTGAGAGAGCGGTGCCCGCCAGCAGGAATGCAGTGGCAGCCAGTTTCAGATGGAGTCGTTTCATCAGAGATTTTTTATATCAATTTTGTAGGTTTCGCAAATGTAAGACCAGGCAAAAGTAGGGATTATAAGATAACCAGCTTCTGGATCACTTCTTTGGTTTGTCCATCGGGGGCGCTGATGCGTAAAATATACCAGTACACGCCGCGGGCAAGTTTCGCTCCAAAATCATCTTTACCGTCCCATTCCACATCACTCGAACGGTTACCGGTGGTTATTATTGTGTTTTTCAGTGATTTTACGAGTTTTCCGGTAAGTGAAAATACCCGTATGTGTACCTGTAAATTTTCGAAGGGACGGTTGTGCTCGAACCAGAAGGAGGTTCTGGTGGTAAAGGGGTTGGGGTAATTGAGTACGTGGTCCAGCACCAGGTCGCCCTGTTCGGTTACCTTAAAACGCAGCAGGTATTCTCCGGAGTTGTTGGCCACATCCCAGGCTTTCACCTGCAAGCTGTGTTCTCCGGGTTCCAGGGGTGGCAACTGATAACGGACATACCCTTTTTTATAGGAATCCTGCTCGGATTGGTAGAATTCGTTCAGCACGATGGGATTGTTCAGGTCATTGTCCAGGATGGCCGTGATGTTATGACCGATCCCTGCGCCGGTGGTATTGATGCCGGAGGAGTCGGCGAGTTTCACAAGCAGGATGGGCGCGTTGTTGGTGATGCTGCCGTTCACGAATTTTTCATCGTTCATCCAGGCTTTAACGGTGGGCCCTTCCTGGTCATCGGAGCCGGTATTACTGCCGCCGCCCACCACCAGGTTGGCGTAATGGTCGTTTGCGTCGTATTGGCCGTTCTCGGCATAGTAGTTGATCCAGCCTTCACCAAAGGCGTAACTGATGTCTTTCGGAACAATGAATTCGAAGCTGAAACGCCCATCTTTTACAGAAGATTTTCCTTTGAACAGCACCTGTTCACGGGTTTCAAAACTGGTAACCGGGCTTCCGGGGTCGTTGCCCAAGGTGCGCCTGGTGCTTTTCTTATCAAATACCGAGGGGAAAACCGCACCGTTGAAGTCCGTTAAAACAACACCATTCATATCCGTGATTTCCCCGGAAACAATCACTTTATCGAGTGCCCGGACGGTATCTTTCAAAGCGCCAGTTTCTTTACTGTTGATGTGTGTGGTTTTCACTTTATACAGTGGGAACGCTAAGGTAAGCGCGGGATCGCCGAGTAGGGTGAATTTCCTGTTGTTGACGATGTCTCCGGAAAACTGGTAAGTGAAATTCTTGGCGTTTTTTACGGCTTCGCCCAGGCTGGGGTAGAAGCCGTTGGCTTTTCTTTTGAAGGCTTCCTGCAGGTAATTGTAGTTCATGGTGCGGTTGCTGAACGCGAACACCACACGGGTGGTGGTCATCAGCGCGATGGCGCCGGCATTGGGTTGTAACAGCACCTGTTCGCCCAGGGAGGGCATGCCCGGATTATCATACGGCGCGAAATCGCAGGTGGCTGTGATGAGAAGCGGATAGCGGTCTTTGTTGCGCCATTGGGCCGCGGTCTCTTTATCGAGCAGTACTTCCTCTGCAAGTCTTGTAAACCCGCCATGGCCGCTGTAATTCCAGATCAGTGTACCATTGAAAACCTTATTGTTGCTGGCTTGTGTGGCGGCGGGGTATCGGCTGCCCGCGGAAGTGCTTTGCTGCGGGAAAGCGTCGAGGTAATACTTGTTGGTATTGAAAGAAGGGTTCAGGGTTTCCACGCCTCCGGCTACATATTCCGCATCCTGAAGGTGCAGGTTATCGTCTTCATCATCGGCGAGAAAACTGAGTTCGTTGCGCCAGGGACCGAGCGCCTGGGAAGAATGGTAGGCCAGCACCTTGTCTGCATAAGCTTTTGCTTCCGCCGGGTTCCCTGCGGGAATACGCCCGATCCCGATGTCGAGCAAACTGAGCGTACCGGAATTGTTGATGTTATCTGTATTGTCCAGCAACCCGAAAAAATCATCTGAAGTATAGGTGGAAAGGGGTTCAAGCGATTCATTGCTTTGGTAAGCAGGCACAAAATTCGTGTTGTTGCCGAGGCGGTTTTTGTAATCGAAGGATGCGTCGCCGAACAACAGCAGGTAGCGGGGCTGGCGCGAAGTATCGCCTCTGGCGCGGTCGTACTGCATCTTAACGAAATCACGGATAGCCGTAGGGTCAGGGATCCCAGCCGAAAATTCATTAAAGATCATTTCGGGGGTCACTATCAGTGTGGTAAGGCCATTGGCCGCTTCATGGTAAGCCGCCAGGCGTTGGGCCTCCGGAACCAGTTCAGGCGCCGCGACCACCAGGAAACGTGCATTAGGAGCGCCGTGCAGGTCCTGGTTTTTTACCACGCCCAATGTAGCGGGACGTAATGCGGTGGCAGGGGAAAAGGCGATATACGTTCTGAGCCGGCTGGTATTTTGAGTAAACCCCAATGTGTTACCGGCAATTTGTGTGGCCATCCGTATCGGAGAAAGTGGATCGGTTACCTCCCAAACTTCGGCATCGGCGGGCGCATTGCTGATCTCAAAACGGGCATTGCCGGGTATCACTGAGCGCCAGTCGCGGAAATGCCATTGTCCGGGACCATTGAAACGAAGGGGAGTACGGGCATGTACCAGGATATGGTCCAGCCAGCCCTGCGCGTTGAACCCGCCGGGCTGGAAGTTGAATCCGGCCTGTACATCAGCGGTGGGGATCAATTGTGTGAGGGAGATGCTCGCTTTCCGGGCGAAAACATCGTAAGCGCCGCTGCCTGTGGCGGCAATATCGGTGGTGGCCGCGGTGCCACCGTTCAACTGCACACTGAAACGGTTGCTGCCGTTCACGGAACGGGCTACCACAGTGGTGTTAAAGCGCACCGGTTCCTGGATATCCCTTCCGGGAAAAGTAAAAGAGAAGTTCCGGGTAAGCGTTTTGCCTGGAGCGTTTGCGAATTCTTCCCCAAACCATTCTTTGCCGCTGCCCAGAAAATTCACCAGGTCCTGTTCATAAAAACGGACATCATCGTAGGCCGTAACGGTTCGTTGAAAACTGCCGGGATCCTGTTGAAGGGGAATTCTTAATCCAGAACCTTCCACCTTAATATAATAGTAAGTACGGTTGGAGAATAGGTTCGTTCTATGCGTAAAGCTTTGGTTCACAGAATCTTTTTCTACAATATGGGCACCCGGCGCATAAAACAGGACGAAGCCCGGATAGGAACGGCAGGGGATTTCCCGCAGGTCATCGGTATAAGGTGTGTTCATGGCTTCGGGCAGCATGGCGCCGGTTCTGCCGAAAACGCGGATGGCATCTGCGGGAAAACTGTTGCCTGTATAACCCAATGCATTCAACAACGCGAGATCGATCCGGTAAACCCCTGCGGTATCCACGCCTATTTTATACCATGTGCCCTGTTGCAGCACGGAATGGGGGGCGTACACCCGTTGTGCAGGGGCTAGTATGGTATTTGCGAGCAGGAATAAAAGAAGGAAAAAACGCATCCGCAGTATGGAAGTTTGGTTCCGTGTTTGAAGTTATGTGTTTATGGGCAGTAAGGCGCTTCTTATCCATTGATTGCTAAAGCTGCCGCCGGGAAAACAAAATTAAATTATATTCGCCCTCCGGTTGTACAATAAACCGATATTCGAGGTCGTTATTCATATCCAAAAACCTAGCTCAATGCTATCCAAGATGAACCTGAAAAATGTTTCGATCCTATTAACTGCCACTGTTCTGCTGGCTTCCTGTAAAAACGGAGGACTGTTCGGAAAGAAGCAGGAAAAATCATCCGTAACCGGTTGGAACTACAACGATAAGAACATGGGCGGCTACCAGGTGTCCATGGAGAAAGAACAGAAAACCGGCCCCGGTCTCGTTTTCGTTCAGGGTGGTACCTTCACGATGGGTGCTACTGAAGAAGATGTGATGGGCGACTGGAACAATATTCCCCGCCGTGTTACCGTGAATTCATTCTATATCGATAAAACCGAAGTAGCCAACGTACACTACCGGGAATACCTTTACTGGATAGAATCGGTATTTGATGGGGATGAATACAAAGATGTGCGTTTAGGTGCCCTGCCCGATACACTGGTTTGGCGGAGCGAGCTCGCCTACAACGAACCCATGGTGGAGTATTATTTCCGCCACCCTTCTTACAACTACTATCCTGTGGTGGGCGTAACTTGGAAGCAGGCTTCTGATTTCTGCCTCTGGCGCTCCGACCGCGTGAACGAAGGCATTCTCGTTCAGAAAGGCTATGTGAACAAGAATACATTGAAGAACCTCCAGGGCCTTGGCCAGGAGAACTTCAACAGCAAAGCATACCTCGTGGGTGAATACCAGGCTACGCCCGGTACGGCGGCAAAATCCAAAAAGAACCCGCTGAAGAATCCCAACGGTACCCCCCGTACCCAGGTGAAGTTCGAAGACGGTCTGATGTTGCCCAATTACCGCCTCCCTTCCGAAGCGGAATGGGAATACGCAGCACTGGGTTATGTAAACCAGAACCCCAATCCTTCCACCTCTCCTAAAAAGCGTGGTGAGGAATTGATCGGCAACAAACAGGTATATTCCTGGTCGCACAACGTGAATGGTCTGCGTGATACGCGCCGCGGTTCATGGCAGGGTACTTTCCTCGCCAACTTCAAACGCGGTTATGGTGACAACATGGGTGTGGCCGGTGGTTTGAACGATAACGCGGTGTACACTGGTCCCGTGGAGTCTTTCTTCCCCAATGGATTCGGTCTTTATAATATGTCTGGTAACGTAAGCGAATGGACCGGAGACGTTTACCGTCCGCTGAATACCACCGATATGGATGATGTGGCCCCTTACCGTGGTAACAAATACTCCAAACTGTACAAAACACAGGATGGTGAATTTGAAAGAGACAGTCTCGGTCGCCTGAAAGAGCAATATGTTACCGACGAAGAAAGTAAGAACCGCCGCAACTACCAGAGAGGTGACGTGATCAACTACCTGGATGGTGACAGTTCTTCCATGGTAACTTATGGTTATGGTGTAACCACCCTGATCTCCGACAAATCCCGCGTGATCAAAGGCGGTAGCTGGAACGACCGTGCTTACTGGCTCTCTCCCGGTACACGCCGTCACCTTGAAGAAGACCAGGCCAGCAGCACCGTTGGTTTCCGTTGCGCCATGGACCGTGTGGGCAGTGCAGAAGGAAACGGACGCAAAAGCGGTATCATCTACAAGAACCGCAAACAAAAAAGATAATTACAACGCATAATACGTGATGTTCAAAGAAAGCCCCGCTGAGATATGCGGGGCTTTCTTGTAGTATATTTGTGCACTCAAATCGAATACTGTGACCATCTCCGCCTTATACCAGCTTTTCCTGCAACACCCCAGCGTGCAAACCGATACGCGCGCACTGAAACCCGGGGATATTTTCTTCGCACTGAAGGGCCCCAACTTCAACGCCAACGCCTTCGCGGCAAAAGCGCTTGAAATGGGCGCCGCGTACGCCGTAATTGATGAGGCCGATTTCCACACTTCAGAAAAAACGATACTGGTAGACGATGTGCTCACCACCTTGCAGCAACTGGCGCAACACCACCGACGGAAATTCATGAACAGGGGCGATGGCAAAAAGGTGCCGTTCATCGCCATCACCGGCAGCAACGGGAAAACCACCACCAAAGAGCTGATCCACGCCGTACTTTCTTCCCACTTCATCACCTATACCACCCAGGGTAACCTCAACAACCATATCGGAATCCCGCTCACCCTGCTGCGCGTGCAACAGGATGCGGAAATGGCCGTGATAGAAATGGGCGCGAACCACCAGAAAGAAATTGAAGGTTACTGCAAATACACGTTGCCAACCCATGGACTGATCACCAACTGCGGCAAGGCGCACCTAGAAGGTTTCGGTGGCGCGGAAGGCGTGAGGAAAGGAAAAGGAGAATTATTCGATTTCCTCCGGGCCAATAACGGCACTGCGTTCGCGATGTGGGACTATGATTACCTCCGCGAAATGAGCGCAGGTATTCCTAAAGTAATCCGTTACGGAACGGAGCAGGCCGAAGTGGAAGGCAAACTCGCCGCCTCTGCGCCTTTTCTCACCGTAGAAATCACGAATGTGCCCGGTTTGGGCACCATACAAACGCAACTGGTGGGCGACTATAACCTGCCCAATGTACTCGCGGCTGTGGCCGTAGGCATGGAATTCGGTGTGCCCATGGAAAAGATCACCGCCGCCATTGAAGCATACACACCTACCAACAGCCGTTCACAACTGGTGAAGAAAGGAAGCAATACCATCATTCTCGATGCGTATAATGCCAACCCTTCCAGTATGAAAGCTGCCATCGCTAATTTCGCCGCACAACCAGGTGACCATAAAATTCTGATGCTGGGCGCCATGATGGAACTGGGGGCCGACAGCAAAAAAGAACACGAAGACCTGGCCGCTTTCATCGCGGCACACCCCTGGGAAGAAGTGGTATTGGTAGGCGGCGATTTCGCACATGTGATGCACCCGTTCACTTACCTGCCCGATGCAGAGGCCGCCGGCAACTGGTTACAGCGCAAAAGTCCGGAAAGTGCCCAGTTGCTCATAAAAGGCTCCAGGAGTATGAAGATGGAAAAGGTGCTGGAGAAATTATAATGGTATTCATTACTTCCTGATTGTGCCGTGTTTCAAAATAATCCGCTGATTTGTGGGATAAATTACTGATCGTGACTTGTGGCACAATGCGGCGCCGGGTTATATTTATACCTTTGTAGCATTATGGAATCAGCGCCCAAACGAAATTATCTTTCCTCCGTTCTCGGTTGCCGTTGCCCGCGTTGCCGCGAAGGGAAGTTGTTTAAAAATCCTGTTAGCATCAAACTCAACAGGAACATGGAAATGCATAAGCAATGTACTGTTTGCGGGCAACCTACTGAAATTGAAGTAGGGTTTTACTATGGCACCGGTTACGTGAGCTACGCACTTACGGTGGCCATTAGCGTGGCTACTTTAGTGGCCTGGCTGGTATTGATCGGCATGTCGTTTAACGATAACCGTTTCCTCTGGTGGCTCATCTCCAATGGTATCCTGCTTGTTGCGCTGCAACCCTGGCTGATGCGGCTTTCCCGTTCTTTGTGGATATCCTGGTTCGTGAAGTACGATCCCGAATGGCCTACGAATAAAATCAAGGAGGAAGAACTGGAAAGAACGATCCCCGACCAGATGGAGAACCTTTAAGCTTCCTCGTCGAAGTAAATTTTATAGTATTTCTTCCCTACGGCTTCATCGTAACCACGTTCCATCAGGTCTTTACGGCCATGGATATAGATGTGGAAATTCTTGTCGAGTTTTAAGATCGATTTGAATACTTTCTGTTGCTTTTTTACGGCGGCGAGGTGGATGTCGAATTCCTCGTTGATTTCGAAGCCACGGTTCTGTTCGAAGTTGCGTTTGTAATCGCTGAAAGTATCCACAATCTCTTCGTGGTGCATCACTTCCCGTGCGAATTCTTCCATGTTGAACTGATCCTTCGTTTTAAAGTATTCCATCGAACGGTTCATCATATCAATCTGGTCCGATTTGGTGACCTCGAATTTCTCGGGATATTCCTGGGTGATGAACTGTTTGCACAAATCGAGGTACTGGTCTGTTTGGTGGTAAGCGTCTGAATACGGTTGAACCTGGAGGAAATCGTGCACCCAGTATTGCGTATCGTTCTGTTTGTTGGTACTGTCTACCACACAACAGAAATAGCCTTCTTCCCGGTTCTTTCTGAAAATCAGGCAGCCTTTGTCGAGTTTATTGATGTTGACACCTTCTTCATGGATCACTTCATAACTTTGGCCGTGCGGGAACACTTTCAGGAAAGTCTCTTTTGTTTCTGATTTGAACAACCCGATGGCCTTTGTTTCTTCGCCCTGGAAGGGTACTTTGTTGAAGAGCACCACATACAGTTCACCTTCTTTGACCCTTGCATGTGTTGATTTGGAATAGAGGTACTGCGCAAGATGGAACGACTCTTCTGTGAAGGCCTCCCCATCATCAAAAATCTTTGTTACATAATTGTACACTTCATTCAGGTTCACATCACTGATATGGGTGAACCGAAACAATTCATCGGCGTTGAAAGCGCCCAGGAAGTATTTGTTCAGCAGGCCGCGAACGATCTCATCGTTCAGGGTGAGCGGGTTTACGGATAGCTTCAGTTCTTCGTTCCTGGAGGGGTTTCCCACTTTGTGTACGATCACTTTTTCCAGTTCCACATGGTCGATGCCGGTCATGAGCAGGTTTTTAGAGCGGCAAAAGTAAGGAAGCGCGGTCAAAAAATACCTGCTGATGGGCATTGCATAGTTCGCTTTCGTGCTGTAGGTTTGCGGCAGTATTAACCTCAACCCAAAAAAGTACGTATGAAAACATGGATGGCCGCTCTGGCCGTTGCTACAGCTTTACCTGCTGCGGCACAGGATTTTCCCGGATACCGGGCCGGTAATTACACCGGTGTGAACGGTGTTTTTTTCAACCCAGCCAATATCGCAGACAGCCGTTACCGGTTCGATGTAAATCTTTTTTCACTGAACACGTATGTAGGGAACGACCAGGCTTCTTTCAAACTGAAAGATGTCTTCAAAAACTCTTTTGAGTTCGATACGCTCAAAAATCAGATGTTCGGACACAATGCCGGCGCTTCCAGCGGTATGGCCAACTTTACGGTACACGGCCCTTCGGTGATGGTGTCGATCGGTGAAAAAACGGGTATCGCCTTCACTACAAGGGTGCGTGCGGTTACCAATATCCGTGATATAGACGGAAAGCTGGTGGATAAACTCACCTCTGATTTTGAGAACGATGCCTCATTGCCCTATACAATACAGTCGCAGGAAAACATGCAACTGGCCGTACATGGCTGGACGGAATTCGGCGTAAGCTTCGCACGAACACTGCTGCAGAAAGAAAAACATTTCCTGAAAGGTGGTTTCACGGCCAAATACCTGGCTGGCGCCGCGAATATGTACCTGAACATCGGCAATTTTAATGGTACACTCGTGGAGAACAACATCGCCGATGATGTGGAACTGATGAACACCACGGGAAGAATAGGCATGGGCTTCGGCGGGGTGAACATCTCCGATTTCGATCCTGAGGACTTGCTGGAAATGAAAAGCACCGGCTTCGGCGGAGATATCGGGTTCGTGTATGAATGGCGTCCGGATGCAGAAAAACATACTTATGGCGACAAGCACCAGTCGCGCAGAGACAGGAACAAATACAAACTGAAAGTAGGCGTTGCCCTGTTGGATATCGGGAAAATCAATTATGAGCGCGATGTACAACGCAGCGGAGATTACGATATTAATATCACCGGTTCCGAAAGGCTCTCCCTTTCTGAACTTGGCGACCAGGAACTGGATGAGTTCAAACAATATTTCAATGCCCGCCCCCAGTTCTTTACACCTGCGGCTACCAACAATGATGCTGAATACGATGTGGCATTGCCCACATCCCTCCAACTGGATGTGGATTATAGCCTCAGCAATAAGTTCTACGTGCATGGTGGTGCGCAACTTTCCCTGGCAAAAACAGACAATAAACCCTACAATACCGCTTATTACAATGGTTTCACGCTCACCCCGCGTTATGAGGGCCGCGCTTTTGGCGCTTACCTGCCTTTGAACTACAATGGCCTCACCGAGTTCAATGCAGGCCTCTCGTTGCGGTTTGGTCCGCTGTTCCTTGGTTCCGGAAGTGTATTGTCTGCGCTGATGGGGGAATCGAAGCAGGCAGATTTCCACGTAGGGCTTCGTTTCGGTGGATTGCATAAGAACAAAGCGAAAAAATACAATAAGGCCAAAAGCAAAGAAGAGAAAAAGAAAGAAGAGAAGAAGTCAATAGAAGAAAAGAAGGATGAAGGCGCGGCGAGTTCCATAGAAGGATAAAAGTATTTTAACCGTATACAGGGTTGGAAAAACACGGATAACGCTCCGGTTTTTTCAACCCTTTTTTTATTTCGGGGGCCAAAACCTGTAATTTCATTTTTCTAAACACGACACCAATGCGAAGATTGCTTTTTTGTTGTCTGCTGGGAATGATGCCCGGAATAGTACTGCAGGCGCAGCGAAAGAAACAACCAGTATCCGATGCGGCAAAAGATACGGCACATGTGGCGCCCTTTCTTTCCGATGTAAAATACCGGCTGGTAGGACCCTGGCGCGGCGGACGAAGCGCGGCCGTTGCGGGAAGTTATAAGAACAGGCAATTGTTTTATATGGGCGCCACCGGCGGAGGTGTATGGAAAACAACGGATGGCGGCGCATCCTGGAAGAATATTTCAGATGGCTATTTCGGAGGAACGATCGGCTCGGTGGCCGTTGCGCCTTCCAACGAATCAATATTGTATGTAGGTGAAGGAGAAAATACAGTGCGCGGAAACGTGAGTGAAGGATTACAAGGGATGTGGAAGAGTATGGACGGTGGTAAAACCTGGAAGAACATTGGCCTGAAAGAAGGAAGGCACATCACGAAGATTATTGTTCATCCAACAGATCCCGATAAGGTATGGGTAGCGGTATTGGGACACCTGTTCGGGCCACATGAAGAAAGAGGCATATTCAAAACCACCGATGGCGGTAAGACCTGGAAAAAAGTATTGTACGCCAACAACCAAAGCGGAGCATCCGATCTTGCTATGGATCCATCCGATCCTAATGTTTTGTTCGCCTCTACCTGGCGCGTGATCAGAACGCCGTACAGCCTAGAAAGCGGCGGAGAAGGAAGCGCGCTCTGGAAAAGTACAGATGGCGGTGAAACATGGAATTTTCTGAATAAGAACAAAGGGTTACCCGATGGTACCTGGGGAATCTCAGGTGTGGCCATTGCGCCTTCCAATACACAAAAAATTTACGCGCTCATCGAAAACGCGCATGGCGGACTCTTCAGTAGCGCGGATGGCGGAGAAACCTGGCAACTGCAAAGCAGCGACAACAACATCCGCCAAAGGGCCTGGTACTATACCAAACTGTTTATCGATCCGGCAAAAGAAGATGATGTGTATGTATTGAACGTGGGCTTTCTGAAATCCACCAATGGCGGAAAAGCCTGGCAGAACATCGGTACACCGCACAGCGATCACCACGATCTCTGGATAGATCCGCTGGATGGCAACAGGATGATCATAGCCGACGATGGTGGCGCGCAAGTGAGCATGGATGGCGGGAAATCGTGGAGTACCATGATGAATCAGCCCACGGCACAGATATACCGTGTATCAACAGATAATTCGTTTCCATACCGTATACTCGGTGCCCAGCAGGACAACAGTACATTACGCCTGAAACACCGCACCTACGGCGGACAAATCGGGGAAAGCGACTGGGAATCCACCGCCGGGTTTGAATCCGGATATGTGGTGGCCGATCCGCTGAACCCCGATATCGTATATGGTGGAAACTATGGCGGATACCTCTCCAGGCTCGACCACAAAACGGGAGAGAACAGGAATATTTCCGTGTGGCCCGATGTGCCCATCGGCTCCGGCGCGGATGTGCTCAAATACCGCTTTCAATGGAACTTCCCGCTTTTCTTTTCTCCACATAATCCAAAGCGCCTGTACGCCGCAGGGAACCATCTTTTTGTAACCGAGAACGGCGGGCAAAGCTGGGAGATCATCAGTCCGGACCTGACTACCAATGATAAATCCAAACAGGCTTCCAGTGGCGGTCCCATCACCAAAGACAATACCTCCGTGGAATACTACTGCACCATTTTCACCGCCGCAGAATCCGCTGTTGAAAAAGATGTGCTCTGGACAGGAAGTGATGATGGCCTCGTGCATGTAAGCAGGAACGGTGGGAAGAACTGGGAGAACGTTACCCCTAAAGGCTGCCCCGAATGGATGATGTGGAATACCATTGAAGCCGATCCCTTCAAAAAAGGAGGCGCCTATATTGTAGGAACGCGTTACAAACTGGACGACTTTGCGCCCTACATCTACAGGACCGAAGACTATGGAAAAACCTGGCAGAAAATCACCACCGGTATTCCATCCATGCATTTCACCCGTGTAGTGCGGGCAGATAAAAAACGTACCGGACTATTGTATGCAGGCACCGAGTACGGTATGTATATTTCGTACAACAATGGTGTGGCATGGCAGCCCTTCCAGTTAAACCTTCCAATGGTGCCCATCACTGACCTGACGATCAAGAACAACGACCTCATCTTGGCTACACAGGGCCGTTCTTTCTGGATGATTGACGACCTTTCAGTAGTGCAGCAGGCCGATAAAGTAACTACAGGGGGAAAGCCCTATTTCTTCGCGCCGGATACCGCATGGCGGATGGCCGGTTATCAGCAGAAGGATCCGGTGAATGCCGGCATGAATCCGCCCAATGGCGCAGTACTCCGTTATTACCTGCCCACTGATTCAGGAAAGGCGCTGGTGAAAATCATCGACAAATCCGGGAGCGTGATCAGGTCGGTGGAAACGAGTGGTAAGAAAGAACAACTGTCCTGGAAAAAAGGCATGAACACCTGGGTGTGGAACATGCAGGATGAACCACTCGAAAGAGTGGAAGGTATGATCCTTTGGAACGGTGTTCCCGGTTCAGTGAAAGTGCCGCCCGGCAACTATACCGCGCGTTTCGTGTATGGAAAGGATTCCACGGACCTTCCTTTCGTGATTGCGGGCGATAAGAATTTCACAACTTCAAATGCAGATTACGAAGCACAATACGCTTTCCTGAAAGAAGTGAAAACCACTTTCAAAGAAGTGCAGGATGCTATAGTGAACGTGCGCTCGGTCCGTAACCAGCTCAACAGCCTGAAGGAACGGACTGATTCCACGCAATGGAAAGCACTGCAACCCTTGTCGGACAGTATCCACAAACGGATCACCGCGATTGAGGAAACACTGCACCAGACCAAAGCGAAAAGTGGTCAGGATGTACTGAACTACCCGATAAGGCTGAACGATAAAATATCAGGCGTATTCGATGCGGCGGCAAGCGGCAACATGGCCCCGTCTAAGCAGGCAAAAGATGTATTCGCAGAACTGAAAGCAGCCGCTGATGCTGAATTGAAGAAACTTAAACAAGTCCTGGAGCAGGATGTGCCATCGCTCAATAAGCTGGCAAGAAGTAGCGAAGTGCCTTTTATTTACATCAAAAACTAAAAGAAGCTCATCAGCACAACTGGTTTTCTCTGCCTCGTCAGAAGCAGAGAAAACCAGTTTCCTATATAAAGGGTTGAAATATACACCAATATGAAGGCGCGGCACCGTGCTCCTGCCGTAAACTTTTTTTCTCAAATGTAATATTTACACTTATCTTTAGTTCGCGTTTAAAGTTATAAGTGTAAAAAGTACAAATAACTATATGATTGGTTGCGTTGCATCCGCGGCGCATACTTTTGTTAAGGGCTTTTATTCTTAATGTAAACTGAGTTATGCGATTGTTCTGCCTGCTTTCCCGGCGCCCTGCGCTGTGGGTTCAACCATTCACCGTGGTCATATTTCCTTACAGGAAGCCTTCGCTTTATTCTTTCAACACAAACAACAACTGATAATGAAACGTTTTCTACCTTTTGCCGTAGCGGCGGTTTGCGCGCTGCCGGCTTTCTCGCAGAATGCGGGTGTGCTTCAGGCCGATTCCGTAAAACAACAGATCAGCAAACATATTTACGGGCATTTCGCCGAGCACCTGGGAAGATGTGTTTATGACGGTTTTTATGTGGGTGAAAAAAACACCACGATTCCGCACGTGAATGGGGTAAGAAAAGATGTGATTGATGCGCTGAAAAAATTGAAAGTGCCCAACCTGCGCTGGCCCGGCGGTTGCTTCGCGGATACTTACCATTGGAAGGATGGCATTGGTCCGAAGGAAAGCCGTCCTTCGATCGTGAATACCTGGTGGGGCGGTGTTACGGAAGACAATAGCTTCGGCACGCACGACTTCTTAAACATGTGCCAACTGCTGGGCGCCGAGCCTTACCTGGCCGGAAACATAGGCAGCGGAACAGTGCAGGAACTGATAGACTGGGTGCAGTACGTAAACTTTAATGGGAAGAGTCCTATGTCGGACCTCAGGAAGCAGAACGGCCAGGATAAACCCTGGAACGTAAAGTTCTGGGGCGTTGGCAACGAAGCCTGGGGATGTGGCGGCAATATGCGCCCCGAATATTATGCAGACCTCTACCGCAAATACGCCACGTTCATGACCGGCTGGGGCGATGCCCAGGTATTCCGCATCGCATCCGGCGCCAACGGTGATGATTACAACTGGACGGAAACGCTGATGAAGCAGATTCCCCTCAACATGGTGAGTGGCGTGGCCCTGCACCATTATTCGGTGATCAACTGGGGTAAAAAAGGATCTGCGACTAATTTCGACGACAGCATGTATTTCAAAACCATGCAGCAGGCCGTTTTCATGGACTCCCTGGTGGCCCGCCATTCCCGCATCATGGACAAATATGATCCGCGTAAACGCGTTGCCCTGGTGGTAGACGAATGGGGCGGATGGTACGATGTGGAGCCAGGCACCAACCCAGGTTTCCTGTATCAGCAGAATACTATGCGCGACGCCATGATCGCAGGTGTTACCCTGAATATTTTCAACAACCACAGCGACAGGGTGCGTATGGCCAACCTTGCGCAGACCATCAACGTTCTGCAGGCGGTGATCCTTACAGAGAAAGAAAAAATGCTGCTCACGCCCACCTACCATGTGATGGAGATGTACAATGTACACCAGGACGCGAAGCTGCTGCCGCTTAAAATACAATCTGCTGCTTACGAATGGAAAGGACAAAAGCTGCCAGCCGTTTCGGGCTCTGCCTCCAAAGATTCCACCGGCGTTACACACGTGTCGCTGGTAAATATTCACCCCACGCAGGCGCAGGATATTACTATTGATGTACAGGGTGGAAATTTAAAGAACATAAGTGGAAGATTGCTCGCAAGCAAATCTTTACAGGATTACAATTCCTTCGACAACCCCAATAAAATCAAGCCTTCCGTATTCCGCGATGCGGTATTGCGTAATGGAAAATTACAAGTGAAGCTGCCGCCATTCTCCGTGGTGGTGCTGGAAATGAAATAGTAAACACGGATTAATGTTCTGAAATAATTTATCAGGAAGAATAACTGTATGAAGCAAAAAATAAAATTGCTGGGATTACTGGCCGGACTTTGTTCCGGTCAGTATGTTTCAGCCCAACTGAAAGTAAATGTAAAGAGCCCTGTAGCTGAAGTGAGTCCGGTAATGTGGGGTGTTTTTTTTGAAGACATCAATATGGGGGCTGATGGTGGAATTTATGCCGAACTGGTGAAGAACCGTTCCTTCGAATTCTATAAACCATTGATGGGCTGGACCGTTCAGCAAAAACAATTCAGGGAAGGAACGGTAGTGGTGCAGAACCGCCAGGAAAAAGAGTCGGCCAACCCCAGGTTCATACAGGTGTTGCTGCACAATACTTCAAAGGGAGACCTCGGTTTAACGAACGAAGGCTTCCGGGGAATGGGGGTGAAGAACGCAGTACGTTACGATTTTTCACTGCAATACAGAACAGAAAACAACGGTATAAAACTGCATGTGGAACTCGTGGATGAAGCGGGGAAAACACTTGGCGGAGAAACGATAGCACTCGCACCCACCAATGGAAAATGGACCAAAAAGCAGGGTGCAGGATTTGTTGCCGGAAGAACGGCGATGAAAGGGAAACTGAACATCTGGCTGGAAGGGAATGGCAAAGTGGATATGGATATGATCTCTCTTTTTCCATCGGATACCTGGAAGGGCCGTTCCGGCGGTATGCGCGCGGATATGATCCAGATGCTGGCCGATATGAAACCCGGGTTCATCCGTTTTCCCGGCGGTTGTATCGTGGAAGGACATGATCTTTCCGTAAGATACCAATGGAAAAAAACGATAGGCCCCGTTGAAGAAAGACAACTGATTGTGAACAGGTGGAATACTGAATTCGCGCACCGCCCAACACCGGATTACTACCAGACTTTTGGCCTGGGTTTCTTTGAATACTTCCAGATTGCGGAAGACATTGGCGCGGAAGCTTTGCCCATCCTGAACTGCGGTATGGCCTGCCAGTTTAATACTGCTGAAGTGGTGCCGATGGACCAACTAGGTCCTTATGTGCAGGATGCGCTCGATCTGATTGAGTTCGCCAATGGCGCTGCCAATACTACATGGGGAAAGAAACGCGCTGAAATGGGACATCCCGCGCCGTTTAACCTCAAGATGATCGGCATCGGGAACGAAAACTGGGGACCGCAATACCTGGAACGCCTGACTGTTTTTCAGAAAGCCATCAAAGCGAAATATCCCGAGATCAAAATTGTGGGCAGTTCCGGTACCGATCCCGACGGGGATCGCTTTAATCTCCTCGATACCGCCATGCGCCGCATGAAAGTGGACATCATCGATGAACACTATTACAGAAGACCCGAATGGTTCCTTCAGAATGCCTCCCGCTACGACAAATACGACCGGAACGGTCCCAAAATATTTGCAGGTGAATACGCGGCCCAGAGCGATAAAACTGTGAGCGTGAAAAACGAAAACAACTGGCAGACCGCACTCGCTGAAGCCGCTTTCCTCACCGGGCTCGAACGGAATGCAGGCGTGATCCACATGGCATCCTACGCGCCCCTGTTCGCGCATATCGACGGCTGGCAATGGCGCCCGGACATGATCTGGGTCGATAACCTCCGCATTCATGGAACACCCAATTACTACGTGCAAAAACTGTATTCCACCAATAAGGGAACGCATACGCTTTCGATTGCAGGAAACAATGGTGTGCCCGCAGGACAAGATAGCTTGTATGCCTCCGCAGTACTGGATCGGCCCAATAAAGAAGTGATTGTGAAACTCGTAAATGCGTCTGGTACAGCGAAAGATGAAGTGGTTCAATTGGATGGCGCGAAGCCTTCAGGAAAAACAGGTACAACCCTGGTGATGAAAAATGAACTTTCCACCGTGAATACACTGGATAACCCGGCAGCCGTTGCGCCTTCCACGGGAACGTTGCCGGTGAAAGGGAATAAAATTTCCCTAACATTGCCTCCTTATTCGCTTACAGTGGTAAAAATTCCGGTTAAATAACAGATACGGGTATGCGAAAAATAATTTTGTTGCTGGTATGGCTACTCGGAGCGGCACGTCTTTCAGCGCAGCCCGATCCGGCAATCTCGGTGCATGATCCCGTGATGATACAGGAGAATGGCACTTATTATATCTTCTGCACCGGAAGGGGAATCTCTGTATTCTCTTCAAAAGACATGAAAACATGGCGCCGGGAAAAACCGGTGTTCGGCACGCCACCGCAATGGGCCGTGGAAGCGGTACCCGGATACAGGGGGCATACCTGGGCGCCCGATATCAGTTTTCACAACGGATGGTATTACCTGTATTATTCCGTATCGGCCTTCGGGAAAAACACCAGTTGTATTGGTCTGGCCGTGAACAAAACACTGAATCCTTCCTCCCCGGATTTTAAATGGGTAGACAAGGGGAAAGTCATTCAATCCGTTCCCGGAAGGGATCTCTGGAACGCGATCGATCCCAACCTGCAAGTGGATGAAAAAGGAACACCCTGGCTGGTATTCGGTTCTTTCTGGGATGGCATGAAACTCGTAAAACTGGATTCAACTTTTTCGAAACCCGCCGTTCCTGAAAAATGGGTAACTGTGGCCAGGCGGAGCAGAACTGAATTTATGCACGATACACTCGCCGGAAACGCGGCCATCGAAGCGCCATTTCTGTTCCGGAAGGGGAAATATTACTATCTTTTCGTTTCCTTTGACTACTGTTGCAGGGGAGAAAAAAGTACCTACAAAATGATGGTGGGTAGAAGCGAAAATATTGAAGGTCCTTATCTGGACAAGGAAAAAAAGCGGATGGATGAAGGAGGGGGAAGTCTGGTGCTGGAAGGAAACAAACGTTGGAACGGCGTGGGCCACAACGCGGTGTGCAGTTTTGATGGGAAAGATTATCTCGTGTTCCACGTGTATGATGGAAAAGACAACGGACGTTCCAAACTGAAGATCATGCCGCTCACTTGGGATGAAAACGGATGGCCCGTTACTGAACAACTGGATCAATAACATTAATATACAAACGAAAAGATCAACAACATGCGTAAATTGTTTGCCGGCGCAACCCTGCTTGCTTTAGGTACATCATTGTTCACCACTTCCTGCGGGAATGCTCCCGAAACACCGGGCGCTGACTCGGCCCTCGTTAAAACAACGGCTAAAAGTTCTGTATCCGTAGCCGATTGGGGCGAAGCCGATGGTAAAAAAATTTCCCTCTACACCCTTACCAATGGGGTGGGTACCCAAGTGAAAATCACCAACTACGGCGGCGTGGTAACCGCCTGGAACATTGCCGATAAGAACGGCAACTCCGGCAATATTGTATTGGGCTTCGACAGTCTTTCAGGTTACCTGGCCAAACCACCATATTTCGGTGCCATCATCGGCAGGTACGGCAACAGGATCGCAAAAGGTCAGTTCCAACTGGATGGTCAAACCTACAAACTGGCCACCAACGATGGTCCTAACCACCTGCATGGTGGTAATAAGGGGTACGACAAAGTGGTATGGGACGTGGCGCCTTACGCAGATTCCGTTTCAGCCCTCACCCTTTCTTATGTGAGTAAAGATGGCGAAGAAGGCTATCCCGGCAACCTCAAAATAGCCGTTACCTACACACTTACCAACGACAACGAACTGAAGATTGACTATTCTGCTGAAACCGATAAGGCTACGCCTGTTAACCTCACCAACCACAGTTACTTTAACCTTACCGGTAACGTGGAAAACACGATCCTCGACCACCAACTATGGGTAGATGCCGATAAATATACTCCGGTAGATAAAACACTGATCCCAACCGGTGAACTGGCTCCTGTATCAGGTACGCCCTTCGATTTTAAGAAAGCAGAAAAGATCGGCGCCCGCATCGCGAATGTGCCCGGTGGTTACGACCATAACTTTGTGCTGAACAAAAAAGACGGCATGGCGCTCGTGGCCTGGCTGAGCGATTCCACTTCCGGCCGTAAACTTGAAGTGTACACCACCGAACCTGGTCTGCAATTCTATTCCGGCAACTTCCTGGATGGGAAAATCAAAACTTCAGATGGAAAGGCCATCAACAAGCATACAGCTCTTTGCCTGGAGACACAACACTATCCTGATTCTCCCAACCAGCCTTCTTTCCCAACCACCATTCTGAAGCCCGGAGAAAAATACAGCACCTCCACTATCTACAAGATTGTAGTGGCGAAATAATTGAACAAGCCCCATTATTTATGAATAAAGCCATCTTCTTTTTCCTGTTCCTGTTTGCATCCGTTCGTGTGCTGGCCGCACCGCCGGTCGTATTGAGCAGTCCCGACCGCAAAATAACCGTGCGTATTCTTTTGAATGAAGCGGGCGCCGCGTTGTATGAAGTTGCCCACCTTGGAAAACAGGTGCTGCGTCCTTCAATGCTGGGACTGAAAAGGGAAGATGGCGATTTTATGAACGGTTTAACGATGGAGCCTGTGGGCAATGAACTGAGCATCACTGATAAATACAGTTTGTTACACGGCAAAAAAAAGGACATCACCTATACTGCAAAGGAACGCACCATCCGGCTGCGCAACAAAGCGGGCAAAACGCTGGACGTGGTATTCCGCGCTTCCAACGATGGCGTGGCATTCAAATACATGCTCATGGGCAACGATCCCGTGATTCGAAAAATTGAAAAGGAGTACACTGCTTTCGCTTTTGATACGGCCACCCGTGCCTGGA
>CAMLRX010000056.1 GCA_946482545.1 uncultured Flavihumibacter sp. | reverse complement strand
TCGGAGCATCTTCCTGGCGGTCTTCCCACATCTTCACCAGTTTCAGCGCGTTCCAGACTTTATTGTTGAAATTACGCCCCTGCTCTACGGTGCTTTCATCGAACAGGAGATCGTTCCCGGCGGGAGAAGAAATGAGTATACCAAACCGTACCGCATCGGCTCCGAAATCATCGATCATTTTAAGAAGATCAGGGCTATTGCCGAGACTCTTACTCATTTTACGCCCCTGCTTGTCGCGAACAATACCGGTAAAGTACACTTGTTTGAAAGGAATCTCTTTTTGGTATTCCAGTCCGGCCATAATCATTCTCGCCACCCAGAAGAAAATGATCTCGGGCGCCGTCACCAGTGTATTGGTAGGGTAATAATATTTTACTTCGGGGTTGCCGGGATTACTCAGTCCATCGAATACTTCAAACGGCCACAGCCAGGAAGAGAACCAGGTATCCAGACAATCTTCATCCTGGGAAATAGGGGAGGATGCGGATTCGGGGAATTTAATGCTGAACTTATCGCGTGCTTCCTGCTCGGTTGCGGCCACCACGTAGTTGCCATTCTCGTCGTACCAGGCCGGGATGCGGTGTCCCCACCATAACTGTCGGCTGATGCACCAGTCTTTAATGTTTTCCATCCAATGCCGGTACAGGTTCTTGAACTTGGCCGGGATGAAGGCGATCTGGTCATTCATTACCACCTGCAAGGCTTTTTCAGCCAGCGGCGCCATCTTTACCCACCATTGTAAACTGAGTCGTGGTTCTACCACTGCGTCGCTTCTCTCGCTGTAGCCTACCTGGTTGGTATAGTCTTTTATCTCGAGGAGGAAGCCTTTTTCCTGTAAGTCTTTCACAATTTGTTTGCGTACATCGAAGCGGTCCATCCCTATGTACAACTGCGCGGCCTCGCTGAATGTGCCATCGTCATTCATGATGTCGATCACTTCCAGGTTGTGCTTTTGCCCCAGTTGGTAATCGTTCATGTCGTGCGCGGGCGTTACTTTCAATGCGCCGGTTCCGAATTCCTTGTCTACATATTCATCGAAAATGATGGGTATTTTCCTGTCGATCAGCGGGACGATGGCGAACTTTCCTTTCAGGTGTGCGTAGCGTTCATCTTCAGGGTGAACACAGATGGCGGTATCGCCGAGAATAGTCTCGGGGCGAACCGTGGCTATCACTACTGCATCATCAGTTCCTTCTATCGCATAACGCAGGTGGTAGAATTTGCTCTGCGTTTCTTTAAAGATCACTTCTTCATCACTGAGGGCTGTTTTGGCTTTCGGATCCCAGTTGATCATTCTTTTGCCGCGGTAGATCAGCCCTTTTTCGTAGAGGTCCACAAAAACATTGATCACGCTTTTGTAGTAATCTTCATCCATGGTGAAGTTCACGCGGTTCCAATCCAGGCTGCAACCCATTTTCCGGAGCTGCTGGAGGATGATGCCGCCGTATTCTTCTTTCCATGCCCAGGCATGTTCGAGGAACTGGGCCCTGCTCATGCTGCTTTTCGCGATGCCTTTTTCGCGCAGCATGCCCACTACTTTGGCTTCGGTGGCAATGGAGGCATGGTCGGTGCCGGGAACCCAGCATACATTTTTTCCCATCATCCGGGCCCTTCTTGCGAGGATGTCCTGGATGGAATTGTTCAGCAGGTGCCCCATGTGTAGTACCCCGGTCACATTGGGCGGGGGAATCACAATCGTATAGGCCTCCCGTTCATCGGGGGTGCTGTTAAAATATTGCTGATCCATCCAATGTTGGTACCACCTGGCTTCCACATCGGAAGGCGTAAAATTCTTGGTCAGTTCCGTTGCCATAAATGCTGCTGTTCAGTTTATTATATCAGGGCAGCAAAGGTACAAAATAAGCGGAAGGCTCCGCTACGGAAAAAGACGGTGTTTGTAACGGTATTTTCACCTATGGATAAAAAAATGTCCGGCGCAAACCATTGCCCCGGACATACTAAGAACCGTCCGTAAATATGTATTACGAGGAATACTTAGAAACTAAGCGTTCCAGGCGAAATAAGTAACGATCGCAATGATTGCGAAAAAAATCACTGCAAAAAGAACAGCTTTCCCAGCCTCGTTGGAATGGGTGATTGAATCAGACTTTTTCATGGTCCAAACATTTTAAAGATGAACAAAAGCTACTTTAAAAAGGGTTGAGCGATTAGGCTTTTCGGGGGGTAGTGGATAAAATTGGTCCCTGGCTCGTGAAGAAGTTTATCTGCAATCGTTGTGATCCTATGCTTGTATGATTACGAAAGTAATAGCTTTTCCCGGAAATACCAAGTTTTTGGCCCTGAAAACTGCCGTTAAAAATGTAATTTGCCGGTAAA
Organism: uncultured Flavihumibacter sp.; assembly: GCA_946482545.1. The sequence continues at coordinate 27,927 of CAMLRX010000056.1, read as the reverse complement.
CAAATTCGGTCTTGGAATACGCTATTGTGGATATTGAAACTACCGGCGGGCATGCTTCAGCGAACGGCATTACCGAGATTGCAATCATCCTGCACGATGGGACTCAGGTAACCGGAAAGTTCGAAACGCTGGTGAACCCACATCAACTGATTCCCCGTTATGTAGAATCCCTTACCGGCATTACCAATGCGATGGTGGCCATGGCTCCTTCTTTTAGCGAAATTGCTGACAAAGTTTATAACTTATTGAATAATAGGGTATTCATTGCGCACAATGTGAATTTTGATTACTCTTTTATTAAATATCACCTCGACCGGCATGGCGTTGTATGGCAGGCCCCTAAGTTGTGTACGGTTCGGCTGAGCCGTAAAGTTTTTCCCGGACACCCTTCTTACAGCCTGGGTAAAATTTGCAGGACGCTTGATATTTCCGTGGACAACCGGCACCGGGCAATGGGGGATGCGCTCGCCACTACTAAATTGTGGGAGAAATTACTTGCCGAGGGCGGAGAACCAGTGATCCGGGAGTTCCTGAAACGAGGTTCCGGCGAGCAATCCGTTCCGCTTTACCTGGATACGAATGAAGTGTATTCCCTGCCCCGCATCCCGGGTGTTTACTACTTCCTGGATAATAAAGGTGATGTGGTGTATGTAGGCAAAGCCCTTGATCTCCGGCAACGGGTGCTCAGTCATTTTTCAAATAACAAATCCGGTCGGCAGAAACAGGAGTTTCTCCGCAATGTCCACAAAGTCAAATATGTACCTGTCCCCAATGAACTGATGGCTTTCCTGTTGGAAGAAGCCGAGATCAAAAGGCTCTGGCCCCGCTACAACCGCAGCCAGAAGCGTCCCGCACAGAAATATGGTCTTTTCTCTTACGAGGACGGGCGGGGTTATCTCAGGCTCGCGGTAGAGAAAATGAGTCGGGGCAGCAAACCGCTTTACAGCTTCGGGCTGATCACCGAAGGCCGTAACCTGCTGCACCAAATGGTTCGGACGCATTTATTGTGCCCCAGGCTTACGCATATCGCATCCACGGCAACACTTTGTTCGGGAAATGCTGATTGCGCGTGTACACTCAATACTGAAATGTACAATGCCAGGGTGCTGGACGCGATCGCCGCACTCAGAAAAGCTTTGCCCAGTTATGCACTGCTGGAGCCTGTTCCCGGTGGTTATCCCTTCGTAAAAAAGTGGAGTCCGCCCATTGTAAGGAGGAAAAGCGAAGGACTTTTTGATGAAGAGGCTCCAGCTTGGTTCTCCCTGAAGCCCGCCCGGAAAATACCTGAACAGGCAATGGTGAGCAGTTGCATCCTGATCGAAGACGGCGCGTTTTACGGCATGGGCTATGTGCCTTCCTCCATAACGGTGAAGCCGGAAACCCTCAAACAGTACCTGGTTCCATACCCTGATAACGATTACCTCCGGGGATTGGTGAACCGCCATGCCGCGCTATTTCCTGAAAAAGTAGTTGAAGTTAAAATTTAGGTTCAGATAACCTCAGTCATATTCGGTAGTATATGCATATGCGTTAATTCAATTCAGTACGCTGTTGGCTATTCGTTTTAAATTCTGATCACCTCTTGTTTTAAATATTAACTTCAACAGAACCCGTTCTACTTCTTTTCAAACCAGATTCCTTATTCACTTCCTTTTTTTATAAACAATCGCGTTCTTTTGTTTTCAATCCCATACTTTCTGTTTATTTAATTAATATTTTAATCCTATAACGCATCCTTCATTTTTAATTTTATTCCGGCTTTCAATCAAATTTACAGGTACTTCAGATACTAAAACCCGCTGCGTTTTTTTCTACCTTAATTTCCCGTTTTTTTACCAGCGACATCTCGGTGTTTTCACCAAAAGAAATGTTATTCCTGCAATGACTTAATCACCAATCATCCAATGTCGATGGTCGTTTGTGGCGGAATAATCACTTAACTTTAGCGCAAACAAATTCCTTGAACTATTATTCTGCTCATACCAGGTTGCCTTTTATCGGAGATGCAGGGCAACGCAAGCTTTCAGCGGGCCGTGTACTGGTAGTGGGCGCGGGCGGTTTAGGCTGTCCCTGCCTTCAATTGCTTACCAGTGCAGGCATTGGTACGATTGGGATAGCGGATTTTGATGTGGTGGAATTGTCTAATCTGCAAAGGCAGTTGCTTTATTCAGAAAAAGACCTCGGGCGCAAAAAAGCATGGGTGGCGAAGGAGCAGCTCTTACAAAGAAATGCTGCGGTTCAAATAAATGTTCACGATGTGTTTGTAGAAAAGCACAATGTGCAACAACTGTTGTCAGGATATGATATTGTGGTGGATGCTACGGATAACTTCCTGGTGCGCTACCTGTTGAATGATGCATGTGTTGCGCTGAATAAGCCCTGGGTATATGGCGCCATTCACCGGGAAGAAGGGCAGTGCGCCGTATTCAACCTGAATGGGAGCGCCACTTTGCGTGATCTTTTCCCTGAACCTGCCTCTGATGCAATTCCTTCCTGCGCGGTGATTGGTGCCTATAATATTACCACGGCGCTCGTGGGCGGGCTAATGGCGAGTGAAGTGTTGAAAGTCTTGCTGGAGCTTGACGGCGCCCTTGTGAACCAACTTTTACTGTTAGATGCATTGGGGTTAAAGTTCAGAACTATGGCATTTACAGCCGATCCTGAGAACAGGGTTTGGGCCTTACAAAGATTTAATACGCAAGTGCCGGTACAGGAAATTGGGTGGTCGGAATTACAACAAATGATGGCAGAAAAAGCAGTGCGTTTGATTGATGTGCGCACGGAAACCGAGCGGGAAGTTTGCTCCATCGGAGGCGAACACATACCGCTGGAAGCATGCCTGGCCGGGAACCACGACCTGCAGCCGGACCAGGTGATCGTTTTTTATTGTGCCTCCGGCGTAAGAAGTGCTGTGGCTGCGAAAGCATTCAGCGAAAAAAACTATCCTTCAGTATTTAGTTTAACAGGCGGTATCCGCAAGGTGCAAGCCGATTTGCCGTAAATTAGCGCTATCATGCGCGATATTACCCACAAAACAACTACGCTGCGTACCGCTTTGGCCACCGGTATCGTCTTCTGCTCTGAAAATACGCTGGAAACCATTAAGGCCGGGCATCTTCCCAAAGGAAACCTGTTCGATGTGGCGCGTGCCGCCGGCTTCGTGGGCGCAAAAAGTACGCCCACGCTGCTTCCACATTGTCATCCGGTAGCAATTGATGGGATGGACATCTGGTTCGAGTTCCTGGAGAAAGAGAAACACGAAGCTTTTTTTGGAGCAGCCATCCATGGAAGAACGGGCATTGTGATCATGGGAGAAGCGCGTTCCATCGGTAGAACCGGCATTGAAATGGAAATGCTTACTGGTGTTTCCGTGGCCGCATTGGAAATATATGATATGCTGAAGCCCGTAGATACCGCTTTGGAAATAGGGGGAATCAAGCTCTTAGAGAAGAAAGGTGGTAAATCGGATAGAAAAAAATATTTCAACACCCCGCCCACATGCGCCGTGTTGGTTTGCTCCGATTCCACGGCAGAGGGAAAGCGGGAGGACAAAAGTGGTAAACTCATAATGGAAATGCTTACTGCTGTAAACGCGAACGTAAAACACTACAGTATTGTTCCTGATGAAAAACAAATCATCCAGGAAAAAATACGGGAATGGGTGAACGAAGATGTGCATTTTGTTTTTACAACTGGCGGTACAGGATTAGGGCCGCGCGACAATACCGTTTCCGCTGTAAAGGAAATACTGGAGCGCGATGCAGATGGCATTACGGAAGCCATGCGTGCTTTCGGTCAGCAGCGTACGCCACTTGCCATGATGAGCAGGGGGGTGGCCGGTTCCATCGCGGAAACCCTGATTGTAACGCTTCCCGGAAGTACTGATGGTGCACGGGAAAGCCTGGAGGCTATATTACCTGCGGTTTTTCATGCCCGGAAAATGATGAAGGGCGGTGGTCATTAATCCATCTCATAGAAAATAATTCCATGCACTCATTTCAGGAAGCCCAACAAATCATTGCTGCGGAAGCCGTATCTCCGCGCACGGAACTTGTTCCGCTGGATAAGGCCATTGGTCGTATGCTCGCAGTAGATGTTTATGCAGACCGGGATTATCCACCATTTAACCGGGCCGCCATGGATGGATTTGCATTGCGTTCCGGAGAACTGGCAGATGGTATTCGTGCATTCATCATTGTTGATACAATTTATGCGGGAACGGTACCAAAAGAGCCGGCTGGCCCAGGTGCTTGTTACAGGATCATGACTGGAGCGGCCGTTCCGGAAGGAATGGATGTGGTGATACGAGTGGAAGATACAGTGGAAGAGGATGGGACGATGACCACTGCAAATATTTCCTTCAAACCCTTTCTGAATATAGCCCGGCAGGGCGAAGACGCACGGTTGGGTGAACGGGTGTTGAGGAGTCCGTTGAGGTGTTCCGCTTCGGTATTGACTGTGTTGGCAACAGTCGGAAAGAGTACCGTTGAAGTATATACGCTTCCTTCAATAGCGTTGATCACCACTGGTAACGAAGTGGTGGCACCTGACCAGGTTCCGGCTCCGGTCCAGATCAGGAACAGTAATGCCGCTCTGTTGAAGGGATTGTTGAAAGAAAAAGGGTTGGCACCAGAACTGGTGTTTCACCTGCCCGACGATCCGGTGGTGATGGAGCCTGTGCTGCGCGAAAGTCTTTCCCGTGATATCGTTATTACCTGTGGCGGCGTATCTGCCGGAGATGCGGATTTTGTTCCCGGATTATGGAAGAGGCTGGGGGTGCGCGAATTGTTCCATAAAGTGGCCATAAAGCCGGGTAAGCCGATATGGTGCGGAAGAACAGCGGAAGGAACGATGGTATTTTCGCTGCCCGGAAACCCCTTTTCCTGTCTTGTTACGTTTAAATTGTTCGTGGAAGTCTATCTGGACCTCTGCCATGGCGGGGAATTGAAAGCTTTTCGTGAAACCATGTTCAGCGGTGCAAGGCAAAAACGTTCAGCGCTGGATGAATTTTTCCCGGCGCGTTTTATTGATGGGGGCTTTGATGTGGAACCGTTGCCTTACCGCGGCTCAGGCGATGTGTTGGCTGCTAAGGACGCTGATGTGCTGGCCTGGCAACCCGCATCCCGGCATACCATAGTGCAGGAACGCATTAAAGTATTGCCTTTACGCTAGGCTGGAAGGTTGCAGGATGCCCAGTCTTTTGCCATCTATCTTAATCAATCCTTCTGCCTCCATTTCATTCATCAAACGGAAAGTGGTTTCATAAGTGGCGCCGATATAGGAAGCAAAATCCTGCCGACTCAGCGTCACGGTAATAAAACCATCTTCATCTTTACCGAATTTTTCTTCCATCCGTACCAGCGCCTGTCCGATCCTACCTTTCACCGGCATGTGCGCGAGGTTACGCATTCTTTTTTCGGATTCTTTCAGTTCCGCGGCGAAAAAAAGCATCAGCTTGTAGAGAAAATCCGGGTTCATCTTGAGTGTGGCGTTGAAGAAATTATTGTCCACATAACACACTTCCGTGGTTTCTAATGCAGTTCCTGTAACGGGATAAATTGTGTCCATGCCTAACCCCCGGTGACCCACAATATCACCATCGTACGCGATACGGAGGATGAGTTCTTTGTCATCGTCCCAGTGTTTATGCACTTTGACGAGTCCATGGTGAATAAAATACATGCCTTTCATTTCTTCTCCTTCGTGGAAAAGGGTTTCACCTTTTTTCAACTGGAAAACTTTCCGGTGGGCATCTATGGCGGGCAACCATTCGGGTTGAACGGATTTACAGAGCAGACAGGTTTGGTGGTCACATTTCTTCTTCAGTTCCTTCATTCCTTTGGGAAGTTTCCACAATATTAACCTTACTTGCTTTCATAAAAAAGTCCTGCTGCTGCAAGTGATCCAGGGAGTTGCCGGTTGTGCAGGTTAACGACTTCCCCAACCACGATGATGGCGGGATTGCCCAGTCCGGCGTGTTGCGCCCTGAAACTGATGTCTTTTACTTTGCCGATTACCATCCTTTCCCTTTCAGTGGTGCCGTCCTGTATAATGGCGACGGGTGTTTCTGCTTTCCCGGCCGCGGTAAAAATCTCCATAATGGCTTCCAGTTTACTCATGGCCATCAGGATTACAATGGTGGCGGTGGATTGCGCGGCGAGCCTGATATCGCCTGAAACATCACCTGACCGTGTAGTACCTGTTGTTACCCAGAAACTTTCACTGATGCCCCGGCAGGTGAGTGGAATCATTTGAGCGGCAGGTACAGCAATGGCGCTGGTGATACCGGGAATCACTTCAGTAGGAATTCCTGCTTCGGTGGCCGCATCTATTTCCTCCTGTGCCCTTCCAAATACAAAGGGATCTCCGCCTTTCAGCCTTACCACATGGCCATGGTTAAACGCTTCCTCAATAATCAACTGGTTTATCTCCTGTTGAGAAAGGGCGTGGCATCCATAACGTTTTCCTACATATATTATTCTTGCTTCAGGCTTCGCATAGTTGAGCAATTGGGTGCTTGCCAGTGCATCGTATAAAATTACATCTGCACGTTCTATACAACGTATTGCTTTTAAGGTGATTAACTCGGGATCACCAGGACCTGCACCCACCAAACTCAGAAACGGTGTTTTCATTTGAATTAGTATTATAATAAAAAATATATGTTTAAAATCATGGAAATTGACTCAAATATCAAATTAACTTTTTTAAATTTATGATATAAATCAGAAAAATATAAATAAACTAGCACTTTATTTACTGATTCTGATGATATTGATTTTTTCTCTATACGATTGCTTGCTATTATTCTCTAACAAATAAAAAACGCGGTTATGAGAGTAGTAGTTATTGGAAATGGGATGGTGGGGTACAAGTTTTGTGAGAAGTTGCTCGCCAAAAAAGGCGATGCCTCCATTGAACTGGTAGTTTTCGGGGAAGAAGCCCGTCCTGCATACGACAGGGTCCATCTCAGCGCCTGGTTCTCCGGAACATCGGCGGAAGAATTAACCATGGCTCCTTTGAGTTGGTACGAGGAGCATGGCATCAGGCTTTACCTGGGTGATCCTGTTCAACGGATCGACCGCACGGCAAAGACCGTTCATTCCTACCACGGAGTAGAAATTTCCTACGATTATCTCGTTCTCGCAACCGGTTCTGCCGCCTTCGTTCCACCCATCCCCGGGGTGGAGAAGCAAGGCGTATTCATTTACCGCACAATAGAAGACCTTGAGCTGATGCAGGCTCATGCGAAACATGCACGCAAAGGAGTAGTGATGGGGGGCGGACTCCTCGGGCTGGAAGCCGCTAAGGCCATGCTCGACCTGGGTATTTCCGATACCCATGTAATTGAGTTCGCGCCCCGCCTCATGCCCCGCCAGATCGATGATGCCGGCTCCCGCCTGTTGCAGTCGAAGCTCGAATCGCTCGGTCTTACCATCCACACCAGTATGGCTACTTCCTCCATCATCGGGGAGGAAACCGTTTCCGGCCTTCAGTTTTCAGACGACACCATTCTTGAAGCGGATATGCTGGTGATATCAGCGGGTATCCGTCCGCGTGATGAACTCGCCAAATTATCAGGGATTGAAGTTGGTCAGCGTGGTGGTATCGTTGTAAATGAAAGCATGGAAACCAGCGATCCCAACGTGTTCGCCATCGGCGAATGCGCCCTCTACCAGGGAATGATTTATGGACTTGTGGCGCCGGGCTACGAAATGGCAGATGTGGTGGCTACGAAGCTTACAGGCGGTGAGAAGTATTTCACGGGGTTTGATATGAGTACCAAACTGAAACTCATCGGCGTGGATGTGGCCAGTTTCGGCGATCCTTTCGCCGCAGGCGAATCGGCCCGCTCCATCGTATATGAAGATTCCGCCAAAGGCGTTTACAAACGAATCAATATATCTTCCGATGGCAAATTGCTGTTGGGCGGTGTACTGGTCGGAGATGCGGAAGCGTACAACCAACTGCTTCAGACCTGTAAAAATAAAATGCTACTGCCGGAAAATCCGGAAGACCTACTCCTCGGCGCCCGTGGCGGTAAAACAGATGTTGGGGCCGGTGTAATGGCGCTCCCCGATGACGCGCTGATCTGCAGTTGTGAAGGCATCACAAAAGCCACATTGGTTTCCGCTGTGGAGAATGGCAATGAAACCCTTGATTCCATAAAAAAATGTTGTAAGGCTGGAACCGGTTGCGGTGGTTGCGTGCCCATGGTGAAGGATATTATCAATGCAACACTGAAGGCGCAGGGCAAATACATACGTACCGTTATCTGTGAGCATTTCCCCCATAGCAGACAAGAACTTTACGACCTGATTAAGATCAGAAAATATACGTCCTACGATGAAGTGCTTTCTGAAATTGGTCAGGGTGATGGTTGCGAAACCTGCAAACCTCTGGTATCAAGTATCCTGGCCAGTTTGTGGAACGAAATGATCCTTGCGAAAGGAAACGATACCGCCCAGGACAGCAACGACCGCTTTCTCGCCAATATTCAGAAGGGCGGCACTTATTCCGTGGTGCCACGTATTCCCGGAGGAGAGATTACGCCGGATAAACTTATTGTGATTGGTGAAGTCGCGAAAAAATACAACCTCTATACCAAAATCACTGGTGGCCAGCGCATCGACCTGTTTGGTGCGCACCTCGTTGACCTTCCCTACATCTGGGAAGCCCTGATAGCCGCCGGCTTCGAAAGCGGACATGCCTACGGAAAAGCGTTGCGTACCGTAAAAAGTTGCGTGGGCTCGACCTGGTGCCGCTTCGGACTCCACGACAGCGTAAGCTTCGCCATTCGTGTTGAAGAGCGGTACCGTGGTTTGCGTGCGCCGCATAAAATAAAATCGGCGGTGTCCGGTTGCATCCGGGAATGCGCTGAAGCACAGAGTAAAGACTTTGGTATCATCGCCACCGAAAAAGGCTGGAACCTCTACGTTTGCGGCAATGGCGGTTCTAAACCACAACACGCCCTTTTACTGGCTTCAGATATTGATTCGGATACCTGTATCCGCTATATCGACCGGTTTCTCATGTTCTATATAAAAACTGCTGATCCGCTTACACGTACCGCTACCTGGCTCAACAAAATGGAGGGCGGAATTGATTACCTGAAGAACGTGGTGCTGAACGATAGCCTGGGCATCAACGACCAACTGGAAGCGGAAATGCAGCAGCTTGTCAACAATTACAAATGCGAGTGGAAAGAGGCGGTTGAAAATCCAGAGATCAGGAAGCGGTTTGTGCATTTCGTGAATGCGCCGGAAGAGAAAGATCCCACGGTGCAGTTTGAGCCAATGCGGGAAATGAAGAGGGTGGGGGCGCAGGGGAAAAAATAAACTACGATTGAAGCTTTCGCATACGGGCGGCCGGGGCTTGCTCCGCTCCGGAACCACCGCCCATTTTCTTTCAACCCAAATGCTTTATTATGATCCAGGAAGAAGTTATCACATGGTTGTATGCCTGTTCCACACTCGATGTGCCCGCTAACGGCGGCGTATGTGTGAAGTTGCATGGCCAGCAGGTGGCGCTGTTCAATTTTACCCGCCGGGGCGAATGGTTCGCTACGCAGAATCTTTGTCCGCACCGCCAGGAAATGGCGTTGAGTCGCGGCATGATCGGCTCCACGGGGGCGGAGCCTAAAGTAGCCTGCCCTTTTCACAAAAGGACTTTCTCGCTGAAAACAGGCGAATGTTTCGAGGGGGATTGCGAACACATCAAAGTGTTTCCGGTGAAGATAGAGGAGGACAAGATATTTATAGGAGTGCTTGGAGAGGCGAATTGAGTGTTCACGCAACTGCTTTGTGCTGCGCACTTCGCAGCGCAAAGGAGCAAGGGCGCAAGGCGTTAGTTTGTTTTTGAACTGTTTCTTTTTCAACAGAGATTTTTTGTTTCTCGCAACGGCGCTACGACGCAATGTTAGAGGCTTATTTAGGTTTCTGTTGATTCATTTCTTTCAAACAGAATTAATAGAAATAAATCAAATAAACAGCGCATAAGCTTCAGCAAAAATTTAGCCACTACCAATTAAACAGTCCGTAGCGTCGTAGCGCCGTTGCGAGAAATTCCCCGCTAGCCCACCAACCGCTCCTTGCGTCCTTGCTCCTTTGCGTCTTTGCGAGAAACGAAGCAGTCACGTGAAAAAAATCCCATCCCCCGAAAACACCCCCACGATTGCCCCATCCACAGAAATCACACCAAAACTTCAGCTTATGCGTACCAAACCAACCAAAATTTTTCTCATCATGGCATTCTGTTCAGGTGTTCTCTCTGTAAAGGCTCAGTTCCAGTTTACCGGGCAACTCCGTACCCGCACCGAGTGGCGGAATGGCGTGGGGACCCTGCGCGCCTACAATGCCGATCCTTCATTTTTTACCTCACAACGCACCCGCCTCAGCTTCGGATACAATGCTGCCCGCGTGCAATTCAAAACCACCGTGCAGGATGTACGGGTTTGGGGCCAGGATGCCTCTTCCATCTCAAATGCCGATGGCGCTAAACTGGGCGTACACGAAGCCTGGGCGGAGATCGTGCTGCAAAACCGCGCCGATACTGGTTTTAAAAGTGCTTTCGTGGATTACCTCGGATTGAAAATCGGCAGGCAGGAACTGATGTACGATGATGCGCGCCTGCTGGGTAACCTGGATTGGCTGCAACAGGGGAGAAGGCACGATGCGCTGGTGTTCAGAATGCAGGAAAAGAAATTCAACGCTGATGCGGGGTTCGCTTTCTCACAACAGACAGATGCTTTCGGATACAACGGTACTTACTACACACCCGCCAATGTGTTGCCTACCATTCGCGATAGCAAAGGCAATCTTGTAGCTACCCCCGCAGGTTTTATTCCATTGGTGAATGCAGGTGGGATCAGTTCAAAAACAGGAGCTCCGGCATTCTCGAATCCGCCGGGTACCAACGGGCAGTCGCAGCAAAACAAAGCAATGCAGTTTCTTTATGCGTCCTGGAAAAAATCTTCTACCACCATCTCCGGGTTGGTGCTGGCTGATCATTTCGGGATCCACCAACTGGATTCGGTCCAGAACGTTTCGGGTACAGATACAGGTTATGTTTTCGGCAGGAAATTCCGTTCCAAAGGCGTTCATTCCCGACTCAGCTTCGGAACCCAACTCTCCGGATCGTTCGATAAAAAGAACACATTGCTTTACAAAGCCGGCTTGTATTATCAAACAGGAAAAGACAGGGAAGGAACGAAGCTTTCTGCTTACATGGCTTATGCTTCACTTACGTTCCAACGCGCACCTTTCACTTATTCCATCGGGTATGATCTGCTCTCTGGTAATGATGCTTTTTCTTCCGACGGAAAGAACCATCGCTTCGATCCGCTGTATGGAACACCACATAAATTCTGGGGCTACATGGATTATTTCTATGTAGGAACGGGTTCTCCCAACGGCGGACTTTCCAACCCGCAGGCCAGTGTTCGTTATACGGCCCCCGGTAAAAGGTTTTCCGCTTCCGCCGATTACCATGCTTTCTTCCTGGCCAATGATCAGAAAGATAAAAATGCTTCCAAAGTGGAACGCTACCTCGGCAGTGAGGTTGATCTCAGTTCCTCCTATCAACTCAATAATATCGTAACGCTGGAAGGTGGTGTTTCTTTTATGGGCGCCACCCGCAGCATGGAATACGCGAAAAATATCAGCCCTGGTACCGCGCGCCTCGCTGGTTCCTGGGCCTGGCTCATGGTAAACATCCGTCCCGATTTCCTCCGCAAATAATTCATCTTCCAACCATCTCCAAATCATTCAGACATGACCAACAACCAACAACCACTTTCTTCGCTCAACGTATTCTCCTTCAAGGGCGTGCAGATGCGCACGTTCCACATTACGTGGATGACCTTCTTCGTGTGTTTCTTCGGCTGGTTTGGACTGGCACCGCTGATGCCCACCATCAAAGAAGACCTTCAGCTTACCAAATCCCAGATCGGAAACGTGGTGATCGCCTCTGTTTCTGCAACCATCATTGCCCGTTTGCTCATCGGCAGGTTGTGTGATACCTGGGGGCCGCGTAAAACATATACCACCTTGCTCCTGATCGGATCCATCCCTGTTTTTTGTGTGGGACTCGCACAGGATTATACTTCCTTCCTTTTGTTCCGCCTCGCCATCGGCGTAATCGGCGCTTCATTCGTGGTCACGCAATTCCATACTTCTATGATGTTCGCACCCCAGATCAAAGGAACAGCGAACGCAGTTGCCGGAGGATGGGGTAACCTGGGCGGAGGCATAACGAATATGGTGATGCCATTGGTGTTCGCACTGATTGTAGGCTTCGGTTATACGAACAAAGAAGCATGGCGCTATGCGATGATCCTCCCGGGATCACTGATGCTGGTGATGGCCTTTCTCTATTACCGTTTCACAAAAGATACGCCGGCGGGCAACTACGAGGACATCGAAAGAGTAAAGGCTGAAAAGAAGAAAACAGATTATTCCATCCTCAAAGACTGGCGCATCTGGAGCCTGGCGCTGGCTTATGCCGTATGCTTCGGGATGGAGATCACTTTTGATAATGTGGCCGCTTTGCATTTCGTGCAGGAATTTAAACTAGAGCAATCTTCCGCGGGATTCTGGGCGGGCGTGTTCGGTTTTATGAATCTTTTTGCCCGTGCACTGGGTGGTGTTTTCGCGGACAGGATCGGAAGGAATTACGGCATGAAGGGAAAGGGATTGCTGCTCGCCGGGGTGTTGTTGATGGAAGGACTTGGGCTTGTATTGTTCGCGCAATCCGGCTCCTTCGGCATGGCCATCTTCTCCATGATCTTCTTCGCACTCTTCCTCAAAATGGCCAACGGCGCTACTTATGCGATTACGCCGTTCATTAATGAGAAAAACGCCGGACTGGTAGCGGGCGTGGTAGGTGCTGGTGGAAATGTGGGCGGTATGTTGTTCGGTTTTCTCTTCAAAAGTGAAAGCATTACTTACGTGGAAGCATTCGGATACATCGGATTGATCGTGATTGTTGTGGCCGTAGTAGTATTGTTTACACGGTTTACGAAAACTTCAGCAAAGGCCGTTGAAACAAAAAAGGAACTGGAACCTGTATTTAATTAATGAAGCAACAAGCATATAACGAGTTCAAATCAACCTGCTGTTACTGCGGGGTGGGATGTGGCGTCAAACTTCAGTTAGACAAACAGGGTCAACTGTTGTTAGAGGGCGACGAGTCCCATCCCGTAAACAGTGGTAAGCTTTGCAGTAAGGGCATGAACCTGCATTATACGGTTAATGACCGCAGCGATCGCTTGCTTTTCCCACAGATGCGCTACAATAAAAGTATGCCTTTGCAAAAGGTGAGCTGGGACGCGGCTTTGGAAAGAACCGCCGCTGTGTTCCGCACTTTTATAGAGAAGTATGGTCCCGATTCAGTAGGATTCTATGTTTCAGGGCAATGCCTCACGGAAGAGTATTATGTGATCAACAAGCTGGTGAAAGGGTTTATTGGTACGAATAATATAGATACGAACTCCCGTTTGTGTATGAGTTCTGCAGTGGCTGCATATAAATTATCGTTGGGAGAAGATGCTGTTCCTGTTTGTTACGATGATATTGAACTGGCCGATTGCTTTTATGTTACAGGTGCCAACCCGGCCTGGTGCCACCCGATTTTATGGAGAAGAGTGGAAGCGCATAAAATGGCGAATCCGCACGTGAAAATGATCGTGGCCGATCCGCGAAAAACCGATACCGCAGCTTTGGCGGATATTCACCTGCAACTGAATCCCGGAACGGATATCGTTTTGAACCATGCAATCGGAAGATTGCTGATAGAGAATGGAGATATTGATCCGTCCTTCCTGGCGGAACATGCGGAAGGATTTGACGCTTACCACACAAAAGTTTTTGAGAAAACAACGGAAGAGTCCGCGGCAATATGCGGATTGGAAGTGGATGAACTCCGGCTTGCGGCCGAATACATCGGCAGATCGAAGGCCTTTATTTCCATGTGGACGATGGGGCTGAACCAAAGTGCCGTGGGGGTGAATAAAAACCTTAGTCTGATTAACCTGCACCTGGTTACCGGGCAGATTGGTAAACCTGGTGCCGGTCCCTTTTCGCTTACCGGACAGCCCAATGCGATGGGCGGTCGCGAAGTAGGTGGTCTGGCCAATATGTTGCCCGCTCACCGTAACCTGGCCGATCCGAAGCACCGCGCCGAAGTACAGGCTTTCTGGGGTGGAAAGGAAATTCAGCCTAAACCCGGCTTAACGGCCACTGAAATGTTCGATGCTCTGGAAGCAGGAAAATTGAAAGCGATCTGGATCATCTGTACCAATCCCCTCGTGAGTTTGCCGGATGTGCGGAAAGCAGAAGCAGCGTTGAAGAAAGCGAAGTTCGTAGTGGTGCAGGAGATCAGCAACAAACCTGAAACGCTTGCTTTTGCTGATGTGATTCTGCCTGCGGCAGGATGGGCCGAGAAAGAAGGCACCATGACCAACAGCGAAAGAAGGATCACTTATCTTCCAAAAATTGTGGATGCCCCCGGCGAAGCCATTCCGGATACTGAAATCATTTGCCGATTCGCTCAAAAAATGGGCTACCCGGGATTTGATTTCCAAGACAACGCCGCTATATTCAAAGAGCATACTTTGCTCACCGAAGGAACCAATGTGAATATGACGGGGATCGATTACCGTTTATTACAGGAACACCGCTCTGTAACATGGCCGTTGAAAGCAGGAGAAAAACCCCGGGAAGGGAACCGTCTTTTCACCGACCATCAATTCTACACACCTTCAGCAAAAGCTGTACTTCATCCGGTTTCAGACGATTGCACGAGCGAAGGCGTATCCCCTGATTTTCCTTTCATCCTCACAACGGGACGTGTACGCGACCATTGGCATACGATGTCCAAAACGGGAAAGGTGAACAAATTAAAGCAGCATATTCGCCATGCATTCCTGGAGATGCACCCGGTCGATGCGCATAAGCTGAAACTTTCCGAAAATGAACTGGTGACCGTGCGCTCCGCAAGAGGTGAAGTGCGCGTGAAACTACAGTTGAGTGACGCCATCAAACCCGGTGTTGTTTTTCTGCCCATGCATTGGGGGAAAATACTGGGCAGCGACCTGCACCGCACCAATAATATTACCAGTCCGAAACTGGACCCGATTTCCAAAGAACCGGATTTTAAATTTTGTGCGGTGCATATAGCACGCTACAAAAAGCCCCGGCAAACCATCGTTGTAGTGGGCGCCGGTGCAGGTGCCTGTGGATTTGTACGTGCTTACCGGGAACTGAATAAGGAAGATGAAATCATCGTTTTCAGCAAGGAAGAGTTTTCTTTTTATAATCGTGTAATGTTGCCCGACTACATCAGTGGGGTGCAGCAATGGGAAGAACTCATTAAAATGAATGACGCCGAAGAGGCCGCGGCTGATATTCGTTTGTTGAAAGGTGTTTCAGTAACCGAAATCAACAGGACTGAAAAATATGTACTGGACAGCAGGGGAGAAAAAACATACTGGGATCAAGTGATTTTCGCCACAGGAAGCAGGGCCACTGTTCCGCCCAGGATTCCACGTTTGCCCGGTATATTCACCATGCGCAGCAGGACCGACGCGGATAATTTCAAAAAACACCTTCCACCCGATGCCCATGTTGTGATTGCAGGCGGTGGGCTGCTTGGGTTAGAACTTGCGATTTCCCTCCGTGAAATAAACGTGCGTGTATCCGTGATACAACGAATATCCCGTTTCCTGAACCGGCAGCTCGATGAACTGGGCAGCGCTTTGTTGGGAGAAGTGATTGTGGAACACGGATGTGAAGTGTATTTCAACGATGAATTGCAATCCTGCTTCGGACAGGAAAAACTCACGGGCATAAGATTGAAAAGTGGTAAACAACTCGATTGCGATGCACTGGTTTTCGCCATCGGCACCACACCGAATATTGAATTGGCCCGCGAAGCCGGACTGGACTGCAGAAGAGGCGTGGTGGTCAACGAAAGATTACAAACCAGTGATCCCAACATCTTCGCCATCGGCGAAGTGGCTGAATTCAAAGGCAGTATGTATGGCATTACCGCCGCGGCGGAAGAGCAGGCCGCCATTGTTGCCAACTGGATGTATGGGGATGTTTCAGCACGGTATGAAGGGAGTTTGCCGATGAACATCATCAAAATTCAGGGCTTCGACCTGTGTAGCATGGGCATCACAGAAACGCCTGACGATCCATCTTATGAAGAGATCGTTTTCATCGACAGGACAAGGCGCTATTATAAAAAGTGTATCGTCCACCAGGATAAACTCGTAGGGGCTATACTCATCGGCGATAAAACGGAAATGCTTGAATTCAAAGAACTCATCGCCGGAAAGATAGAACTCAGTGAAAAAAGAATGCAGTTGTTGCGCAGTGGTAAGAAAGCGGAACCGGTGCTCGGTAAGTTGGTGTGCAGTTGTCACCAGGTGGGCGAAGGAAACCTTCAGCAGAAAATAAACGAAGGCTGTACCGATATGCCCACGCTTTGTAAAACCACGGGCGCGGCTACAGGATGTGGCTCTTGCAGGCCACAGGTGCAACGGATACTGGATAAGATGCTGGACCAAATTCCCTTACCGGAAACTTTAAAACTCGTGTAATGGCCCGTAAATTCAATACCATTAAAATAAACAAGCGCGGCGGTGTAATACCTGCGGGGGACCTGCTGAATATTGTGCGCATTGCCCGTGAGGCTGGCGCTGATGCCCTTCGTTTCGGCACCCGTCAGCAAATATTTTTTAAAGTGCCGGTGGGTAAAACAGAAGCATGTTGCCAGCAGTTGCAGAACCACGAATTGTTTGCTGAAGTAAATGAAGAAACCTATCCCAATATCGTGAGTTCTTTTGGGGCAGAAAATGTATTTCATCAATCGGCCTGGCTGCGCGAAGGGGACTACCGGGATATTATGGATGCTTTCTCTTTCCGCCCGAAATTAAAAGTAAACCTGGTGGATAAGGACCAGTGTTTTGTTCCTTTTTTTACGGGGCATCTCAATTTTATCACGGCTTCATTGCCCAATTACTGGCACCTGCGGGTGCGTTTCCCCAAATCGAATCAGTTGTACCAATGGCCCGTGCTGATTTATTCTTATGATATTCCTGCACTTTGCGCGGAATTGGAGGAGCTGATTACTACTAAGGAAGTCGCTTCGCTGGAGGATGCGCAGCAGAAAGGGGAAATGCTTGGAACTTTGTTGTCAGCGCGTAAAAAATTCATCACCCAGCCGACAACGGAAGAATTGCAGTTGCCTGATTTCAGGTTGCCTTATTACGAAGGGTTTAATATGTATGGGCAGCAAACCTGGCTGGGTATTTACAGGAGAAACGAAACGTTTCCGCTCGGGTTCCTCGAAGATGTGGCCGGACTTTCGGCACAGTGCTGCATCACACCCTGGAAATCGCTCATCATCAAAAATATCAATCCGGCCGACAGGCGCCGCTGGGACTATGTGCTGGGTAAGCACCGCATCAATGTGCGCCATGCCTCCAACGAACTGAACTGGATGGTGGAAGACGGCAGCGACGAGGGGTTGATACTCAAAAGAATGATGGTCCACCATTTCGATAAGGAAGACTTACGGACGTATGGATTGTGTTTCGCTATTAAAACAAAACCTAAATCGGGACTTACAGGTTCCGTGGTGATCCGTCGCCAGGAAGTGACTGGTAAGGCGAAAACTGCGTCCGATAAATTTGATATTCTTTACACCAAAGATTTTAACCCGAACACCCGCGAATTGGTATTGTTCAGAAGCCGGGTGGGAAAGGAGGAGATGGGAACCTACCTTTCGGCGTTGTGTAAATACTATTATGAATTGCAGCACGGGGAAGAGGCGATCAATCATAGTGTTTACCGCGAAAGCACTACCAATGAGCATGTCGCGGAACAGCCCTCAAAGATGGTACACCAATGTCTGTACTGCAAAACCATATACGATCCGGCGTATGGAGATGCGCTGCAAGGCATAGCGCCCAATACAGCGTTCGCGTTGTTGCCTGAAAATTATTGCTGCCCAACCTGTGAAACAGCGAAAACTGAATTTGTGGAAATGGATTTTGAGGCCGAACTTACCGTATGAACACGGAGTTGCTGATTGTTTTTTTCCTGGGAACTGTGGCGTTTTTATACGCTGCCGTTGGACATGGCGGTGCAAGTGGGTATATTGCGGTGTTCACGTTATGTGGTGTTGCGATGCCGGTGTACAAACCTTTGGTCTTGCTGATGAACATCCTGGTGGCGGGTTCTTCGTTTCTGCAATACCGGTCGAACGGTTACTTTTCCTGGAAAATGCTTTGGCCGTTTCTCCTCACATCGGTGCCCTTCGCGTTCCTGGGCTCTATGGTAAATGTGCCGCCGCGTTTGTATAAGATGATGCTCGGCATTGCACTGATCTATCCTGTGCTGCGGCTGGCGGAAATTGTGCGGGTGAAGCAGGAGCAGGAGCGTCCATTCAGTTTTCCGCTTGCATTACTGATAGGCGCTGTTATCGGATTTGCCTCCGGCTTTTTGAATATTGGCGGCGGAATATTCCTTACGCCCGTATTGCTTTTATTGGGATGGGCGGGAATGAAAGAGGCTGCTGCGGTATCTGCGGCATTCATCGTATGTAATTCAGCGGCGGGTCTGGGCGCTGTAGAATGGAGCGTATATGAAATACCCATGTATGGCTGGTGGTGGATGTTGGGGGCTGTAACCGGCGGCTTGATCGGCGGTTGGTTGGGGAGCCGGAAATTTTCCACGAAATTTGTCAGAAGCCTGCTCGCGTTTGTATTGGCGCTTGCATCTTATAAACTAATATTCCTCGCGTGATAAAGATAACGGACCAATATGGCAGAAGTTTTTCCACGCTCCGGGTGAGTTTGCTCGACCGGTGCAACTTCGCCTGCGTGTATTGTGTGGATGAGGAAGAAGACACCGTGAATAAACGTAGTTGCGGTCAGGGTAAAAACGGTACGGTTCCGGTGAAAGAACTGATTTTGTCCTTGCACAAAAAGCTCAACTTTGACACCGTAAGGCTGACTGGCGGTGAACCATTGTTGTTTGAAGGCATTGAACAGTTGGTGTATGAATTGAAATGCGCGGGAGTGCCCGCTGTGAAGATGACCACGAACGGATTTCTTTTGCCTAAACTCGCGGGGAGACTGGCCGTGGCAGGGTTGGATGAATTGAATGTATCGCTGGATGCGGTGGATGAGGAAGTGTTCCGGAAAATGAGTGGGCGGGATCAGTGCAGTCGTGTACTGGAAGGCATCGATGCGACGCTTGATGCCGGAATTCCGTTGAAGCTGAACGCGGTGATTATGAAAGGGATCAACGACAGTGAGGTACTTCCTTTAATGGAATATGCACGTGAGAAGGGAATCGTGCTCAGGTTCCTGGAACTGATGAAAATGGGATATCTGTTCAGGGAGGGTGCCGACCGGTTCTTTAGTTCCTATGAAATACTGGAACGGGTTTCCGCCACTGGTCCTCTGATGGCTTTACCCAGGAAGGAAGGCGCCACGGCAACTTACTGGAAAACGGCGTTTGGGCAGGAGTTTGGGATCATCGCCAATGAATCAGCGCCCTTCTGTTCAGATTGCAACCGGCTTCGGTTAAGCAGTGATGGAAAGGTGTTTGGTTGCCTGAGCAATAATGAAGGATTTTCTATTGTAGGGTTGAACGAAAAAGAACTGGAAACACAATTGATAAAAGCCCTGGTGCAGAAACAACCGCTTCGGTTTACAGGAAGCGCGTTGAGTATGCTGTCTATCGGCGGATAAAACAGAACAATGGAGATCGAAGTGTTTGCGGTACTGAAGGAGCATTTTCCCGCTTCATTCCAGGTGGAAGATGCCATTCCGGATGTAGCGACGTTGAAACGATACCTGATGGGTAGAAATCCTGCTTCGGCGGGTATCCTGGAAAGTTGTCGTTTTGCGGTAGGAACAACATTAGTAGGAGAAGACTATGCCTTGCGTGAAAATGATGTGGTAGCCGTGCTGCCACCAAGCAGTGGCGGATAAAAAAATCAGGCTATGCAGTACGAGCATATTTCAGCGGAGCCAATAGATATCGCGGCATTCTTCAACGCTGCGCACCATCCTCATGCCGGTGCGGTGGTGCTGTTCAGCGGAGAGACGAGAAACTCGGCGCACGGAAAAGAAGTGGTGGCATTGGAGTTTGAGGCGCATCTGGCGCTTGCGGAAAAAATGATCGGTGAAATCCTGGCGCAAGCCACCTTGAAATGGAAACTTAATACTGCCCTTGCGCAACACAGAACCGGCAAGGTGGGCGTAATGGAGTGCGCCGTGGTGGTGGTTACATCATGTGCACACCGCAGGGAGGCTTATGAGGCGAACAGGTACATCATAGACCGCATCAAACACGAAGTGCCCATCTGGAAATACGAACATTTTTCTGATGGCACCGGTGTATGGGGAGGAAACTGTAATTGTTACGCGGAAACAGGTGATCCCGGGAAACATATTTATGAATTTGAACCATCTTAAAACCTTTATAGATGTTGCCTAAGATTACCATTGAATACTGTCCGAAGTGCCACTGGCTGCTGCGTGCGGCATACATGTCGCAGGAGTTCCTCACCACTTTTGACGGAGCAATAAGTGAAGTTACACTGAGGCCTTCGGACACAAATGGACGGTATACTCTATTCGTGGACGATATGGTGGTTTTCGACCGGAAGGAACATGGCGGATTCCTCGAAATCAAGGAGCTGAAGCAGTTGGTGCGTGATGTGGTAGCTCCGGAGAAAGACCTGGGACATAGCGATAAAAAACACTGATATGGAACCTAAGTTACTGGCGGCTGTATTGTGTGGCGGTTTCAGTACCCGTATGGGGCGTGATAAGGGGCTGATACCCGTTGGGAGCACTATTCAGGCTAAAGTAGTTGGAGCGCTTGCAGAAGCGCTGGGCCTGGAAACGGTATATTCCATGCGGCAGGAGCAGGCGGAGGCGTATGCTGAGTATATTGACCCTTCTAAAATAATCCTGGATCATACAAGTTATGAAGGTCCGTTGCAGGGCCTGGCAAGCGTGCATGACGCCTTTCCGGATAAAGATATTTTGTTGCTGGCTTGTGATATGCCTGAGGTAAGAATAGATACATTGAAACTTCTGGTGACAGAATATAAAAAGGCCGCCAAAGAATTTTATGCTTTTTATGATGGTCGTTTTTTCCAGACTTTTTGCGCGGTATATACAAGTGAGGGGATGAAGAGGTGGTTGAAAGAAGAGGTGAGCAGTTTACAGCGTATGCTGAATAATGGGGATACAAGAAAAATAGAAATTCCTATTGAGGAGCAGTTTTCAAATTATAATGTGAGGTGAATTCCTGTTTTAATCTAAAATACGGGAAAAATACCCGGATGTAAAAGAAGGAAGGGCGCGAGATTTAGGTACTAAAACCTAAATTTTATGTCAGATAAATCAATGTTTGTACCACGAGCAACCGCTCTCAAAATGTTCGGTGATTTTCTAATTTCAAAAAAGTATAAACATTTTCACCATCTCTCTCGCCTTGGACGTGTTTATACAGAGTACTCAATCTCCAGCCTAATCAGGCTTAGTGAAACTTTTAAGCAGCAAGTCCCCAATTTAAAAGGTATAAAAATTTATTTTGTGAGTGATCCTCAAAATCAGCAGGGACAAGCAGTTATTCAATTGTTGGTTTGTCCGGTTGTTGAAACAGACGTTGCTGATACTTATGTGCTATTAGATAAATATGAGACTTTAGTAGGCATTGGGAATCCTGATCCTTTCAGTAATTCAAGAATGACAACAGTGGAGGCAAAGCCATGGTCGTTCAAATACCGGAATGAGTTTGCCCGAAAACCTGATTCGATGCGTAATGGTGTAGAAGATACAAGAAGTGTTTTTTATGAAATTACATCTTGGCAATGGTTTATTGATTTTCTTAAACTATTGCTGGATATTAAACTAAAGGCTTACCTGGTGAATGATCAGGAAGGCAGGGGCGGACTTATAATATTGTTTACGCTTCAGAAGAACGGGGAAGATATTTTTGTGGAGAGCTTGGATGATTTTCCAGCAGATATTTTTATATCAGGAAAGGCTCCCAAATTTGGCATTTTATCCTTCGATACCGGTAACCCTTGCCCTCCCGGCTCTGGCGGAGTTCCCAACGAATGCAGAGGTAATGGCCTTGAACCCTAGTATTTATTTCAACCAAATCCTGCCCTATGTTACTTATTGTCTATTTCATTATCCTTGCAATAACCTTTCTTACTTCTCTTTTTATCTGGAAAAGAAAAGGTGAAAAGCATCTTAAAATATTATCGGTACTATTGGGTATATCTGTAATCACTGAAGTTTACAGCATATTCCTGTTTCGGAAACTGGGGCATGTTACAAATAATCCTGTGTATAATATTTATATGCTGATCGCTTTTCAGATGATCGCATGGTACTATCGGACCATTCTTACCCGGCCTTTTATCAGAAAAACAATCAATTTTTTCCTGGTAATTTTCCCGCTCATCTGGATCGGAACACAACTGTATATTTTTAACTGGAACAACTGGAACAGTTATGTGGCCACTACAGGCGCGGTTTTTACGGTAATGGCCGCAGTGTTTCAGTACTACGAATTGTTCAATGCCGATAAACTGGTACACCTGAGCACCTCGCCGGAATTCTGGATAGCAACCGGGATGTTGCTTTTCTATGCGGCCAACCTGCCTTACCTGGGAGTACTGAACTTTATTATCAGGCATTATGAAAAAATAGGCGATAGTCTTAATATAATATTGCAGATTTTGAATATATTAATGTATTCATTTTTCACCTATTCCTATGTATGCCGGTACAGGACGAGTATAAAGAGTTAATGCTGGTATTAATAGCAGGAATTTTCCTATTCCTGGTATTGGTGGGTATTGTCGTTTTTACATTACTCTTCCACCAGAAAAAGAACCTGCTGCACAACCAGGAATTACTCAAACTGCAGGCAGAAAAACACCGTGAACTCCTCAAAACCCAACTTGAAACCCAGGAAGCGACATTTGAAGAGGTGTCCCGTGAATTGCACGATAATGTAGGGCAACTCCTGAGTAGCACGAAAATATTACTGGTAATAACAGAACGCGGTTTGCCGGAAGTGCCTTCCTCCCTTTCCACGGCTACCGAAACTTTGACTAAAGCGTTGGAAGATATCCGCTCTCTTTCCCGTTCCCTGAATTCAGAATGGTTGCTTCAGTTCAATTTCAGTGAGAACCTCCGCAACGAATTGGATCGCGTGCGTGCGGCTTCCGGGCTGGAATTGGAAGCTGAGATGGCTATTCGTGAAAATGAGCTGGATGCTTCCTCGAAGATCATGCTTTTCCGTGTGGTTCAGGAAGCGTTGCAAAATTGCATCAGGCATTCTGAAGCATCTGGTTTGTGGTTTAAAGCGGTAGATGCCAATGGAAAACTGGTCATCACCATTAACGATAACGGAAAAGGTTTTTTGTACGATCCAAATGGAGCTCATGGACTTGGTTTGCGGAATATGACCCATCGTATTGCTTTGCTGAATGGTAAGATGGACATTGCTACCGCTCCCGGTTCAGGAACATACATAACAATTGAAGTGCCCTATGTTGCGTGTCTTGAAAGAACCCCCTAATCGCTACATATATGAAACTGAAAATTGTTATTTCAGATGACCACAGGTTGTTCCTCAAATCGCTGAGCATGCTGGTGCAGAGTTTCCCGGGCTTTGAAGTAGTGGGAGAAGCGCTCCATGGCGCGGAACTGCTCAAGATAATGGCCCTGCAAAAAGAACCACCGGACCTGGCACTGATCGACGTGAATACGCCTGTTATGAACGGCCCGCAAACCGTAACTGAAATAACCGCACGTTATCCGCTTACGCGCTGCGTCGCCCTCTCTATGAAAGAAGATGATCATTCTATCCTGAGCATGTTGAGGGCCGGCAGTTGCGCTTACCTCCTCAAAGATGTACATCCCGATGAACTGGAAAAGGCGCTCCACGAAGTGCATACGCATGGTTTTTACAATGCCGACATCTTCAATCTCAATTACCGGCGCATCATGGTGAACATGAAAAAGGAAGATGAACTGCACATTACAGAACGGGAACGGGATTTCCTCCGCTTCGCCTGCTCCGATCTTACTTACCACCAGATCGCCGCGGAAATGTTTCTCGCACCCCGTACCATTGATGGTTACAGGGAAAGCCTATTTGAAAAACTGAATGTAAAAAGCAGAGTAGGACTGGCGCTGGAAGCCATCCGGAGAAAACTCGTGGTGCTGGATTAAATACGGGAAAAAACACGGGGAGGAACGGGGGAAATACGGGCAGCAAACAGGAGGTTTCGGACTAATTTGGAACTGATCAATTATCAGTAATCTTCAAATTTCTCCAACATGAAACTTCTATTTTATTTGCTGTGTTGCTGCGTATGTGGACTGCTTAGTATCGATCCCTGCTGGGGGCAGAATTTTCAAAACATCAACTCCATGAAAGGCTCCGCAAAAATCCGGGACAGTGCGGTAAAAGTGGTTTCATCAGTAGAAATCATTGCAATTGATACCTCTATCCGTGCGATTGGAACATTAGTTAAGGAAGAAAGTATATCAGATAAAGAGTTGAATAAGAAAAAACAATTTACCCAGGAACTTGTTGGAGAGGCAAATAAGCTGTCATCGAGCATAAGTGGCAAAGAAGTGAAAGTTCAAGAAGCTTTGAAAGAGTCTATTGAATCTTCTGAAGGGTTAAAAAGATTATATGACAGCCTAAAAACAGAAGAAGGAAATGCTGAAAGAACGAAGTTGAGGGATCAGATACAGCAATACATCAAAAGGCTGGAAGCCGCACAGAACAAACTCAAAGAATTTCAAACTAAAAATAAAGGATTAAGCGACAATATTCGAAATCTGCAGGCTTCAATAAGAAAAAATGAGGAAGAAGCCAATACTGTTATAAAAGCCCTGGAGAGTGAAATGAGCAAAAAATTGCTGGCAAAGGATTCTGCGTATTTTCAGCTCAACTGGAAGTTTTTTCAGTTACAGTATGAAGAAATGAAACGTAACCTTGAAAATACTGGTACTGTGTTGGAAGAAATCAGAAAAGACTCGGCACGTTGGGAAAGACTTTCTGATTTAGGACTGAATCTGGAAGAAGGAAAGTCGGTTCGTAATTTGCGTGATGAATTCAGGGACCTCAGTAAAGATGTGGTAGCCGCGCATACAAAGGTTGTGAACCTGCTGAAAAAGAACACGCTTATACATGATTCCATTAAGATTTTCTCGGGCATCTTAACGATGGGGCCGGGTATCAATAGCCGCTATCATGATACTACATTGGTTCCCCTCATGAAACGGTTTGAACTGTCAAGGAATCAGGTGGTGGAAGCAGCAACTGAATTGAAAAGTGAAATCGATCAATATGCGGCAAAAAGCAAATACGCGGTAGAAAAAACAGCCCCGATCCTTGAAAAGTATGAAGCCGTTACCGCCAACGAAAAAGATTTTATGGGTTATGGCGGCTTTAAAAAAATACTTCAGGAAGATGGCGCCTTCGTACCTGATATCGCTGTATTCGGTAAAAAATCTTTTGGTACAAACGGGGTGGGCGGATATGGACAAATGCGCTTGTTCACCGGACTGAACACAGAAAACGCAAATTTCAACAGCGCACTCAACTACTTTGTTCCGGAAGCGAGTTCTTATGGTTTTGCGCTGGACCTGGGCCTGGGTTTCCGGATTAATGACCCGGAAATGATCAAAAAAGAAGCTAAAACAAAAACAGACCTCGCATTCAATACAAGTTTTTTCTTTCTGGGAAAAAGCCTGAGAAGAAATCAGACGGATACGCTTCCAATACGTTCTACAGCCCTTCAATGGAAGGCAGGTATGGAGTTCATTTTCTTTAAGAACTTCTTTTCCTTGAGAACCAATATGAATGGTGTATTTGCAGGAACCAAAAACGAGGAAATCAAAGAACGTTTTATGCTTCAGGATGAAAGTGTATACTGGTTCAGTGATATAGCGCTTACTGCCTTGCTGGACCTCAATGAGGCTAAAGTTAATCCCTGGAAGCTCCGTATTGAGATCGGCGTAATACCAACAACCACTTCGATGAAGCGATTTATCGCTACCACCGACAAAGTTATTCCGCAGATCAAGGCGGAACTGGTGAAGAATTTTTAATGCCGCTATTCGGTTTTTATTCTGAAAATAAAATACATTCACTTGCAGTTAAAAGGCTGAAATGAGCAGGACGGAAAATGTTGAAATTCATACGTGCATTTAAATTATTGTTTAACTTAAATGCCAATTCACCGCAACAATAAAATGAAGGAAAACGAAAAACACAACGAACGAATTGCTAAAATGACCTTTGCTTCCGTTTATCCGCACTACATTACCAAAGTGGAATCAAAAGGAAGAACCATAGAAGAACTGCATCAGGTCATCGCCTGGTTAACCGGATTTGACAACGTAAAGTTGCAGGAACTGATTGATGAAAAAGTGACTTTTGAAGTTTTTTTCGACAGAGCGAAACTAAATCCGAACGCACAACTGATAACAGGCGTAATCTGTGGTTACAGAATCGAGGAAATTGAGAACACCCTCACAAGAAATGTAAGATACCTTGACAAATTAGTAGATGAATTGGCAAAAGGTAAAAAAATGGAAAAGATATTAAGAGGGTAAAAAGAACCTATCTCTTTATCTGGCCGGCACAGGTATAGTAAAACCGCAGTTTTTGCCTTACGGACAGGCAATTTCTTGTAAAAGCATAATATCACAATGTGATTTTACAATGTTTACACTTTTATTTACAATCCCACCTCCTTAGGCTGCAATAAATCAGGGTACTTTTATTGTGCCAGCTAAAAAAGGATTCGAAAAGCAAAAGAATTCTCTTCAACGGATCCGATTTATCTGGAGATCGATTTACACCAATCAAATCTTCAAGAAAATGAAAAAAGCTATTTATGCCCTGATCTTACCACTGGTTGTAGTAAGCGGAATCGTATTTGCCAATCGCCAGATCAAAACCGAATCTTCCGAACAACCGGCACCGAAACCACCCACCGCCGCGGAAAAGAATGCCGCAATGAAAGAATGGTTGGCTACTCCGGCGGGAATCAAGTTCAAAGAATGGGAAGCGTCTCCCCAGGGAGAGAAAGTGCTTGCCTGCGCAGCAAAAATAAAGAAGCACATCAACGGGGGGGGCAGTATGGAGGCTGTCGTAACTTCTCTTGCGCTTCCCCCAGGTTCACGATTGGGTTTCGGATTGATGGTCAGGATTGATGGTGAGGAATATATTCTGAGTTTTGGGCCGGAAAATTTTGCTGAACACCTGCCGTTGCATAACCTTAAAGTTGACGACAAAATTATGATAAGAAGTCGTAATGTATCCTACGCGCCAAAGTATTCCTTTCCGATAATATCAGGTGACTATGTAGAGCAGGACGGCAAAATAATTTATAAACGTGCCCCCGGTAAAGATAACTGTTGAGGGATCAGATCAATACAGCAACATTACGCCTCGGCTGAATCGAGTATGAGCGTGGATTACATGCGATACAAATAAAAAAGGGTAATGCTTTTAAACATTACCCTTTTTAAGTGCCCAGGACTGGATTCGAACCAGCACACCTCGCGGCGCCGCCACCTGAAGACGGTGCGTCTACCAATTTCGCCACCTGGGCTCCTTAGCACCCCGCGTTTTCAGTTAGGGAGTGCAAAGGTAAGCGGATTTTTATTTCTGCAAAATTTTTCCGCGTATATTTTTAAACGGCTACGTTGAAATCGCGCAATGCGTCGTTCAGCGATGTTTTCAGGTCGGTACTGGGCTTGCGTTGTCCAATAATCAGCGCGCATCCTACCTGGTATTCGCCGGCAGGGAACTTCTTGGTATACGTGCCGGGAATCACCACGCTGCGGGC